>NZ_DS989904.1:2481289-2841619 GCF_000155595.1 Synechococcus sp. PCC 7335 | reverse complement strand
GTCGTTTTAGCGGTGACGAATTTGTTGTGCTGATTACCCCTGCTGCATCTACGCAGGTATCTACAAGGTTAGAGCCCAGGCAAACGAACCAAGAGACTATAGAAGACCTAGCACGGTATCTTTGCAATTGTCTAGCTGAAGTGTATGAGATAGATGGCTATAGGTTGCCTACCACAGTAAGTATAGGCATTGCCTTTAGCGATTCTATCCACGAAGACTCAGATGATCTACTACGCAACGCCGATATCGCACTATGTAAGGCAAAAGCAGCAGGTAGAGGACAATATATGATATTTGACCATCAAATGTATGAGGAATTGGTGTCGCGATCGCAGCTAGAGCGCGATCTAAGTCAAGCTATCTCTCAGATAGACGATTATTCAGTAGATGCTAATGGCTAACCCTCCGTTTATTGTCGAATATCAACCTCATCTCTGTTTTAGCACCGGCTACCTCAGTGGATTTGAAGCACTTGTTCGGTGGGAGCATCCAACTCATGGACGCATCTCTCCTGCTAACTTTATTCCGATCGCAGAAGAGACTGGTCTAATCATTCCGTTAGGCGCTTGGGTGCTCAAAACAGCCTGCTGCCAGCTGAAATCCTGGCAAGATACATTTCCTCGCTTTAAAAGCCCCCTTATAATCGCTGTCAACTTCTCCGGAAAACAGCTACTGCAGCCTAATATCGTAGGTGAAGTTGCACACATTCTAAAGAAGACTGGCCTAGCCGCTAGCTGTCTACGTCTAGAAATTACTGAAAGCGTTCTAATCAATAACCTAACAGTTGCCAAAACCCGGCTAAAAGAGCTGAGCCAGCTTGGCATTCAGCTAGCAATTGACGATTTTGGGACAGGGTATTCTTCTTTAGCTCGTCTACGAGAGTTTGAAGTTGACGTTTTGAAAATCGATCAATCTTTCATTCACCAGATGCAGGCGCTCGACGAGAATACTGAATTCATCAAAGCCATTATTGAACTTGGCCACAGCCTGAATATGAGCATTAATGCAGAAGGTATTGAAACACCCAGTCAGCTCTCTAACCTTAAAAAGTTAGGCTGTGATGAAGGTCAAGGACTGCTCTTTTCTAGATCACTACCCCCACATCCAGCCGAAAAGCTTATTGCCGAGAGCGTCAGGGGCAATAGTCACCTGACAAAGTTGCTGACAACGGCGTGAAGATCTCGCATGAGGGGTATTAAAAAAAGGGATAGCAATTACACTATCCCTTCCTCTACAGTTTCAAATTTTCAGGTAAGTGGTGACAAATTAATCGGCACCGGCAAGTCACCTTGGGCAGCTAGCTACATCATGCCCATGCCGCCCATGCCGCCCATGCCGCCCATGCCACCCATGCCGCCCATGCCACCCATGCCGCCCATGTCGCCACCGGGCATTGCGGGTTCAGGTTCAGGCTTCTCTACGACAAGAACTTCAGTGGTTAGTACCATACCGGCGACTGAAGCCGCGTCTTGTAGCGCTGAGCGAACTACCTTTGCCGGGTCAATAATGCCAGAACTCAGTAGATCTTCATACTTGCCAGTAAGCGCGTTGTAGCCAAAGTTGGCATCCATGTCTTTGACTTTCTCAACGACTACAGAGCCTTCCGCGCCCGAGTTGTCAGCAATTTGACGCAACGGAGCCTCTAGTGCCCGTATGACAATATCTACACCCGTTTTCTCTTCATTTGAAAGAGACGCTTTCATGCTATCGAGCTTTTGAGCTAGGTGAAGCAAAGTAGCGCCACCACCTGGAACAATTCCTTCTTCAACCGCTGCTTTAGTAGCACTTAGAGCATCTTCAATTCGCAGCTTACGATCCTTAAGCTCAGTTTCAGTCGCTGCGCCCACTTTAATAACAGCAACACCGCCAGCTAGTTTTGCCAAACGTTCAGCCAGCTTCTCCTTATCGTAGTCAGAATCCGTCAAGGATAATTCCTTACGAATCTGCTCTACCCGCTTAGCAATATCGTCTTTGTTACCGTTTTCAGATACCAAGGTCGTGGTGTCTTTGGTAACTGTGACCTTTGAAGCCGTTCCAAGCATATCGATAGTGGTTGATTCTAGCGATAGACCGACCTCTTCAGAAATTACCTGGCCACCTGTAAGCGCAGCAATATCAGCTAACAGTGCTTTGCGACGTTCACCAAAACCAGGAGATTTAATGGAAGCAACATTGAGAACACCTCGCGCTTTGTTAACGACCAAAGTAGCTAGAGCTTCACCTTCGACGTCTTCAGCAATCACCAGCAGCGGCTGCCCAGTACGACTGACCTGCTCTAGCACTGGCACTAAGTCCTGAATCGAGCTAATCTTCTTGTCAACAATCAAGATGCGAGCATTTTCTAGCTCAACCACCATCCGTTCTTGGTCGGTGACAAAATAAGGAGACATATAACCGCGATCAATCTGCATCCCTTCTACAACGTCAAGCTCAGTGTCTAGAGACTTAGATTCTTCTACAGTAATGACGCCATCTTTTGTAACTTTATCCATTGCCTGAGCAATCATGTCACCAACCATTTCATCGTTTCCGGATGAAACAGCTGCCACCTGAGCAATGTCGTTACCAGCAACAGGCTTAGCAACAGCTTCAATTTCAGAAACTAGATAGGCAACTGCTTTTTCGATTCCGCGACGTAGACTAACTGGATTCGCACCTGCGGCCACGTTTTTTAGACCTTCACGAATGAGCGCTTGAGCAAGTACGGTGGCAGTCGTCGTGCCATCGCCTGCTAGGTCTTTGGTCTTGGAAGCTACTTCTTGGACCAGACGAGCACCTGTATTCTCATACGGGTCATCAAGTTCAATTTCCTTTGCGATAGTGATGCCGTCGTTGACGATTTGAGGTGCACCAAACTTCTTTTCTAGCACCACGTTTCGGCCTTTTGGACCCATAGTGATCTTGACTGCGTCCGCCAGGGCATTGACGCCGCGCTCAAGCGCTTGGCGCGACTTCTCATCGAATAATACTAATTTCGCCATATGCCGATTGTTACGAATTTCTGCATTACAGAATTTAGCACTCGTTAGCTCAGAGTGCTAATCTACTTTGCCAATGTATCGGTCGCGGTAGAAGAGTAAAAGTCGCAATAACCGATCCTTTCTACGTATAGCAATCTGAATTCAGTCTTGACGTATGGCAGTACGCATTGAGCCTAAACTGTTCTAGCTAAGCCTAGGCTTCAGATAGGGGTCCTAACCTATAGGCATGCGCTACGATCTCTTAATCAACACGTCGATAAAGGGCACTACTAAAGGGCTATAGCTAAAGCGCTATAGCAAAGGCCCCTAGCACCTTTGTAGCACTGGGGACCTTTGCAAAACTAAGAGGATCCAGGTGAAATCCTAGACCAGCGGACTGGGCACTTAAGGAGTAGCATTCTGTCCAGTCAAACTGGCACCACCTTCTTCTAGAAGGCCTGAGGCTTGACCACGTCCTTCTACAGCGCCATTGATTGCTTTCCACGCAGGCAGGCCACCCTTGATAGCACTGACCTTTTGGAATCCAGCTTCTTGCAGCTGAATAGCGGCAGCCGCCGTATCTTGATCAGAGTCGCTATAAACGAAAATATCTCGCTCTGGAGACATCGACTGCTTAGCACGTTCTACTAAATTCTTATCAGCGGGCATAGAAACTGCTCCCATGATCCGTTCATCATTGAAGGCTTCGCGATCACGCACATCGACAATCGTTAATGCAGGTTCGCCCCAGTCTAGTCTGGACTTAACATCATTGGGCGTCGCGATTGTGTCGTACTCAGCCTTAGTCGACACAGGGGTTGCTTTGCCAATGTTCTCCTGGGCTGTATCAACAGCATCTAGCACTCGGCCTTCTGCTTGCTTAGCTTTTTCTAGGACTGTTGTGGTATCCTCTTGTGCTTTTTCAATAGTCTGGTCGACTGCATTGTCTTCCATAGTGGTTGCGATCCTCGGTTGATTTAATAATGTGTGAGTGTATGAGAGCGATACAGGTTCTAGAGAGTTTCTGTTTCAGGGTTAGCTGAATCAAGATCAAATCTTTCCTGATCGCGAGCTTCTAGTTTTTCTTTGGTTGCTAGTGGCTCTTCAGGGTGAATGTCTAATCCGGCACTCTCACCCATTTGGTCAATACCTAGATGATTTGTTCCTTCGTCTTGAGTCGAAGAAGGATTGCCTGCAAAAGCACTTTTACCATCTACGGCAGCCTGCTTTGGAAGAGAGTCGGTGTTTTCCATAATTTGGTTAAAACCTTTGTTACATTCGTATTTAATCCTAATTTCTTCTTACGCTACGCATCTCTACAGATAGTGGGAAACATTCTCTTTCTTTTAGTAGACATTCGTTAATGCGTACCAGAAGCCCGCCTCAATGGTGGTGGTTATTTCACCGAAGTACGTTTGCATTAGAGAAAAATCTATGGCCCTATCCATAGCCATAGTCTTATAGAAAAAGATGACTTGCAGCACCATCTTCGTACATCCTTAGCACATCCCTTAGATGTTGTATAAGACGGTTAATCTAGTTGTTACCAACGCATGCTATATGTAGCTTTCAACTGGCTTTGGCTTTCGACTGGTTCTATTAATTTCTGGTTCTATTAATTTAAGGAGAAGCATGCAGGGATTGAAGGGTAAGAACGTTCTAGTGACAGGGGGAAGTAGCGGTATTGGTCAGGCGATCGCCGTGCGATTTGCTCAAGAAGGGGCAAACGTTGCAGTGAACTATTACAAGGGCGAAGAGGAAGCCAACGTTACGCTTGAGCAGATGCGTTCTGCCAGCGCAGCGGCAGGAATTGAGCCCGGTACGCTTAAGGATATGAAGGTGCAGGCGGATGTGTCTCAAGAGAAGGATGTTGCTGCCATGTTTGAGCAGGTATTTGAGACCTTTGACGGACTAGACATCTTGATTAACAACGCGGGAATGCAGATTCAAGCACCTTCTCATGAGCTCGAAATTGATAAATTCGACAAGATGATCGACATCAATATGAAAGGAGCATTTATGTGTTCGCAAAAGGCGATCACACATTTTCTTGAAAACGGTGGGGGCATTATTGTCAATGACTCTAGCGTTCACGAACTCATTCCTAGACCTAGATACGTGGGCTACACCATGAGTAAGTCAGGAATGCAGGCGATGACACGCACACTGGCTCTAGAATATGCTCGTGATAATATTCGGATCAACTCATTTGCTCCAGGAGCAACGCTGACGCCGATCAATCCTTGGAAAGACGATCCTCAAAGGAAAGGAGAAATTGAAAGTCATATCCCAATGGGACGTTCGGGGACGTCTGAAGAAATGGCAGCAGTAGCTGCATTCTTAGCTTCTGATGACGCAGCATACATCACTGGGCAGACGCTGTTCGTAGATGGGGGACTGACGCTATTTCCTTCTTTTCGAACCCCTTGGACAGGGTAAGGGGTAAACAGAGTAAGGATAAGGATGAGCATACCTGGAGAGTGAACAGGTAGAGATCAAGTAGGCAATGAGGGTGCAGCTATGCTGAAGTCTTGGATGGTGATTGCAGGGGTTGGTCTGGCGATCGCGTTGTTGTCTAATATCATCAGACCGAAGGATGTGAAGTGGTTTCGGCGACTAGAGAGGCCACAGTGGCTAACTTTTGAAAAGCTGATTCCGGTAATCTGGACAACGGTTTTTGTCTGTGGCGGCTGGTCCGCCTATATCATCTGGCAACAGACTCAGTCTTGGGCTTGGATGAGCGCATATATCGTGCTCGAAGTAGTGACGGTTGCATTTACACCGGTTTTACTTTGGTCGCATAGTTTATTGGCAGCTAGCTTTATTGGTGGCACTGGGTTTGTAATTGGGCTAGTACTGGCGATCACGGTGTTCAATGTTTCTATCTGGGCAGCTATTTTATTAATTCCCTACCTGTTGTGGAGCCCAGTTGGAACGTACACTACCTGGGAGATGAAAAAGCTAAATTCGTAAGTCAAAAAGGCTGCGCCTACGTGCAGTTGTCTTGGTGTGTGTTCCTTTAGCGCCGTACGACGACACGGGTTCGCACCGCTACTATGCCCTCTACGTTGTATAGCGAAGGCTATAGCCTTTCGCAGGGTAGTAAGCGAGGTGCGAAAAGCCATAGATATTCATAAAAGGCCTTGGCTACTAGCGCCCCTGACTAGCAAAGTAATCAGCCATCCTCACTTTGCTAGTCATTTGCTAGTCAAAGGGATGCTATCCCAACACAATTGGATCGAGGTCGTAGGCTTTCCACTTACTATTTGCTCTTTCTGCCACTAGCGTACGTAGAACAAATTGAGGCTGATCATCTACTTCACCCTCTAGACTGTTCTGAGAACTGCCATACTTCACATCCACTCGGAGCGCAGTATAGGGCCTTCTAGTTTTACTGCCGTGTCCTTCTCGCCCGACAAATAGATGACACTTGGCAACAGGCTCACCAAATTCTTCTAGAACCGCACCTTCTTTTCTTTGTCTACGCAAGCTAAAACCGCTGCCGCCACAGACAATCCAAGGAATTGTGCGATCGCCATGCCCTGTTTCTAGAGTCTTCAAATACTCAAAGCAATGGGCATGACCACTCAGCACAAGATCAACTAGTGGCCTAGTGTACTCTTTAATCTCCCTTTGGACATCATCGAGAACTTCTCTAAGGTGTGTGCGCACAGCAAGGGTCTGTCCTTGAAACCATTTGGTGCTTTCTGTGACGTAGGGTGGATGATGAAAATACAGAACTCTACCTTTAGCAGTAGGATCTTGCCAAGAAGCAATCAAACGATCACGTAGCCAATCCAACTGTTCCGTATCAACAGTCGTGTTCTCTAGAGATGCATTGAGCTGCTTGTCAATATCCTGTAGCTGCTCGTCTATTTGCTCCATCTTGGCGTAGATCCGGGCAGAACGACCAGCCTGCTTAGGAACATCGGCGTTGAGGGTAGCAGATTCTAGGGCAAGCGATCGCATCTGTTCGTCTAACTCATCCCGCTGCTTTTCGATTTTCTCACGTAGCATCCTGCCTTCTTCTGTAGGCGGCAACGGCTGCGGTGCATTGAATGTATTGCTGTCTAACGCAAAAAAATCAATTCCGTTCTTTCTAAAGGTGTAATAGCGATTGGGTATACGAGTGAACTCGCCTGGTACATAGCGTAGACAGTAACCTGTCTCTTTTTTGACCGTATAGTGTGCTTGCAGATGTGTCTTGAGCTGACGCAAGCTAAGTGGTTCAACAAAATCAATAAAAGCTCTTGAGAAGCCCTCTCCTTGATAAGAACCGTGCCAACCCACGTCAAAATTAATTCGGCGTCGCAGCAATTTACGAATAGGCGTTAGCGCTTTACTAAGCAAGCCTGAGACAAGGGGCAAATCATAGTAATCATGATTGCCCAGTACTGGTAGAAAGGGCAATTTAAAGACCATTTGGTCAAAGCGGACCTTATGAGGTGCTTTGCCATTCACCAAGAACTCTCGATACGGCTCGATAAAGTTGTCTGGATATTGCTCGCTAGAGCCGACTAGATAGACGACATCACCCGTATGTAGTATGAAGTCGCACTGGTCGGAGTGCTGTAATAGCCGCTTGGTAACTCGGCGCTGTGGACTATCTCGAACATGTCGACTCGTGCCGCTATCGCCAATTACCAAAAAAGAGAAATCCTGATTGGTTTTGTTTGTGTCTTGGTCTTTTCCTACCCTTTGCTCAACAATCTCCAAACAAGTCTGGTCGATGTTTGCCTCTTTCCAGACAGGATGCTGCCAGCGAACTCGCTCTTTCATTCGAGCAATTTTAGTGGTGATCGCCGGATCAACTACAAATCTCATAACCTAATTCGCTGGTTTACCGTTAGTTCCTACTAGACTGTAGTACGTCTTCCTACAACTAGAACGGGGTATATCAAAAACAAATCAGAGAGTGCGCTTGCGACTGCTATGAACTTTCGCTGAAGACGCTGCACTTACTCGTGATTCTACTGATAAGCGATCTACATTTGATCTAGATACCAATGCTGTAGTTTTGAGTAGCGATGTTCCCTAAAAATCGCAATACGTTTCCGCTGATTGCTGTGCTGTTATCAGCAGGCGTAGTAGCTGGTCTTAGCGGGATTTTTTTACTGATATCTGAACGGCTAGAGAGTGGTATAAATATCACTTCAGAGGTGAGCGTACGCGGTCAAAGCACCATACAGACAAGCTCTGCCAAGATATTGGGCTCTCATGCAGCGACTGTGCTGAGCCTAGCGACTACCGGTCCTTTAGTGGCAAGTAGCAGCTACAACAATACTGTGAAATTATGGAATCAAGCTGAACCTGAAATAGCGCGATCGCTTGATCATAAAGGTAAAATCAACGACCTCGTCTTCACAGCAGATGGCCAGCAGCTGATCACAGCAAGTAGCAGCGGCGATATCAGCCTATGGAACATACCTAGCACGGAGCTGAGCACGTCTTTTGCAGGTAGCTCAGCTCGGATCATGAGTGTCGCCGTTAGCTCTGATAACACCAGGTTTGCAGTCGGTGACAGTAGTGGCGCTATCCAAACGTGGACACTAGATGACACGCTAAAAAGTATCCGGAGCAATCCTTGGGGTAGCGATAGCGAATTTCCAGAGGCTACTACCCTCAACACCGCTGGCCCCCAGATCAATACCCTTGCTTTCCACCCAGCCAACTCTAACTTACTAATCAGCGGCGACCAAGCGGGCACCATCCGAGTCTGGGATATCGCTCAACAAAAAAATACCCTCACTTTAGAAGTCACCCCCGAACGTGTCTTGAGCCTTTCTATCAACGATAAAGGCTATATTGCTAGCGGCCACTCTGATGCGTCTATTCGGATTTGGAACTTAGAAAATACTCAGCTGACTCAGACACTGGTGAATCATGATCTGGTAGTCGCCGATGTTGCCTTTAGCCCTGATGGAACTCTGTTAGCAAGCGCTAGCTATGACGAGACTATCAAGGTTTGGGATTGGCAGAGAAGTGAAGTACTTTGTACGCTGAAGGGACATTCTGGATTTGTGTACTCTGTCGCGTTCAGCGGTGCTGGGGATACATTAATGAGTGGTGGATACGATGGCACAATTAGAGCCTGGGATCTGACAGCAGTGGTGAACAAAGAATGCTAAGTCTATTGACCTAGGCGATTGAAGAGTTCTATCTTTCGTCTGGCTATTTTTGAGATGAGCTGTCACCCTCGGTAGAGATCTTCTAAAAAGGAGTCTTCTATGCTGAAGGGTGACGATTCAACCATCACAAAACTATACCTATGTCTACAACATCGGAACGCCGACCCAAGCCTAAAGATATCCCTGGACAACAGCTTGCTTACCCGGCTAGTCAAGCCGATATGACGCCTGCCCCCGATAGTGATTTATCTAACTATAAGGCGGCTGGTAAGCTGACAGGCAAAGTAGCCATTATTACAGGCGGTGACTCTGGAATCGGACGAGCAGTAGCGATCGCTTATGCCATGGAAGGAGCTAACACTGCTATTCTGTACAACGCTAATGATGACGACGCTAGTAAAACTAAGGAAATAGTAGAAGAGCGCGGCGGTCAGTGCTTACCGATTAAGATGGACGTTCGCAAACCTGAAGAATGTGAGGACGCGGTAAAACAGACGGTTGAAAAGTTTGGTCAACTCGATATCTTGATCAATAATGCTGCCTTTCAGATGGTGCAAGAAGATATTGCGGATCTGACTATCAAACAGTTTCATGAAACTTTCGAGACTAATATCTTTGGCTACTTTCACATGTTCAAAGCCGCCTATCCTTATCTTAAAGAAGGCGATGTGATTATCAACACGGGCTCTATCATCGGTAAGCAAGGCAAGAAGTTCTTAGTGGACTATTCCTCTAGTAAAGGCGCCGTACATACGTTTACAAAGTCGTTAGCGCTAAACCTTGCAGACCAGAAAATTCGGGTGAATGCTGTTGTTCCGGGCCCAGTCTGGACACCCAATATTCCAGCAACAATGCCCGAGGATGAAGTGGAAGGCTTCGATAGTGCCAATGCCATGAAAAGAACAGGTCAACCAGAAGAATTAGCGCCTGCCTATGTGTTCTTAGCAGCTGAAGATAGCAGCTTCATGACGGGTGCTTTGATTGATGTAACTGGAGGACAGCTGTAGAAAAGCTTCATCTCTAGTCTGCCGATCCGTAAAACCCTTTAGCAAGGCGTTGCTAAATCAAAAGCGAGTCAATTTGTTAAGCTAAACAAGCTAGAGGTTCCGAAATTTGCATCATTTACAGAATTAGCAGCGCCTATACCTATCATTAGCTGGTAGAGAGATACGAAAGGAACCTTCTAGTACTACCTACCGAAGACACTCTATTCCACAAACGATAATGTTCAAAGGTATTTAGAGCAATACAAACTGACTGTTCTTCAAGCTAGCCATATCTATATCTGTAACAGTAGCTAAGACCTCGTTGGTATTGGTGACGAGTATATTATTACCAGAAAAGGTAAGCTCACCGACGCCCAATCCTCCTGACAATCCAATCAGATCCTGGTCACCAAAATCAGTAATTAGATCGCTCCCCTCCCCAAGCGCTAAGACAAAGGTATCTCTGCCACTTCCACCTGTGAGAACATCATTGCCTTGACCACCAATAAGGGTGTCGTTACCGACTCCACCGATCAGAGTGTCGTTACCGGTTCCACCCACTAAGAGGTCCTTACCGTTGCCACCATCTAGGAAGTCCCTGCCGTTGCCGCCGATGAGAGTATCGTAGCCTTGACCACCAAAGAGGACATCATCACCTTCGCTGCCGTCGAGAAAATCGCTGCTAGATAGACCAGAGAGAGTATCTCTGCCCTCACCGCCGGTGAGATTATCATTGCTGTCGGTGCCAAGGAGGATATCTTTGGGCACGTCGCTGATTCCAGTAATAGAGACCGTTACAGTGGCAATACTGCTTTTACGACCATCACTGAGGGTGTAGTCAAAGCTATCGGTAGCTACATCAGCTAGGCTAAAGGCTTCAAATTGTCCGTTAGGATCGTAGGTAAAGCGACCATCAAGGTTGAGGGTAAGTAGTGCACCCGAAGCCAAAGTCACGCTATTACCCACATCAGTTGCTTTACCGTTGACTGCTGCGATAGCAAGGGTATCGCTATTGAGAGGGCTATCGTTGGACAGGACATTACCACCGAGAATGCTGTCCTTATTGGTATTAACAACGTCATCAACGGCAATTATAGTGTTGTCGGTCACCGTACGGCCAAAGACAACATAGCTCTCGCCTGCATAGCTATTCCCGTTGGAGTCTACAGAGAGTGCGCCGATAATCAGATCGTCGATGCCATCGCCATTCACGTCCCCTACCTTGTTCACCGAACCACCTGAGATATCGGTAGTATCAATGCCATTAAGAACAAACCCATTGCGACCATCGAGGCTAGAGAGTTCAAAGCGGCCCCTGCTACCGACGCTCTCATTACCAAAGACGACATAGCTCTCGCCCGCGCGGTCCTTACCGTTAGGAGAAGCGCCAGGCGCGCCAATAACTAGATCATCGATGCCATCGCCGTTGATGTCTCCTGCACCGCTAACGGAATGACCCAAAGCATCATGAGCATCGATGCCTTTAAGAACGAAGCCATTAGTTCCATCAAGGCTAGAGAGTTCAAAGCGGCCGCTGCTGCCGACGCTCTCACCACCAAAGACAACATAGCTCTCTCCAGAACTAGGGCCGTCGGGGTCAGCATCAGGCGCGCCAACAATCAGATCATCAATACCATCGCCGTTGATGTCTCCTGTACCGCTAACGGAATCACCCAAAGCATCACGAGCATCAACGCCATTGAGGACAAACCCGTTGCTACCATCGAGACTAGAGAGTTCAAAGCTGCCGTTGCTGCCGACACTCTCACCACCAAAGATGACATAGCTCTCCCCAGAACTAGGCCCATTAGGACTAGCAGACGGGGCACCAATGAGCAAATCGTCGATGCCATCGCCGTTGATGTCTCTCGCACTACTTACCGACCAACCGGAACGGTCAAAGGCATCGATGCCTTTAAGAACGAAGCCATTAGTTCCATCAAGATCAGAGAGTTCAAAGCGGCCACCGCTACCAACTCCTCTACCGCCAAAAACGACGTAGCTCTCGCCTGCTTTTTCGTTGCGATTTGGATTGGCTCCTTGTGCCCCAATAATCAGATCATCAATACCATCGCCGTTGATGTCTCCTGCACCGCTGACCGAACGGCCAGAAAAGTCATGCTCATCAATGCCATTAAGAACAAACCCATTGCGACCATCGAGACTAGAGAGTTCAAAGCTGCCGTTGCTGCCGACGCTCTCACCACCGAAGATGACATAGCTCTCCCCAGAACTAGGCCCATTAGGACTAGCAGACGGGGCACCAATGAGCAAATCGTCGATGCCATCGCCGTTGATGTCTCTCGCACTACTTACCGACCAACCGGAACGGTCAAAGGCATCGATGCCTTTAAGAACGAAGCCATTAGTTCCATCAAGACCAGAGAGTTCAAAGCGGCCACTTCTACCCACTCCTCTACCGCCAAAAACGACATAGCTCTCCCCTGCATAGCTGCTGTCGTTTGGGGCAGCGTCTCGTGCGCCAATAATTAGATCATCAATACCATCGCCGTTGATATCGCCTACACCGCTGACCGAACGGCCAGAAAAGTCACGCTCATCAATACCATTGAGGGAAAAGCCGTTGCTGCCATTAAGGGCAGCCAAATCAAACTTCGCTAGAAAATTCATATTGTTCTATTTCATAATGGGAGAGCATTGTATTGGTAATTTTCAGGAATCTGTTGGAACTAAGTTACGAAAGCAGGGGTTACCCTTCTACTAGCGTGAAGCAGATAGGTATTGATAGCGTGAAGCAGATAGGTATTGACTGGGTCTCCGTTCAGCTCACTTTGGTCAGCGGCCGATATCGCAGAACGGAGACTGCAAAGTAACTCTGCAGTCGTGAGGCCACATGACTATAGAAACAAGTCCTTGCAGGAAGTCAAAGAGTTTCTATCAGTGTCTGCTTACTCATTCTGAGTAAGCAGACACTGGCAAGTAACAAACTGATGAGGCAACCTTCTTTGTTTAGATGGTCAAGAATTGGTTTGTTGATCAGCAGTTGTATGAGATGCATCTTAGACAGAAGCGAGTGTAACAAACTGATCACTCTTGACCGAGCATTGTACATAACACTTCTATCTCTATACTTATCATCTTTATATTCATGTAGTTACTACTCAAGCAGCCTGATACATCTCGCTTGATAGACCAAATAGAGTCGTTATACAAGCCTTGCAGCAATAGCCTCTTAGAAAGAGCCGCTTCCATTCGAGCGCCAGAGACATCAGTGTTTATGCCTACAGTAATTAATCATTCTTTGTTGCAATCTGTGGAGTAATTAAGTGAATCATATGGTAAATCGTTTAACTCATGAAGAGAGAGAGCACAGCGCTCTAAACCTACCCATATTCCGCTAGCTTTAACAGCGTGGTTTCAACTAATTTCACTTCTTTACAAAAACATTTCCATTAAGGGGATAGCAAAGCAGGGATACATTCTTACTTTGTCCCAGTAGGCGTTCCCTCGTACCATACGACGACATGAGGTCTCATCGCTGCGGGTAAAGCTAACCCCTCACCCTGTACTGGTTTCTGTCAGTCTTCGATCGCTTCCTCTATGGCAAGCTAAGTGCTTGCAGACACAAAGACGCTATTGAGGAAGAAAATCTCACAGGTAACCACTTCTCTTTCTAGTACCTTTATCCTCGAGTTTTAGGGAGCATTTTTATCAATTTGCAATCCTTGACCATCCACATAAGCGAATTAAATGAGCTATGTCTTACCAAACTTGATGTGATATCTATCGAAGCCACGATCCAGTGCCGCTGCATTTATAGAAGCATTCACCTTATCTGGTTCCAGTTGGCTTACGAAAAGCTTCCTATGCATTTAGCGCAGCGATCGCCTGATCGCTGCGCTAAAAATTTGTCTATAAGTAGGCCGCATTAGGCCACATTCTTATCTACGGCGTTTACGCTTTGCTGAGTAGAAGCTCTGTGATTACGTTTAGCGCTGAGCCTTAAGCTCAGCATGCTGCCAGTTTAATCAATGGTCCAAAGGATAAACATCAATCTGGTAAATCAGAGCGAGATTAGCTAGTTTAATGAACGGCTTTAGCCACGATCTGTTGTCCTACTTAACGCTCTTAACGCTCCTCAAAGGCTAGCGTCTGGTTCTATACCTACTAGAGGAACTAGATCTTCGCCGATTTCTTAGGCGACTAAAGGAGGGGAATCCAAGACTTACCATGCCTAGAAGTCCTATAGGTAGCCGCTGTGAGCCGGAGCGAGTGTACTTCGATGGCGCTTCTGCTTGAACGCTGCTGCGACTGGTGTCCTGCAATCTCCTTTGAGCGATAGTAGGTGACTGCTTCGGCTGCCATTGGTTCAGCGTCACTAGAGAAAGTAGCCCAACAACGATAAGTGAACTGAGGTGATTCATCGACTTGTCGACACGAGAAGGTTTGGTGTGAGTGATGTACGTGCTAACAATGAACCAGATAAAGATACCAACAGCTAGCAGCAACGCAATGATGTTGATCGTAGGGCTGTTGGCAAAGGTGTAGATAGCGCCCTCTGTTGGGCCGTCAATGGCACTATTAAAGTCTTCAATAGTAGAGAATGGGCTGGACATCTTTAAACTCCCTTAGAAACCTTACAACGTCGGAATGCTTGTCTGTGAAACTGGAACGGCAGCAGCTCCCCCGCCAGCATTCTCCTCAGTGATGATGGGATACTCAGGGTAGCCTTCTAAGCCAAATTCCGATAGATCCAAACCACCAATTTCTTCTTCACGGGGAACCCGTAGCATACCTAACTTTTTCAGAACAAAACTCACACCGTACCCAGGAATAAACCCTAGAATAACCGTGCATACGAGCGTACCGACTAACTGTCCGATAAAACCAGTCAGCGGGATGCCTTCTCCTTGTGGATAGCCTGTTGCCATAACGCCTACTGCCATCGCCCCGATTACGCCGCAATAGCCATGCACTGCAAAGGCGCCTACCGCATCGTCGATGCCGGCTTTTTCTACGGCGTTACCGACAAAAGGCATAGTGTAAGCACCAATGAACGCAATCAAGATGACAATTGGTGGACTGTAGAGGTCTAAACCCGCACCTACGGAGATGATACCTGCGAGACCACCAGAAATAGTGTAGAACGGGTCTGCTTTAGAGGAAATGTACGCACCAACGATACCCGAGCACAGAGCTAGGGTTGTGTTGACGCCTATAGAAGCTAGCGTCATCGGTGTGCCGTAGATTGTGATTTCTACGGCTTGTCCAGGTACGAAAATCACACAGGCGGCGAGAAAAGCATAAAACCCTACGAAAATTAGCATCAGCCCTACCATTGTCAACGGTAGGTTGTGGGGCAAGATGGCTCTGGGTCTGCCGGTGCTGTCGAACTTACCAATGCGAGGACCAAGGTTGATGAGAACGCCCAACGCGAAAAAGCCTGCGACACCATGCAAGACAGCCGAACAGCCAAAGTCATGATAGCCAAACTGAGTTAAGAACCAACCATATGGATTCCATCCCCAAGCTGCTGCAACAACCCAAGTGAAAGAGCCTAGAACGACTGCTAGAATCGCATAAGCGCCCACTTTTATTCGCTCGATGACTGCGCCTGAAAGGATAGAGGCCGTCGTCATTGCAAAGAGTGAGAACGCGAACCAGAAAACGCCTGTGAGGTTGTCGGCGACATTGGGACCGAGTGCAGGCGACCATGGATAGGAAGCTTGAACTAAGCCTAAGACTTCACCGACAACGCCTTCGGAATTAGGGTCTGTCCAAGGTCCGACGATGCCCCCCTGCAGCGGAAACAGAGGGAAAGCGTTATACACCCACCAGCCAAAGAAGAAGAATGTTAGACCAATAATTGATAGGGTTAATAGGTTCTTGACCATCGTGGCCAAGACATTCTTTGCACGCGAGGCTCCCCCTTCGTAAGCGAGAAAGCCAACGTGGATAAGGAGCATAAATACGGAAGCCCAATAATAATAGGATTCCGATACGAACGTTGCCAGAAATTCTTGCGATTCAGGAGTCATAAAGCGCTCTGCATCATAGGATTGACTAGGGTTATCGAGCTAAGTCGAGCTGAGAAATGATTAGAAGAAGGCGTTAGCTAAAGAGAACCTAGAGGAAAACTAGGAACAATATGCGTTTGGGAATAGTGGTCGGTAACAAGAATTCGAAGATCGCACTTCGCGCTTCGACAAGGGGAACCACTTTCTACCGCATTACCAGTAGCCGATGCGAAGTTAGAAAGATACTGACTTCAGGCTCAGCCTTAGAAAGCTTGTTATGACAAGAGTATGCAATGTCAGTTCCCTACGAATTGTAGTGATCAATACTGAAAGACTTTTATCTTGTGATCGCGATACTTTTGTATGCAGCTGAGTTCCACTACTAAGATCACAACAAGCTACTGACAGCAAGCCTTGGCAGGAGAGGGCGGTACATCATTGGCTGGATTTTCATCAAAGAAATTAAGCGGCTTGAGCATAAAGCCAATAGTTGCGACCGGCATGACGGGCCAGTCTTCTGCGCGAGGTGAGTGGCTATGCGCAAAGGTGTACCACACGACGAGGTCGGTATCTTCTACGACGCGATCGCTTTGGGTCCAATGCGGCAATCCTGCACCACCTGGGTTCTGATTAGGATAGTCTCCGGCGGGATATTTTTCATCTTCGTGGAAAGGCGTCACCCAGAGATGTTGACTCATGTAGGCTGCTCGTTTGCTGACGCTAGCTGACGGGCGGGCCATCGGCAGCGTGTTCTCCCCTGGCATTAGTTTGTAAGCAGTGGGATACCCCATCGCATTTGTTTTTGAAGGATTTACGATCTTCCAATACCGCCCTTTCATCGGGTCTATCAATCGCTGAGCAGCTTTCTCTGTCGGCAGCAGCGTAGACTTAGCATAAAAAGCATTACCGTAGGGATTGCTCGTCTCTTCTTCTGGCACGATATCGACTTCATAGACAGAGTTGCGATCGCCATCTACCCGCATATCCATGCGAACGTTGAAGATATGTTGGTGGATCGGTGCATTGAGCTGAGGGGCAATGAGCGTACCGTATTTGGGTACTTCGCCCGGCATCATAGCAGCAGTACTGACAACGCCTGTGAGCTTCACTTCATATTGGATCGTGCCATCTTGGTAGAAATACCAATAGAAGCCGTATTCGTAGTTACCTACGGTGGCAATAAAAGAGATCACCAAGCGGCGCGATCGCCTCACTTCAGTCTGTTCTGTACGCCAGTCCATATGCTTCCACAAGATGCCGAAATCTTCTTCATGCAAGCAGATAGCATTTTCGATCTTGACCACTTCGCCCTGAGAGTTAGTGATATGTCCATCGAAGTAGTAAATCTCTCCTAAGCAGTCACAGCCTAACGTCAAAGAATTTGCCAAAGAACCAATACCGTACTCACCGACATCGAAGGCATTTTTACGATAGTGGTGAGGGGATGGATCACCATAGGGCACTGTCATCTCAGCGAGAGAAGCTCGGTAGAAGATAGGTCTCGTTTCTTGCCCATCTTGGTACGTAACGTTGTACAAAATCAGCCCTTCGCGCGGCGTGAATCCAATACGAATGTTCCATTTCTGCCAGCTAATTTCGTGGTCATTCACCTCAAAGCTGGGGCCTTCTGGCTGCACGATTTCTAACGGCTTGATGTCTGTTCTATAGTTCTTGACATACTCAGGGGTGTAGTTACCATCTTTTGGCGGCAGGGGCACGACGCCGTAATCTTCGACCCGAATCACTTCCATTTTGTTCAGATCGACAACTGGAATCACCCCTTCAATGGGCCTCGCGTAGCCATGGTCGGTTGGGTTGGCCCTTACCCAGCACAGCGCCCGTGAAAGGCGCACGCCATCTTCTTCCGCTATACCGTAGTGACCTGCTGACCAAGGATCTACCATCACCAGATTAGGATCGGTGATACCGCGTTTGGCAATGGCTGCTTGAAACTCAGGGCTCGCTTTTACGGCTGCCTCGCATTCGACGAATTCATCTAGCATAATCGGCGGCTGTACACCGGGAATATGCTCCCAGGAAACCACCTCAGCTTCATTGAGGGAAACAACAGCCTCGTAAGTTCTTCCTGTAGCGTTGTTGAGCAGCACAATAAAAGCTCGGCGCTCAATACTATCGCCAGGTTGGAAGCTAAGGACGGTCTCTTTGCTGGGCTCTTGTAGGGCAACACTGGCGAACCGTACGCTCTCATTCAAAGACTTTTGCTCTCTAACAATCGCCACTGCCGCTTCAATTTCATCTGGCGTTAGCGGTTCAAGTGGGTGGCTTATGCTCGGCAAAGTTGTCAGCTTTTGCTTAGGCTTTTCCTGGATAAAAGTCATAGAAAACGGCTTCCAAATATATAGACTATGGGGGATTAGTCTGAAGTCTCAGACACTTTGAGAATCGTTTACGTCGATGGTCGTTTAGACCAATAGTTGTTAGGTGCTAGTTGTTAGGCGCCAACCTTTTTTAATAGCTCATTTCGAATAGCTCAAAGCTGAAGAGCCTAATGCATCTGGACAATACTCAGCCAAGTGGGGGCTACGGTAGCCGTCTTTTTGCCAAAGGATAGGAAAGAAGGTTTCATCCATTTCGGTACTACCTACTCGCTTGTAACGGCCATAGATATAGCCTGCTGCATTCGTCGGATGAAACTGAGCGTTTGAGGGAATCGTATGCAGTCCAATGCTGTGAAATGTGCCTTCGGTGCGGGTGGTCTTGCACAAACCGTGCCAGGTGCGTCCGTGATGAAAAGCGCAGCCGCCCGCTGGCACTTCGACAACGACTAGCTCTGGTTCATCAACGCCAGCATTCTCAGCTGCTTGAAGCATAGCCCAGCGATAATCTTTGGTCGGCGCGTGGAACTCGCCTTCAACCGCTGCTAGTGGCCATTTGTGAGATCCTTTGACATAGACTAAGGTGCCATCGGCAGCAGCAGCGTCATCTAAGGCAACCCAACAAGTCATCATCTGAGGAAGACTTAAATAATCGATGTATGCACCGTCTTGATGCATGGCGATCGCCTTAGCTCCCGGCGGCTTCATCCAAAGGCTGTCTTGACCAATACGCGCACCTTCCCAGCCCGATAGCGTCGCTGTCAGTCGGCCAATCTCAGCTGAGAGAACCAGGCTAGCAATCGTGCGATCACACTTCCAGGCATTACACATTTCTCTTGTCACATCTGGCAGGCTGAGTCCTGGCCGCCAGTGCCATTCATCAGGATAGATGCCCGTTTCAAACTCTCCTCTAAACAGCGGCTCCATCCGAGCGGCTAAGCGCTTCGCAAAATCAGGTGGAATAAAATTCTCCAGAATTAAAAAACCGTCTGTTTGAAACTGCTCAATCTGCGACTGAGAAAGGCTAACGGGCTGATAGCTCATGATGCTCCGAGGCGACACACAAATTCTTTAATCCAAAGTCATCGTTCAAGCAACTGTCGCTAAAAGCCATAGTCCAAAGGAAATACAGTCAAAAAGAAACACCCCGTGCGGAATCAACAGCGCGGAACGCTAGCGGCAGTTGACAAAAAGTCTTGAACAAACTCTACTTGTCATAATAAGTTTATTCACGCGAGAAACGGTATTCTCTGCTACTTTCGGTTCAGAAATAACAAAGCGGAAGACTCATACAGAAACAAGATAGAACCGGGCAAAAAAACCAAAAAGAACCAAGGGAAAACCAAAATCGCGAAGAGAAATAAAAATGAAATCTACAGAAACTTTGTCAGAGAACCTTGAGTTTTCAGCCGACCAGCAGACTTTAACAAAGCAAGCCGGCTATCTAAACATTGTCGCTAGTGACTTCGACGCGCGGCCTATGAGCTACATCAACGAGGAAGGTTACCGAACAGGGTATGAGCCAGAGCTAGCCAGAATCGTGTGCGATCGCCTTAATCTGATTCCGGTATGGCATAACTTGCCGATGGAAGACTTCTACACCAGCCTAGAGCTTGCAACAAATTGCGAATATGATGTCGTCTGGTTCAATCAAGCAATTACCCCCGAACGTCAAAAAGCAGTTTCTTTCACTCAACCCTACGGCCTCTTTGACGAAGCAGTACTCGTGAGACAAACGAGCACAGTTGCCTCGCCTGATCAGCTAGCAGATCAATGCGTAGGTGGCTTAGCAGATAGTACAAATATCGCCCTAGTTGAAGGATTTCCTGGCGCTCAGGCCGTCCCCTACCCTGGCAGTGACCAGGTACTGCCTGAGATGCTAGCAGCTCTACGAGCAGGAGAAATTGACGCACTTATCGATGACGAGCTAGTGCTGATCGTGGCCGCAGAAGAGGATACAAGTCTACGTCTAGCATTCACACTACCGACCAAAGCCCCTTTTGCAATTGGGGTTTCAAAAACGCAGCCTTTGCTTTTATCTCAGCTTGAACAAACTCTCTTAGAACTAATCAATGACGGTACGCTAGCTGAGCTTTGGGCGACATGGATTCCATGGAAGCCTTTTCCATTCTCGTAACAGCCGATACAGTCTTGTCATAACAAGTTGGATTAACTGAGAAAGTCTGATTAGTGTTAAGACGCAACCCCCCAAAAAGACAACTATCAGCAAATAACTACCAACAAATTACGGAGAGCCCCTGCCGTGACCGGAGTGATTACTAGAACCGATGTCCAAGAACAGACATCGACCGCTTCAACAGATTTGCTTGAATACGTTGAGGCAGCAGGCAGAGCGGAAAAAGTCCGGCAGGTACGCGCCAAAATTGATGAACTGGGTATTCAATACATTTACTATCAGTTCATTTCAATCACTGGCAAGATCGTCGGAAAAGGCGTTCCCTCCGACCACTGGGAAAAGACGGCTGCAGGTGGCATCCAGCTAGTATATGGCGCAACGGTGAACTTAGCACTCGATCGCCGACAGCAATATCTGGGCTATGGCCCAGAGGCAGCTGAGCTGGTCGCCATTCCAGATGTCGATACGTTTTGTCAGCTACCCTGGGATAAGCGAGTAGCTAGAGTGTACTGCGTATGCTTTCGCAATCGTGAGGAAGAAGAAAATCCGGGGGGCTTTCTCACAGCGGACTGTCGCGGTAATCTAATCCGCCTGCATGAGGCTTTTCAGGCGAAGCATGGACTGCAGCTTCGTCACGGCTGCGAGCCGGAAATGATGTGGCTAAAAAAGGGACCCGACGGTAAGCCCGATGGCGGTGTGACTAAGCCAAACTGTTATCACATTGATCAGTTTGAAGAATTACGTCCGGTCTTCTTAAGAGTGATCGAGTATAGCCGGGCGATGGGCCTAGACATGATCCAGGGCGACCATGAGGATGCGCCAGGTCAGCTAGAGCTGAACTTTATGTATGATGATGCGCTTAGGACGTGTGATCGCCTTACTACCTACCGACAAATCTGCGCTCAGGTAGCTAGAGAATTTAACTTGATTGCCTGCTTTATGTCCAAACCCTTCTTGGGCGTGTCTGCTTCAGGCTGTCATCACAACCTCTCTTTGTGGCGAGGTGGCGACACGACGGTGAAAACATTTGGCATGGAGACACTTCTGGGCCTAGAAGGTAACTACATCTATCATCAAGGCGGTGAGAATACCTTCATGCCTGTTCCAGGTGAATCGCCTCGTATTCCCGGTCCAATTGGATTGAACTGTATTGGCGGCGTTATTGCTCATCTAGGTGCGCTTACAGCGGTTGGCTGCTCTACTGTCAACTCTTATCGTCGCCTTTGGGATGCGGGCTTTTGGGCGCCTGTCTATTCCGACTGGGGCTATCAAAACCGCACCTGTGGCCTGCGCGTTTCCGCGCCTGGCCGGTTTGAATATCGCGCGGTCGATTCAATGGTGAATCCATACCTGATGGCTGGCGCAATGCTGCAGGCCTTTGACGATGGGCTTAGCAACCAGCTAGATCCTGGTCAGCCAGAGCAGCGCAATATCTATGAGGCGATGGAAGCTGGTAAGCAAACGAAAAAATTACCCATGTCTCTAGGAGAAGCACTCGATCGTCTAGCTGAAGACGAGGTAATCAAATCAGCCATGCCGGGCGAAATGTACGGACTCTACGAAGAGTACAAGCGCGATGAATGGATTCGCTTTCTGGCAACTACCAGCAACTGGGATGCTGAAAACTACATGAACTGTTTGCCTTAGAGCTTCAGTTCATCTGAGTTTCTTTTTGCCTTTCACTCTTGAGGTTTGAAATGTCTACAGTTGGCACAATCGAGAGCATCTGGCGCTATCCAGTTAAAAGTATGCGAGGAGAAAACCTTGCGGAAGCTTTTGTGGCCTTTGCAGGACTCATGGGCGATCGCGTATACAGCCTTGTGACAGATAAGGGCAATCCTGGATTTCCCTGGTTCACCGCACGAGATGTAGAGTCTCTGTTGCTTTATACCCCTCGCTACAGGCAAGCTGACGCGACGCTAAAACCTAGCAATCTAGAAGCAGCTCAAAGTATGGCTCCTGGCATCAATCCACTAACTCCCACCATTCAAGACTTTTCTGTAGAGGTAGAAACGCCTGAAGGTGAGACTTATCGCCTAGAGGATGAAGCCTTTTTGAACCATATTCAAACCCTCAGCGGAGATCCAACTCTGAGAGTGCATTTCACTCAAAAAAGCCAATACGACTGTAGGCCACTCTCTTTGTTCTCAGTTCAACTACAGGAATCATTATCTGACGAGTTAGCAATAGACGTTGACAAGCGTCGGTTTCGTGCAAATCTCTATGTGAACTGGAACGAAGATAAACCGCCGCTGTATGAGAATGAACTGCTGGGCAAGCGTTTGAAAATAGGCGACCAGTTAGAAGTCACAATGCTAGAGCGCGACCCTAGATGCAAAATGATCACCTTAGACCCCGACACTTCTGAGGCTAACCCCAACATCATCAAACATATTGCGAATACTCGTGAGGGCTATGCTGGTGTATATGGTGCTGTTCTAGTAGAAGGGATGGTTAAAGCTGGCGATGCTATTAAACTTTTAGACTAATCATTTTCTTGTTCGACGACTCGCTGGCTATCGAGTCGTCCGCCAACCGCGTTTTCTCTCTATGAAATTTCTATGACACTTTCTCGTCGGCAGCTTTTACAGCTATCTGGGTATGGCGGATTAGGCCTCGCTGCAAATGCGCTTTTCAGTAAGCGTTCCGGGGCTCTAGCAATGTCTAATTCTACTTTAACGATGCAGTTAGACTGGAAGTTTAACGTGCAGTTTGCGGGCTTACTGCTGGCAGATGGCTTAGGGCTATATTCTGCAGAAGGGGTAGCAGTGGACCTCAAACCCTGGGAGTCGGGCGTGGTTGTGCCAGAAGTAGTGGCTGCGAATCCTAGCGTCATTGGCTGTGCGGAGCAAAACTTGATTTTGGCAGCGCAAGCTGATGGTGCAACCATCAAAGCGGTAGCGACAATGTTTCAGGCTTCTCCATTAGGGCTGATGACTTTGCCAGACTCAGAGATTTCAACGCTAGAAGATTTGGTAGGCAAAAAAGTAGGTATGCACGTCGATGGTTTAGCAGTCATGGCGTTGGTACAAGGTGCAAGTGATTTAGGAGAGACTGCCATTGAGGTAGTTGAAATTCCTTACGAGAGTAAGTATGACTTGTTGCTATCTGGAGAACTGGCGGCTATTCAGTGCTACGCAGTTGATGAGCCAATAGGATTTGCTGCTCAGTATCAGATCGTTCCGAATGTATTGAAGCTAGCTGACTATGGCTATGAAGCTTATGCTCAGGTTATTTTTGCTCATAACGAGCTAATTGCAACAGCACCTGAGCAGGTTAGCGGTTTTTTGAAAGGGGCGTTTGGAGGGTGGGCGATCGCCCTAGAAGATATTCCAGCAGCAGCGGCTACTGTAGTCGCTGACTACGTTGAACCAGGGAGTAAGTACGAAGATGTTGCCTATCAAACAGCATCTTTGGAGCTGATTTCAGAGTATATGCTGCTAGGAATTGAGCCTCCATCACTAGGGATCATTGACAGCGATCGCTGGATGCGAATGGCAGAGCAGTTTGTTGCCTACAATATCATTGAGACAGCCCCCAGCTTAGAGGCCTCTTTGACTCAAGAACTTTGGCCTATCACCTAGGCCAGAAGGCAACGCTACTGACCGTTAGGGCGAGGATCAATTCAATTCACGTATCTTGGACTACAGTATCTCGGACTGTATAGGGATACAACAATTATCACGAGCTTATTTAAAAGCCTCAGAATCATAAGGCTTTAGCCATCAAGCAATTATCTAACAATTGATATGAAAGTGAGTGCTGCAACGAGAACGCTGCTGTTGCTGCCCAGATCTTCTCGTTCACGTAATTGGAGTTAAGGACAGTTATGAGACAGGTATTATCTAGCTTTAAGTATAAATTCAAGTACAAATTCTATCTTTTGATTACCACCGTAATTTTGGTCCCTCAGGCGGTATATGCCCAAGACAGCGAGGGTGCAACCGCATCAGCCGGTATCATAGAATCTGTCTTCCAAAGAATAATAGATGCTCTCAATCTTGTGTTCTACTTCAAGATCGGGGGCGAAAATGGCATCCCGTTTATTGTTCTGTGGCTGGTTGCTGGCGCTGTCTTTTTTACGCTGCGGATGAAGTTTATTAATGTGCGAGCTTTTAAGCATGCAATTGATATCGTACGCGGTAAGTACGATGACCCCGAAGATGAGGGAGATGTTTCTCACTTTCAGGCGCTAGCAGCGGCGCTCTCTGGAACAGTGGGTATCGGCAATATTGCCGGGGTGGCGATCGCCATTCGCTTAGGAGGCCCAGGGGCTGCTTTTTGGATGACGGTAGCGGGCTTTCTGGGAATGTCGAGTAAGTTTGCAGAATGTACGCTGGGTCAAAAGTTTCGAACGATTAAGCCCGACGGAACGGTGGGCGGTGGCCCGATGTACTACCTTTCTCGGGGACTTTCTTCTATTGGCATGAGAGGATTTGGCAAAGGCTTAGGCGTCATCTATGCCGTCTTTTGCGCGATCGCCACGATGGGTGCGGGCAATATGTTTCAGGCCAATCAGGCCTATGCGGCTGTGTCGAATGTAGTTCCGTTCTTTGAGAATGCAAGCTGGCTGTTCGGCTTAATTCTAGTCGCTATCGTTGGCTTAGTAATCCTAGGTGGAATCGAGAGAATTGGAGCAGTAGCAGGGTTCTTAGTACCCTTTATGGCTGTGATCTATGCCTTGGCCTGCGTGTGGGTGATGTTGGTGAGGTTTACCGATATTCCAGGAGCGATTGGGACGATTATTTCATCGGCTTTTGTGCCACAGGCGGTCGCAGGTGGGTTGTTAGGTGCGATTGTTATTGGGTTTCAGCGAGCGGTTTTTTCTAACGAGGCTGGGATTGGCTCTGCGGCGATCGCCCATTCAGCCGCCCGGACTGATGAACCGGTACGAGAAGGAATTGTTGCTTTGCTAGAGCCTTTTATCGACACGATGTTCATCTGTAATATGACGGCTATGGTGATTGTTTTAACGGGTGTATATGCCGATCCTGCCGCTGCTGATCTAGACGGAGCTAGACTATCGGCAGCGTCTTTTGCGACGATTATCGGTTGGTTTCCCTATGTAATTGCGATCGCGGGCTTTTTGTTTGCCATCTCTACGATGATTTCCTGGAGCTATTACGGTCAGATGGCATGGTCTTACTTATTTGGCGATGCCACGGTGAATATATACAAAGCGCTGTTTCTATTCTGCGGATTTGTTGGTTCAATCATCAATCTTCAGTTGGTTTTACAGTTTAGCGATATTCTTTTACTAGCGATGTCCATTCCTAACCTGCTAGGTTGCTTCTTCCTTTCTGGCATCGTGGCTAGTGAGTTAGAAAGCTACATGAATCGTTTGAACTCAGGCGAAATGATTGAAGCTGTGATGGAGGCTAAAGAGCGTGTTTTGAGGTAGATAGGATGGTATAAACAACGGGCTTGGCTTAGCAGAGAGTAAAACGACATAAGCGGAGATAAGTAATGAACTGGCTCAAGAAAAAAACGGTTCTGGTCCCCACTGATTTCTCTGAGTCATCTTATGAGGCGATCGCTGTTGCCAAAGCGTACGTTGAAGATGCTTCAGGCTTAAAAATTATTCATAGTCTATCGCCGCTGCATCCGGCTGATCCGGCGGCGATGTGGGACACGCTTACAGATGATGAGCGCAAGCAAAAGGTCCATGATTTCTTGAGTAAAAAGATGGACGAATTGGGCTATAGCGGGGTTCATGTCGAGATCACACTGGGCGATCCGGCCACTCAGGTTATCGAATATGCTGAAAAGATAGGAGTAGAGATGATCATCATGCCTTCTCAAGGCAGGAAAGGTCTCAGCCGATTCTTGATCGGTTCGGTTGCTGAGCGGGTCATTCGCTCAGCGCACTGTCCTGTTCTAGTGCTCAAGTCTTAAGTCTAGGCAGTGATAGTGAGAGAATAGCGAGCGACTACTCAATACTAAGCTAAGCGTTTGAAATCGATAGCATTAGTTTGATAGATCCACTAGCCTATGGCGGGATGATAAGAACTATATGAATTGCTTGCTTTGATCAGAATAGAGTTTGTACTATCTGAGAAATATCGATGGAGCGTACTGCTATGAAAAAGCTACTAGCTACTTTCCTTTCATCTATTGGCGAAATCGCGGCTTGGTTAGAGAGTGATCCGGCTATTCTTTCAATCATGCCCCACGAGATGGCAAGTTTCGATGGTCGTGCTTTTGAAATGAACGCTTTTGAGAGAAACACCTTGCAGCAAAGCGACTATGATGGTTGATGCCTATGTAAACGCCTCGTGCCAATGTCTTGCAATATCGACGCGCCGGCAGATCCAAACCTTATCGTGGCTTTGCACATAGTCTAAGAATTTTGCTAGGGCAGCTGTTCTTCCAGGTCTGCCAGAGAGCCGACAGTGCAGACCGACGCTCATCATTTTGGGAGACTGCTGACCTTCTGCGTAGAGGACATCAAACGCATCTCGTAAATAGGTGAAAAACTGGTCGCCCGAATTGAATCCTTGGGCGGTAGCGAAACGCATGTCATTGTTGTCCAGGGTGTAAGGAATAACTAGATGCGGTTTGCCGTAATCGTGATTCCAGTAGGGCAGATCATCAGCGTAGCTATCAGCATCGTAGAGAAAGCCGCCTTCTTCAACGACTAATCGCCGGGTATTAGGACTGTTGCGACCCTGGTAAAACCCTAAGGGTCTGCTGCCAATGACCTGGGTGTGGATATCGATAGCTTTTTGGATGTGCGATCGCTCCACATCTTCTCCCACATACTGATAGTCAATCCAACGGTAGCCGTGGCTAGCCACCTCCCAATCCGCTTCCACCATCGCCTTTCCCGCATCCGGGTTTCTCTCTAGCGCCATCGCCACGGCATAGACTGTCAGCGGTAAGTTCCGCTCGGTAAACAAGCGGTGCAGTCGCCAAAATCCGGCTCGGCTACCGTACTCATACATCGACTCCATATTTAGATTTCTCACGCCTAGCAGCGGTGATGCGCCAATAATTTCAGAGAGAAAAGACTCCGAAGCAGCATCGCCATGCAAAATACAGTTTTCGCCGCCCTCTTCGTAGTTGATTACAAACTGGAGAGCGAGCTGAGCTTGATTTGGCCATTGGGGATTCGGTGGGTGCTGTCCATAACCGATCAAGTCGCGAGGATAGTTTGCAGTCATAGAAGCCATTCCTTTAACTTTTGACAGTATTCAACCAGCATATTATCTATAAAGAGTACTTAGAGTTGTTCTAGATTCTTAGGTCGCTAGCGAATGATGTCATCTCAGTGCAACGAACAAAACAACGAGGGTATCTATACTGTGCGAACCATGACTCGTGATGAGTTGGCGATCGCAGTGAAATGGGCCGCTACTGAAGGCTGGAATCCTGGACTAGACGATGTCAATTGCTTCTACGCGGCTGATCCAGACGGCTTTTTCATGGGTTTTTTAGACGATGAACCCGTTGCCAGCCTTTCGGTAGTCAAGTATGGCGATACATTTGGCTTCCTAGGACTTTATATCGTCAAGCCAGAATTTAGAGGGCGCGGGTACGGAATACAAATATGGCAAGCAGGGCTGAGCTATCTACAAAGTCGAAATATTGGCTTGGATGGCGTGGTAGAGCAGCAAAATAACTATGTCAAATCTGGTTTCCAACTAGCTCATCGCAACATTAGATACCAAGGCTTTCGGCGCTCAGATGAAAGCCCTGTTCAGACTGAAAGCAGAGTAGGCAGCATTAATCTTGTCTCTTTATCGTCAATTCCGATAAAAGAGATCAATGATTATGATAAAAGTATCTTTCTCTATGAACGCGCTGACTTTTTGCGCTGTTGGCTGAGTTCATCGCAGCATATTACCGTCGGGTTAATACACGATAGTAAGTTGTCTGGTTATGGGGTGCTTCGCCCTTGCCAGCAAGGCTATAAGATTGGGCCGCTCTTTGCCGACACCCCTCAATTTGCAGAAGAGATTTTTCTATCACTAACGGCCCATGTCAACAGCGATCAGCCATTTTATCTAGACATTCCTAGTGTGAATACTGCAGCTGTTGAGCTAGTCAAAAAGTATCGTATGACCAGCGTATTTGAAACCGCTAGAATGTACACCCAAACACCACCCGAACTGCCTTTGAACAAGATATTTGGAATTACTACGTTTGAGCTAGGTTAAATTGCCCAATTGTTTTTAGTTGATTTCAGGCTATTGTTTATTTTCCTTTTAGCAAATACGGTTAAATGTTGGAGTTGTTGTAATGCAGGTGAGGGACGTGCACCTAAATAGCATACCGGCTATGTATTGATACCCCGTAGGGGTGGTACTTACCAAGACAAAACCTGCAATAGACTCATATCTATTACCTATTAGATTCGTAGCGGCTGGTTCTATACGGATTAAATCTTCTGCTCAAAATTGGAATTGTGATGGTTTCATCTCAAAACCGCATGATCATGAGGCGGTTTTGAAATAAAAGAGACTGTAACGGACCACACAGAATATATCTATTCATACTTGATAGTTTGTCACCAAATAGGAATTTTGTAAGAGAGCATGTTTTAGATACTTTCGATGCAGCTTTGCCTTAGAGCTACGGTCGTTCTATTGAAAAACATCCTACAAGTCATAGGTTCACGAAACTTACGCCTCAAAATTAGGTTACCAAGCCTTACGACGAACAATAAAAAGGATGATTTCTCGTGGCCACTCAACTTGACCTTGCTATCTCAAACCCACAGACGGAAATTTCTCAGGACTCACGCGAAGGCCGCTTGCTCACCTATCCACAGCTTGTTCTCTGTGCTGTGGCTATCGGCATTGTAGGTGGACTAGTTACCACCTGCTACTACTTTATCTTAGAGGCAATGATGCACGGCGTTTGGCATACGTTGCCAGGATGGGTCATGCCCTATTTTCCTAGATGGTTACCAACTAACAACTATGTCTGGCTCGCTACGACGATTGGAGGCTTTTGTGTCGGTCTGGTGCTCTACTTGATGGGTAGCCCAGGAGAAATGGCTCAGGTTGTTGACGATGTTCATCAGCCTGGTCGTATTGATATCCATAAAACACCCTCAATGGTCATTGCTTCGCTGTTGGCGATTACTTCCGGCGGTAGCGCCGGACCAGAAGCACCGCTGGTACAGGTGAATGGTAGCTTTGGTAGCTGGCTAGGAGACAGGCTGCAGCTCTGTAAGACCAATGTCAGAGTGCTGACGTTTTGTGGCATGAGCGCTGCCTTAGGCGCATTCTTTGGTGCACCCATCGGTGCAGCCATCTTCGCTCTAGAGATTCCCCATCGTAGAGGACTCGAATATTACGAGGCGGTTGCACCTGCCGTGATCTCTGCGATGCTTTCTTTCGCTATTTTTAGAATCAGCACGGGCATTACCATCGGTGGGTTTTATCACTTTGAGTTAGTGCCTGAACTAACCCCCCTGAACTTGTTTGAAGGTCTTGTTTTAGGGGTAATTGGAGCTGGCGTCGCGGTGCTATTTATTTATGTGTTTCGCCTGATTGGTCATCTATTAGAGCCACTTGAGCAACATATGATTGCCCTAGCTACCCTAGGCGGCCTATGCATCGGCTTAATTGCTTTTTTCTTTCCTCAGACGCTGTTTTTCAGTGAGGAACAAATCCACACCGTCATTGAGACTGGCTCGACGCTGGGTGTGACGATGCTGCTACTGATTGCGGTGGCTAAGATGTTTGCGATTAGCTTTACGCTGCACTCGGGTTTCTTAGGGGGATTTATCTTTCCGCTGTTCTTTATTGGATCAAATGTTGGGCTGGCGATCGCGATTTCAGTTCCTCAGATTCACCCAACGGTTGGGATGGTTTGCCTAATGGCAGCGGTGAATGTAGCAGTCACTAAGACCCCTGTCGGTACGAGTATTATTCTCAGCGTACTGTCAGGTACGGCAATGCTGCCGATCATTGTAATCGCTAGCTTTACCAGCTTTGTCTTGACTGGACAAATTACCATGATTGGGACGCAGCGATCACGCAGACTGGGTGAGGAACGTCCCCAATTTTGGGCTAAAAGTGAATTCCTGTCAGGCTTACAGCCGATCAACTAAGCCCCACGGCAGAAAGTTTAGTGGATTAGAACAAAAGCCTGCTGAGCTGGTTTCGCTGTACAAACTGCCCATCAGATCAATTCCTGATACTTACAAAGAATACCTTTAGAGAAAAGGTTAAAACAACTTCGTCGAAAACGACTTTCTAAATCATTTTCTCTATCATAACGAGTCTTCTTCTCAATGGACTTCCAACTGTGTAACAGGGCTAGCAGACTTAACTAGTTAGGTTGTATAGATTGAGAGACAAAGCAGCATATTTTGAAGCGCATAGTTGAGGTTGTTCTAGTTCACATCAAAAAGGATATTTAGAAGGTACCTTTCGCTACCGACTTACTATCTGCTTCAGTCAAATCTTCCTAGAATTGCTAAACCAGGCTTAGTGGATTCTGGCATCAGATTACTCTTAACTTTCCAAACACCTTGAATAAGCTCGTTCCGAAGAAAGTAAGGAGTGAGCACGCAAATAAGTATCAGCTCAGCCAAAGCTCATAGTGAGCCATGACTGAGTGCAAGCCTATTTTTGAAAGATTATTTGGATGCTACTTTCCAAGTGAACAGGCAGCCCACCGCCCAAGTAAATGAGTTTGTGCTCACCCGCTATCTAGCACTATTAAGAGTTACGTCTTAATGAACTCCTCTGTGCTTATTTATTCTAGCTAACTCCATTCATAGATCCATTAATGAGAGTTTCATATGTTTCGAAGATTGTTGTCGTTTAGCGGCCGATACCGCATCCTACACCTGACGTGGTTTGCCTTCCTCTTATCTTTTGTCGTTATTTTTAACGCGGCCCCACTAGCTGAATCGATCATAGAAGAATTCCAGCTGACCGAGCTGCAATTTCGGACGATGCTCCTATGCAATTTAGCTCTGGCGATTCCATTTCGAGTTATCTTCGGCATGCTGATAGACCGCATCGGTCCTCGCATCGTTTTTTCAGGCGTCTTGATTTATTCTGCCATTCCCTGCATCGCGTTTGCCTTTGCTCAGGACTACAACCAGTTGCTTTGGAGCCGTTTAGCGATTGGCGTGGTTGCAGCGGGATTTGTCGTCGGCATTCGCATGGTAGCGAACTGGTTTCCTCCCGCCGAAATTGGCTTTGCAGAAGGAATCTATGGTGGCTGGGGTAACTTTGGCTCTGGTGTGGCTGCGATCGCCCTACCTCTAGTCGCCACTGGAGCAAGTTTTTTCGTGGGTGGTCAGAGCAGCTGGCGATATACGGTCGCCCTTAGCGGCATCGTTGCAGCCGCTTATGGCGTGTTTTATTTCTTCAACGTTCAAGATACACCACCCGATAAGGAATTTAAGTCAGCCAAACACCCAGGCGCAATCGAAGTGACCAGCCAAAAAGACTTTTGGCTGATGACAATGTCGAATTTCCCCCTATATGTTGCTTTAGGCGTTGTCGCCTGGCGATTTAACGTAGTTGAAGCGCTCAGTGCTACAGCAGTCGTCATTATCTGTGTAGCGCTATTTGGCTTATACCTATTCCAAACCTACTGGAACTGGAAAGTCAATCGACAATTAATGGCGGGTCAGAAGCACTATGCCCCCGAAGAGCGCTACGATTTCACCCAGGTAGTTCTGTTGAATCTGACCTATTTTGTCTGCTTTGGCTCAGAACTAGCGGTTGTTTCGATGATACCGCTGTTTTACCTAACAACCTTTAGCTTACCGGTTGCAGTAGCAGGAGCAGTGGCTTCTAGCTATGCCTTTATGAACTTAGTTGCCCGTCCGGGGGGTGGGTTAATCTCTGATACCATCGGCAGTCGAAAATGGACATTGGTGATATTGCAGGCTGTTACAGGAGTTGGCTACCTAACAATGGGCTTAATCAACGTCGGTTGGCTGCTTCCCCTGGCAATTGGCGTCACGATGTTTGCCTCTTTCTCGGTTCAGGCGGCGGAGGGCGCAACCTATGCAATTGTCCCCCTAGTTAAAGAGGAAATTACCGGCCAAATCGCTGGCAGCGTTGGAGCTTGGGGAAATGTGGGGGGAGTGGCTTTTCTACTTCTGTTCAGTCTATTGCCGACAGGAGATGTCGGTAACAAGATCTTCTTCTCGACGATGGGAATCAGTAGTTTGATTATGTTCTTCCTACTTTGGTTTTTCCTCAAGGAACCCACCGGTACTCATGGTGAGGAAGCATTAGAACTGCAACCGTCAGCAGTCTCTGGCAAATTGACTAACCGGCAATGATAGGAATAGCTTAATCCACAGCTAAATTTGCTAGGCAGCTCTTCATCGCATACTAATTATCTACGCTGCCTAATTCGATTAGCTGTAACGCCTTCGTCACTGCCATTTGAGTACTTCTCGATAGCCTTAATCCTTTTCGCCAAGTACTCTCCATAGTTCAGCTTCGCCGCTGTAAATTGGACTGGTGGTGGGTTCAATCGCATGGGTCGCAGCACCAATGATCGGAATCAAGCTCATCGCAACTGAAGAGATTACAACCAGTGTAGCTAGCAGTGCTTTCTCTCTAAAGCTTAGGATTCTTAAATAGATAGGAACGTACAGCACATCATGGGACACTTTTCGGGATTTCATCTCAACCTCTTTGATTATCTAACAAGTGCTTAGAAGTTGCAGGCTTGCTAGAGTAGTGAATACGGTATACGTTTTCACCATAGAAACAATATCAAAAAAGGTAGCGATTATTACATTTATCTTCAAAAAACGGTATTAATCAATACAGATTTTTTAGAATTTGAGAATGTTAGTAGCGTTGAGCAGACGAATTGAAATAGGGTTCTTTGAGGACATATAGCAAGGCGCGGATGCACACTCTGCGAGAAGGCACTAGCGAAGCCATGCCGAAGGCTATGGCCTACGCACTTTGTCTTGGGAATCATTCCTCTGTCTTGGTAGATGTTCCCTAGCGCTGCAAAGCGTCGCGGATTCCTACCGCTAGCACCGTGCGACGACGCGCTCTTCTCACCGCTGCTATAGCACTTTGCGCTATGGAACAAGGGTTGTAGCCTTTCGTGGTGTAGCAGGCAAAGTGCAAAAAGCTATAGTTTAGTTGCGAAAAGCACTTTTGACTAAATCAGTCCGTATCTTTTTGGATGAGAAGCTCTGCCAACGCATAGGATAAATTGGACTATTCACAGACTTGCTTGAACCTGTACTCAACAGGGCGCCATCATGTCAACGCCCGCTCCGCTAGGAAATCAGCCATCGAATCATCCATCGCCTCAATCCACGGCGTATGATGAACAGGCGCTTTAGTCCCTGTACAAGCAGAGGTAAATGCTTTGTCGCGGTAGCCTAGAATGCTGTGCTCTTTATCATGTTCCCACTCCTTAAATAGCGATACTGTCATATCCCAATCACAAGGAGCATAGTCCACTGCATCAGCCAGTTCAACGATATAGTCTTTTTGAAAATCAATCTGTTCAAACGCATCCTTTAGCGTCTCTTCTCGCTGCTGCCAACGGGCAATATCTTCTGCCATCGCTGCGGCATCGGGCAGCACGATATGACCGAGAATCACATCGCGAGCATACCAAGCTTGCACATCGAACATACTGAAGGTGTAAAACTGATCTTGCATGCCAAGGTACATCAGCTTCGGGTTCGATTCCCAAAAGATTCCCTTATACAAAGAGCCGGGATAAAGAAAATTCTTGGTTTTCAGACGCAAGCTATCGGCCAGAAAGGAAAAGTGATGCTGGTAGCCTACGCATAGAACAATCACATCTACCGCCTGAGTGCTGCCATCTTTGAAGTGAGCCGTTCTACCTTCTATATGGGTAAGAAGGGGGACTTCTTTGATTCCTTCTGGCCAATCGAAGCCCATAGGCGCTGTGCGATAGCTGATAGTGACTGATCTGGCCCCATACTTGTAGCTTTGTAGGGCGATATCTTCGGCAGAGTAGCTACTACCTACTACGAGTACATCCTTTCCGGTAAACTCGCGAGCTTCGCGAAAATCGTGACTGTGGAGTACCCGACCTGGAAAGCGGTCAAGCCCTTCGAAGAATGGCACACTCGGAACCGAAAAATGTCCTGTGCAGACAATGACAGAATCAAAGTCTTCTATCAGCTCTTGGTCAACTAAGTGGTCAAAGGAGCGAACTTGAAACTTATCTATCGCTTCGATGTATTCTACATAGCGGACCGACGTGCTAAAGCGAATGTAGCGTTCGAGGTTCCCCTTCTTAGCTCTGCCGGTAATGTAGTCGTAGAGCACTTCTCTAGGTGGAAACGATGGAATAGGTTTGCCAAAATGCTCATCAAAGGTATAGTCTGCGAACTCTAGGCATTCTTTCGGTCCATTAGACCATAGGTAGCGGTACATGCTGCCGTGGACTGGCTCACCATACTTATCGAGTCCTGTACGCCAGGTAAAGTTCCACAAACCGCCCCATCCTGATTGCTTCTCAAAACAGACAATCTCGGGAATATCGACTCCTTGCAGGCGAGCTTGTTCGAAGGCATGAAGTTGAGAGAGTCCACAAGGACCAGCACCAATAACCGCAATACGCTTAGCCATAAGTTTGTTCCTCTAAGCAGATTCTCTAGGCAATTTGGTCAAATGTTAGCAGCGTTAGCTCTACTAAATTGTTGTTGGTTTGACCAATAGGCGATCAACATTCTCTTTTTTTATTGTTAGATCCGTCATCAAACTATGCCAATCACCTCATCAATCGCCTCGCGAACTTTGGCGGCATTGGCACTCGCTGTCTGAATAGTCAATCTAGGCTGTTCATTCCAAAGATGATGCCATGCCAGAATAGCGATCTGGTTGATGCGAGCTGGGACTGCCCGTTCGAGTGGAAATGGAGTCAGAGTGTGTATAGGTTTAGTGAGTGCAATTTTAGGCAAACGGGCCAAACCTAGATCCGTTGGGATAGTCCAGGTGGCAGCCGAACAGGGTTTACTCCATACCTTGAGATTTAGCTCAGCGATCGCGTGATCAAAAGCTAGCTTTTCCGATAGCGCCACTCGAAAGTTGTTTTCACACAGCCGCAAAACAGAGCAGGGCTGGTGGTTGAAGTCTGTCGTTAGAGACTGAAAAGGGGCAATGCGACTAATAGCCGGGCTAAAAAGGGCGATCGCTGCCTGAAGCCCATCGACACCCGCAAAATCCCAAAGAACGTAATCTGACATAGCCTTTCCTAAGCACGTACCCGACTTTTAGATGAGTCATAGAGTGAAAGTGGGCCTACTTCGACTCGAATCCGTCGCTTGATTCCATCCATCATGCCAACCTCTAGTTCTGTGCCAGCCTGCGCATATTCTGGAGCTACCTGTGCCAGGGCGATGCTACGGTTCAAAACAGGAGAGAACGTGCCGCTGGTGACATGACCCACCCGCCAGTAATCGCCGACTGGATACACGCACTGCCCTCCGCCGGCCACCTCATTTCCCTCAAGCAGCAGACCTACGCCTACAAACGGTGGGCGATCGCGTATTTTTTCTAGCGCCGCTCGGCCAATAAAGTCAGGCTTTGTTTTTAACCCCACGCTCCAGCCAATCCCAACCTGATAGGGCGAAATCAAATCATTGAATTCTCGGCCAGCGGCCAGCAATCCTGCCTCAATTCTAGCCCGGTCGAGCCCCTGCATCCCTAGCGGTAAGAGATCGTAAGCGCCTCCCGCTTTCATCAGGACGTCCCATAGCTGCGCGCCCTGATTGGGATGAACGAACAGCTCATATCCTAGCTCGCCCGTATAGCCTGTACGCGATAATAGAACAGGAACTTCCCCTACCGTGCCAGTAACAAAGCGGAAGAATTTCAGCTCGTTGAGATTCTCGATCTCCCATCCGTCATCGATCTCTACTAGCGGCTCCAACAGATCTCGCGAATAAGGTCCTTGAAGTGCTAGATTGTGTAGGCGATCGCTGCTATTGCTGATCGTCACTGTGAATCCTTTCTCTTTAGCAACCTTCTGAAGCCACAGACCATCTGTATCGCAGTTGCCAATATAGCGATAGGCAACTTCTCCTAATCGAAAAACAATGCCGTCATCAATCATGCCGCCATGCGGATTGAGCAGACAGCCGTAGGCAGATTGTCCCACCGCTAATTTGGCTACATTACGAGAGAATGTCCACTGTAATAGTGCTAGCGCATCTGGCCCTATCACCTCAAACTTGCGCAGCGCCGAAAGGTCCATCAGCGCTACCCGTTCCCGCAGCGCCCAATATTCAGCCTGGTCGCCGTGGTGAGGATAACTCATTGGCACCCAAAAGCTGTTGTATTCTGCCAGGTTCTGAGTTAGCGATCGCACGCGCGGCGTAAACGCACTGTCTTGGGTAAGACGTAAGGGAAGCTCTGACGCACTGCGCCGCCCTATAGCTCGAGGGAAATTCTCTTCTGCTGCGTAAATACGAACATGAATCGGTGTAGGATGCCAGCCATTGGCCGGATCGATATCATCGGGACAAGCGGAACTGGCACAGAGCAAGTCTTGATGGGCTTTGAGTAAGACATAGTCCCCTGGACGAGACCAGGATTCTGCTGAGGTGATGCCACCGCTATCATCTACTGCGGTGTTGAAGAAAAAGTTAATCGCAGGCCATCCTAGGCGAGGTGCGATGCCGTAGGGAGCTAGGACCTGGTTGAAGTTGTCACTGCAGCTAGGATGGTCGAAATAGCCTGCGTCTTCGTAGTACTTGTTGGTACAGGCCAGTAGAAAGCTGTCGTGGCGATCGCACGTATCTTGAATCACTTCGACCAGGGGCTGCATCGTCTGCGAGAAATATTTGCTGTGCAGTCCCGCCTGGGGCATAGCTACGCCTAGCAAAGTGCGAGTGACTGTGCTATCGAGTTCTTCCTGATGCCGATCTCCTGCAAACGCGAGAAAGTCCGAACATTGCGAGCCTTCTACATCGATGATTTGGATATATTGTCCTGCTTGGACTGGGTAAGCGATCGCTGTTGATGCTTCAATCCGATATTCGGTGACTAGCGTGCCCAACGGGGCGGGAACGTCGGTAAATGAGGCTGAGGAGAGAGGACCGGGTTTAACATGAAAACTCTGCATGCTATGGCGTGTATATGACGGAGCGCTAGAGAGAATATAGTGGTGTTTGAAGAAATCAGCTGTACATTAGATGCTTTGAAGATCTACTGCAACGCAATTGTTATACTGCACTACCTACGCAAATTCTAAATGAATAACTCAAATCCGCCTCGTGAAGAACATCTCAATCTTCCTATAATCACTCTCAGCTTTAATGACAGATTCAACGAACACAGCTATATTTGCCTGTGTTAGAGAAAGCAGACAATCGTAGGTTCGAAATCTAACAAGAAGAGATTTTTAAGCAAAACTTTTAAGCAGAAATTGCTAGCAGAATCATTATGAAACAACTGCAGAACTACATTGCCGGCACATGGCAGAAGTCCAAGACAAATGACTATCTAGATGTCACCAACCCTGCCACCAGTGACGTACTCTCGGAAGTGCCCCTGTCGCTAGCCACCGATCTCGATAGCGCAGTTACTGCCGCCGCTGAAGCGTTTACGTCCTGGCGACAGGTTCCTGCGACTGAACGGATTCAATATCTCTTTAAACTTAAAGTGCTCTTGGAAGAGCACCGAGACGATCTGGCCAAAGTTATTACCGCCGAATGTGGCAAAACTCTAAAAGAGTCTCAAGGAGAACTGCAACGGGCTATTGAAAATGTAGAAGTGGCCTGCGGGATTCCTACTCTGATGCAGGGGGTTAATTCAGAAGACATTGCCCGTGGCATTGATGAAAGTATGATTCGTCAGCCGTTGGGGGTGGTGGGAATTATTTCGCCATTTAACTTTCCAGCGATGATTCCCTTTTGGTTTTTTCCTTACGCGATCGCCTGTGGCAATACCTGCATCATCAAGCCGTCGGAAAAAGTGCCCCAAACAATGCAGCGGATTACTCAGCTAATCCACCAAACAGGGCTACCGTCTGGAGTGGTGAACCTAGTACATGGCAGTAAAACAGTCGTAGACGCCATGTTGAATCATCCAACGGTGAAGGCTATCAGCTTTGTTGGCTCTAGTCCTGTAGCGCGCTACATCTACAGCCGAGCAGCGGAGACGGGTAAACGGGTGCAGTGTCAGGGCGGGGCAAAAAATCCAGTGGTGATCTTACCCGATGCGGATTTAGAAATGACCACGCGGATCGTAGCCGATAGTGCCTTTGGCTGTGCAGGGCAGCGTTGTTTAGCCGCTTCGCTGGCAATTACCGTGGGGTCGGTGAAAGCTGATTTTGTAGATGCGATCGCTCAGACAGCCAAAGAGCGTATTGTGGGCAATGGCTTGGACGCGGATGTGCAGATGGGTGCAGTGATCAACCAGGGAAGTTGCGATCGCATTAATACTCTGATTCAAACCGGTGTAGACGAAGGCGGAAAACTTTTGGTCGATGGCCGTAACCCTAAGATTCCCGGCTATGAGCAGGGCTGTTTTGTGCGGCCTACACTGCTGCAAGATGTTCCTATACATGGAAAAGTGGCCACTACTGAAATTTTTGGGCCCGTATTGGGGCTGCTCCATGCAGATACTCTCGAAGCAGCGATCGCGCTGGTAAACCAAAGCCGCTGGGGCAACATGGCTTGCCTTTTTACCCAGTCAGGAGCAGCCGCCCGCAAGTTTCGCTACGCCGCTGAGGCTGGCAATATTGGCATTAACATTGGGGTTGCTGCGCCTATGGCATTCTTTCCCTTTAGCGGTTGGAAAGAGAGCTTTTATGGAGATCTCCACGGCCAAAGCCACCACGCAGTCGAGTTCTTCACCCAAACAAAAGTCGTTGTTGAACGGTGGCCAAAAGAATGGTCACGACAGTTTTGAGGGCTTGAATCTAGGTGTGATCGCGTTAAAAGAACTTTAGATAGCGCTGAATCTCCCAATCCGAAATATGGCAGTGGTACTCCTCCCACTCCTGAGTTTTGAAGTCGATGTAGGTCTGATACATTAGAGAACCCATAACTTTCTCACTAAGTGGATCGTCAGCAAAGGCCGCAATAGCCTCTCCCAAAGTCTTCGGCAACGTCTCAATTCCCATTTTTCTCAACTGAGTGAGCGAGTATTCATACATATTCTCTGTATGTAGCTTACCTGGATCTAACCCTTCTCGAATGCCTTCTAGCCCAGCCGCTAGAATCATCGCCGCGCCTAAATAGAGATTAGTCGAGATATCTGCTGCTCGGCATTCTACTCGGCCACCCCCAAGCGGAATTCTCAGCATGTTGGTTCTATTGTTGTTGCCATAGCACACATACACAGGTGCCCAGGTAAAACCAGACATACTGCCTTTTCGCACCAGTCGCTTATAGCTATTGACCGTCGGGCACGTCACTGCCACAATCGCTTTGGCATGTCTCAAAACGCCGGCAATAAACTGATAGCCCAGCTTAGAAAGACCACACGGGTCATCTCCATCTTCGAACAGATTTTCTCCTGTTTCAATATTTGCCAACGACATATTGTAGTGAGCGCCGCTACCGGTCTGATCGGCAAAGGGCTTCGGCATGAAGCTGGCAAAATAGCCTTCTTCTCTAGCTAGTTCTTTCACCATGAAGCGGAAAAACGTCAGCCGGTCGGCCATTTTTAGCGCGTCGCAGTAAGTGAAATCTGTCTCAAATTGTCCTTGAGCATCTTCGTGATCAAAAGAATAAACATCCCAGCCTAGCTGGTTCATTGCGCTAACAATGCGATCTAAGACTTTGTAGTTGTCTAGTAAGGTGGGTAAGGCGTAGGCAGCTTTCGGTAAGGTATCGCGATCGCTCACCGGCGCAAACTCGCGGCCAAATCTCTTACCTTCAGTCTCCTTAAAAATAAAAAACTCTGTTTCAATTCCTAAGTCAAACCGATATCCCATCGCCTCAGCCTGCTTCAGCGTGTTCTTCAAAATGGTGCGACAGCAGGCTTCAAAGGGCTTACCCACTAGATGCAAGTCGCTCGCAAACCACACAACTTCTGAATTCCAAGGCAGCACCGTAGCACTTTGAGGATCAGGTAGCGTGCCCACTTCATCGTCGTTGATCTCTTGGGGTACGCCATCTAAAGCAGCACCCGTAAATAGCTCTGAGCCTTGCATCATTCGATCAAAGTGACCGATTGGCACCACTTTTCCTTTGCACATGCCATGAATATCGACAAAGCTAGCCATGGCATACTTCACACCCTGATCTTGAAGGGTTTCTTGCAATGCCTGAAGGTTAGCAGACAGGGGGTGAATGTCGGGATAGGCCATAAGCGCTAGGGGGATACACTTTAAACTGAAGTACAACTTACGAAGAATACGTTCTAGAAAGATATGACAATTCTGTTAGGTAATGACTTGCCTAGAATCGCACTGAGAAAATAAGCCAAGCCAGTTGTCAGCGACATGCCGAGCAAACTGAGCAGAAAGATCTCCATAAGCTTCTACCTGCGCTTTAATCTGCTCATCTAAATGCGGATAATTGGTCTCAATCCAATCGTTTTTCATCGACAGCCAGCTCATCACAATTTCAGCAGTCACCTCAAAGTGAAACTGAAATCCATAGATATTTTTGCCTATGCGGTATGCCTGGTGCCTGCAGACATCGTTAGTCATTAGCAGCGTTGCCTTAGGTGGTAGATCAAAGGTGTCAAAGTGCCACTGCATCAAAAACAGCTCGTTGGGAAGTTCTTTTAGCCAATCATCTAGGTGCTCGCTTTTGACCAGGCGCACAGAGCCAAAACCTAACTCCGGAGCTGTGTGGGTATACACCCGAGAACCAAAGGCACGAGCAATCAGCTGAGCCCCTAGACAGATGCCTACAATAGGCTTGTTTTCATGGTGGAACTTCTGAATCAGGTCGACGGCAGAGCGTAGATGAGGAAATTTATCATCTTCGTGAGCATTCATCGCCCCACCAAGTACAACTAATCCGTCATAACTACCTAGCGGCGGCATAGGCTCTTTCTCGGTTAGCCAAACTGAAAGCGTCGCACCCCGGTGAACCAAGCGTTCTCCAAATACGCCAATAGGATCTAACGGACTGCTTTGAATCACTAGAATATTCATTCGAAGATTATTCTTGGCAAGAACTAAAAGGCAAAAGGGTGATACCTACGAACGGAGAAAGTGGTCTCCAGGAATGGAACTTTAACGATATAAAAGGCTCACGTGAATAGTAGTCAATCTAATTTTTCAAAACTGTTCTTCAGACCACGAAGGAATCAACCAACATATGCGCTTCCAAAATATGCGCTCAAAAAACATCTAAAGAACATCTACAGTGAGTCGCTTTGAAAACATCGTGCTCGATGAAATGGTAAAAACTGATGAAGTGATAACAAAATTGCGTTTCGTATCAAATAGCACAAACCCCTCGCTAGTTCGACTGTTTTACTGAAGAGGATAAGTGGGAAAAAGATCGTAAAAACAGTACTTCAGCAACGATTTTCTGTACCTAACAGAATTCAAGGTAGTAGAGGCACCATGGTCGGAACGCTAGTTCAAACGCAAAGCTTACAGACGCAAAACCTAGAAGAGAAGGCTAAAGCTCTCGGCTTGAAGTTTTTTTTAGTCTCTTACACTGACCTGTTAGGTGGAACTAGAGCAAAGCTGGTTCCCGCTGCGAAAATCGCTTCTGTCGAAAAAGACGGCGCTTTCTTTAGTGCATTTGCCTCTAATTTAGGTCTAGGTCCAGAGGCAGCTGAAATTGCGGCTATTCCAGATCCGACTTCTTTGATCCAACTGCCGTGGGAGCCTACTGTCGGCTGGGTAGCTAGCAATGTCTTTTTCGAGGGCGAACCGTTCCCGGCTGCTCCGCGAATGATCTTAGGTAGAGCTATCGATCGCTGCGAGTCTATGGGCTATACCTACAAAGCAGGCGTAGAAGCAGAATTCTTTCTATTGAAGAAAACTGAAACGGGCTACGCTGTGGCAGATGAGAGAGATACTGCAGAGCGCCCTTGCTACGATCAGCTTAATCTGATGCGACAGTTTGACTTGATCTCAACTGTTGTTGGATATATGGAAGATCTAGGCTGGGAGCCTTATCAGTGTGATCATGAGGATGCTAACGGTCAGTTTGAGCTGAACTGGAGCTACAGTGAGGCAATGACAGCCTGCGATCGCCACGTATTCTTCAAATACATGGTCAAAACGCTAGCTGAAAAGCGGGGTCTGACGGCCACATTCATGCCTAAGCCTTTTAGCGGCACTACTGGCAGCGGTGGCCATGTTCACAACAGCCTGTGGCAAGGTGAGACCAACAGCTTTGCCCAAGATGCTGACGAAGGAGGACTATCCCCTGTTGGCTATCACTTTCTCGGCGGTGTACTGGCTCACGCAAAAGCGCTGACAGCTTTGTTTGCCCCGACGATTAATTCCTATCGCCGCCTTGGCGCTAGCACCACCACTTCCGGCAGCACCTGGACGCCTCGCTACATCTCCTATGGTGGCAACAACCGTTCACACCTGCTGCGAATACCGGAGGCAGGCCGGTTTGAATGTCGACTGATTGATGGCGCTGCCAACATGTACCTTGCCCTAGCTGGGCTTTTAGCAGCAGGGTTAGAAGGCATTGAAAACCAGACGTCACCAGGTGAGCGAATCGATGAAAATCTTTTTGCGAGGGGCGCAGAATTTCCCGACTTAGAAACGTTGCCGACCAATCTTGCCGAGGCGCTCACCACACTACAGCAAGATGCGCTTCTGATGGAGACCCTAGGTGAACTAGGGGCTAAAACATTCTTTGAGTTTAAGTGGAAAGAATGGCGTGAATTTTGCACCCGGATCACCGATTGGGAGATAGACCAGTACATCAATATTTAGCCAGCTTTTTTCGCTAATTATCTTTTGAAGGGCATGTCTGCTAACCTGACTACGTACCATTTTCCTACCAAGATCCGATTCGGTCCCGGCGCACGCCATGAACTCTCTGATACCCTGCAAGCACTAAACATTCAACGTCCGCTGATCGTAACCGACACCGATATTGCTCAGCTGCCCTGGTTCACACAGATAGAAGACTTTCTATCAGACTTTGGAGCGGACACGTTTAGCGGCGTCCAAGGAAATCCGGTGGTCTCTCAAGTCAGCGCCGGGCTTGCAGCTTATCTAGCTCATGATGCCGATGGTATTGTGGCGGTCGGCGGGGGAGCACCGATGGATGTAGCTAAGGCGATCACCCTAATGGCTCATCATCCCGGACATCTTTTCGACTACGAGGACGGCGCTAGCATTCGCCCAATCGACCAGCTCATTCCACCGATTGTTGCGATTCCTACCACCGCCGGTACGGGCAGTGAGGTAGGCCGTAGCGCTGTTATCTCAGATGATAAAACCCACGCCAAAAAGATTATCTTTGACCCACAGCTTTTACCCAAAGTAGTGCTCGCTGACCCCGAACTATTGCTAGGACTGCCCGCTAAGATAACCGCTGCTACCGGAATGGACGCGCTGACTCATCTAATAGAAGCCTTTCTTGCCAAAGGCGAAAACCCGCTGTGCGACGGGATTGCCCTAGAAGGACTGCATCTCGTTTCACAGCATCTAGAAGACAGTGTGTTGTTCGCCCAAAAGTTAGCAGCAGGAGAGTCTGTTGACAGGGCTGCTCATCTAGAGGCCAGAGCAGGAATGCTGAACGCTTCTATGATGGGGGCGATCGCTTTTCAAAAAGGCCTAGGGGTGACTCACTCTTGTGCCCATGCGCTTTCCACGCTATGTGACACTCATCACGGTTTAGCCAACGGCGTGATGCTGCCCGCGGCAATGCGATTTAACATCAGCGCCGCCCCCGAAAAGTTTCTACGGATGGCACGCGTCGTCAATCCATCGGCTTCTAGCGGCAAGTCGCTGATTGACTGGATTGTCGAGTTGTCTCAAACAATTGGAATGCCGCCATCGCTACAGTCATTAGGTATATCGGACGACAAGGTAGATCAGCTGGTGGGAATTGCGATCGCCGATGGTTGCCATCCATTCAATCCAAAGCCTGTTACCAAAGAAGACTTTCACGCGATTTATCGAGATGCTTTGGTAGCCTAGAAAAAGTCTAGAAGAACCCAGATCCTATGGTTGATTTTATTTCTGTTATCAATCCTGCGACTGAAGAATTAATCAAAGAGATTCCGATAGACGATAGTGCAGCGGTTGCTGAAAAAGCAAAGCGTGCTCGCATCGCTCAGCCTGGATGGGCCGCGCGATCGCTTAGCGAAAGAATTGAAGCGATAAAAAGGATGAAAGAGCTGCTGATCCAACAGACAGATAGCCTAGCCTCAATCATGACCGCTGAAACAGGCAAACCTATTTCTCAATCTCGCGGTGAAATTTCAGCCACACCGCAGCGAATTGATTTTTTTATTGAACAGGTTGCCCAGGAGGTCGCTTCCCAGCGGGTTTATCACGAACCTTGGAACGCATTACCTGGAACCGGGCAGCTAGAAGAGGTGATTGCCTACGATCCGCTCGGCGTAGTCGCGAATATTTCTGCTTGGAACTATCCCTATTTTGTTGGGACTAACGTGTTCATACCCGCCCTGCTGACAGGCAATACCGTACTATACAAGCCTTCCGAAATTGCAACGATGACAGGGCTAGCGATCACGGACCTTCTCCATAAAGCAGGCGTACCCGAAGATGTCTTTATTCCAATCATCGGCGAAGGCAGCACTGGCGCTACGTTGCTAGAGCAGCCTATTGACGGCGTCTTTTTCACAGGCTCTTATGCAACGGGTAAAAAGATTGCGATCACTGCAGCTCCCAAGCTAATAAAAGTTCAGTTAGAGCTAGGGGGCAAAGATCCCGCCTACGTCTGCGATGATGTCGATGCTGCTACGGCAGCTTCTAGCCTAGCCGATGGCGCCTTTTACAACAACGGTCAAAGCTGTTGCGCCATAGAAAGAATCTATGTTCATACCGATGTATACGAACCTTTCCTAGCAGCTTTCTTACAAACAGTTGAAGCTTTCAAACTCGGCAAGCCGACGGATCGAGATACCTACTTAGGACCACTCAGCCGCAAACCTCAGATTGCTATTTTGACTCAGCAAATAGCTGATGCGGTGGAAAAGGGCGCAAAGATGCACACCCCTGGACAGTCGGGCCCGCAGTCAGATCCTCACTCGGACATACAATCAGGCGAACAGACAGGATTTTACTTTGCGCCGATAGTACTCACCGAGGTGACCCATGAAATGTCCGTGATGAAAGAAGAGTCCTTTGGACCTGTTATTGGCATTCAGCGAGTGCAGAGTGATGATGAGGCGATCGCGCTGATGAATGACACAGACTATGGACTCACAGCCGCGGTGTATACGGCAAAGCGTGAGCGGGCAGTTAGATTACTTGAAGAAGTGAACACCGGAAGCGCATACTGGAACTGTTGTGATCGAGTAAGTCCTCGACTGCCATGGACAGGGCGAAAACACTCAGGCATTGGCTCGACGCTTTCTAGAGAAGGTATTCGTGTCTTTTTACAACCTCGTAGCTGGCATCTTAAGTCTCTCTAATGCTCTTCCAACTACCTGTGGCTGGTCTAAATATAGACTAGACTACTCACTTGTTCATTTAGCTTCTGTTCTATAAACCGTTCGATTGTCGTGCTTAGTGACTAGCCAATAGCTCATCAACGGCCCGCTTAATGAACAGCTCGTCTTCAGAGTTTTGATAAGGATTGCCCGCTCGGTGTCCCCAGATGGAAGGAATCGGTCGGTACTCACTATCGGAGATTAAGCTCGCTTCAGCCTCACAGTCTTCTGGAGTGAAGTAAAGATCTGTTGTAGCGGGCATAACCAGAGTTTTAGCTGTAATTGCCCTCATTGCCTGTTCATAATCTCCTTCATACGCTGGGTTATCGCTGACGTCGCAGCGTAGCCAAGTCTCAATCATCGCTAGCAAATTATGTGGATCTCGTTTGCGATAGCCTGCTTCCCAACTTCGCAGCAAATAGTCTTCTAAAGAATCGTACCCCCATTCTAAATAAGGCGCTGCTCTGTAATAAGCCTGCGAAGCTGCCCAGCTCGCGTAGATCTGCGTAAACGTGCGAAAGCCACGTTCTGGCACACCCTCAAACCGCTCACCGTTCCAGACCGGATCACCTCTTAGCGCCGCCTGCAAGCTGTATAGAAAAATGCGATTGTGATCGGTTGTTCTAGCTGTGCCGCACACTGCCACAATTCGCGCTACTCGCTCAGGATAAAGGGCTCCCCAGTAGTATGCTTGTTGGGCTCCCATCGACCAGCCATACACCAGCGCCAACCGCTCTATATCCAAACTATCTAGTAGCGATCGCTGAGCTCGAACATTATCATAGTGGGTAAAATAGAAGTCAATTGACTTAGCCGCTTCGCAGTTACTCGGTGAGGTAGAAAGCCCATTGCCAAACATATTGGGCATGATCACAAACCACTTTGTTGGATCCAAGATACCGCCGGGGCGCACCAGCCAGTCAACATCAGTATGCTGCGCGCCGTAGGACGTAGGATAGAGCACAGCATTGCTGTGAGCAGAATTCAAGACGCCGTAGGTCTGATAAACTAGCCTCGCGTTCGGGAGATTAAGGCCACACTGAAGCTCAAAATCTTCGAGGACAAAACTCGGCGTAGAATCCGTAGGAGATACCATATTAACCCAAGCCTTGAACAATCTCTCGATTCACTTGAACATAGCCCGGATCAACCGTTTCAAACTTGTCTTTGAGAACAGCATGGGCCTCTGGCAGCGCATGAAAAGGAATAGAGGGATAAAGGTGGTGTTCAGCGTGATAAGGCATGTTCCACATCAAAAAAGTCAGCGGCCATAAAGTCAGCGTCGTACGCGTATTCGCCAGTGGATTGTCATCGTAGGTGCAGCCCGTATGCTCTGCTAGTAGAACAAATCTTAGAAAGGGTTGACCAAAGGCTAGTGGCAAAAGCCAATAGGTGAAAATAAACCAAGGGTGTCCCAGCACGGATGAAAGTAGGAAGATCACACCGTAGGTCGCTAACTGCAATCGCGTAGAGCGAGTTACCAAGTCGTAGGCACTCTCAGGCAAGTAAAAACAGCCATCAAACTGTCCTAATGCCACTTTGATATGACCGATAATCTTTCCCTTCCACCAAGGAATGCCACTCAACACCCACAGATACTCGAGCAAAGTCTTAGGTTCTAAGTCAGTCAGCTCTGGGTCTTTCCCAGGAATGCGCGTGTAGCGGTGATGCCACTTGTGATAGCGCCGATAGAAGGTGCTGTTATAGAACGATAGTAAGCCTGCTAGCCAGGCGATCGCATCATTCACTCGGGGGGTTGCAAACGCCGTGCGGTGTACACATTCATGCACCGAGCAAAACATAAAAGCTAAGCTGACACCATAGAGGATCAGAGCAGGTACCTGCCACCAACCAGCCGCCTGTGCCCAGACCCAACCTGTCACCGCAACTGTCGCCAGATGGGTTCCAAACCTCAAGGCTCCAGCTAAATTCGAGCGCTGATTTAGGGACTCCAGCACAGACTTAGTCAACAGCTGACGAGGATTCAATCCGCTATCTGGACTAACCGAAGCCAGACCATCATCCAGCATCATGTCATTTGCTATCACGTTATTTGCCCTTGTAGATTGCTTGATAAAACGACAACTTGTTATAACAAGTTCAGCCGCAGAAGTCAATACAAACTACAAAAGGATAGATAGAAACTATAGATAGCCAGTCTGTGTCTAAAGCAGACACTGTAACTCGATGCCCTACGATTGAAGTGCAGCGCCTTTGTCGATTTCGACTTGGATTGACTTCAATTCCCTTTAGCCTATGTCCGTTCCTCTGCACATCAGTATTTCAGAAAAGCTTCGCCACGAAATAGAGGCAGGGAAGTATGCTCCAGGCAAAAAGCTGCCTAGCGAACACCAGCTCATGGATATCTTTGAGGTAAGTCGAATTACCGTTCGTCAGGCGATCGCGAACCTAGTCAATCAGGGACTAGCCGAATCACAACAGGGCAAAGGCGTTTTTGTCATACCTCAAAAAAAGGTAGTCTATTCCCTTTCTAGCCCGCTGGTACTGCTAGAACAAGACCTAGCCAACAAGGGCATTGAGCTAACGTTTAAAAATCTAACTTTTAAGAAAGTGCGTCCGCCTAGAAACGTACAGTCCATACTCAATCTCACAGAGAGATCAGTCTATCTGCAAGAGAAACTGCTATACATGGACGGTGCCGTAGGTGCCATCGATATTAGTTATATTGTACCAACCCTCGGCAAGCGGTTTGAGACAGAGCTAAAGCATCAAATGACATTCCCGACCTTAGAGCGTCAGGCTATCTCGATTGAAAGTATTGAAGCCACTATCGAATGCACCCGCGCTAACTACGAAACCAGCGACTACTTAGAAGTTTCTCTAGGTCATCCTCTAATTGTCTATCGATATACTGCCTTCACCCTAGAGGAAACGCCTATCCTGCATGGCGAAACAATCTCCCGAGCAGATCGCTTTTCGTACGCTTTGACCATTCATAAGAATAAAAGCACAGGAAAAACAGAGAGCGACAATTGCAAATAACCCCCCTCAACCTACAGGCGGGGGGGATTAGCAGCTCACACAGACAACTTTGTGTACGCTAGATAGCTACGTTTGACCCACAGTCTGTCGCTGTGACTTTGGTTCGTAGAATGTAGTTTCAATCGGTTGTGTGTAGGCCTGTGGCTTTGCCACTAACTCTCTAGGTTTTCCATACGAACGCTCTAGGTTGTTCTTACGATATCCAAACAACATGTCACCCTCAGATTTATCTTGCTTAGAAGATTGATAGAACGTATCTTTCTGGGGCTGGTAGGTCGTTTGATATAGCGTCTTTTCGAGACCATTGATAGTTGTCAGATCAGGTCGAGAGCTTCCTCGAACGGGCTGGTAAAAAGCGTCCTCGCTAGGCTGCGACACGCCAAAAGCAGGTATGAGCTTAGCAAGATCTGGCATACCGTAGCCCAAACCTGAAGCAGATTGAGGCTGCACCAGAGTGGGAGATTGATAAGCGAGGACAGGATTCTCATTCGCTGTAACCCGATTCTGTTGCCAATTGTTCAGCAAGCTACTGATGTCAAAGCCTACTGCCCGTTGAAAGTGCCACAAGCCACCTTGTAAGAAGAAAAAGGCCAGATAAAAATGAGCATTTGCTAGCCACACGCGAGAAGTATACCCATCGCTCAGCGTAGGCTGAGCCCCAACGTAACGTGGTAACAGAGACGAGTGCAGTTCTAAAGTCGGCCCGTAAAATTTCTCTGGATAGGACAAGGAATCAAAGCCACAGTAATATGAGGCGGCAAAGCCCGCGATCGCAATCCCAAATAGCGAATAGGATAGGATACCGTCTCCTGAAAAGAAGAAGAAGCGCTTAACCCACCCAAAGGGAGGAACCAAAATATGCCAAGCGCCACCTGCAATCAACAGAATGCTGACATAGATATGTCCACCCACTAAATCCTCTAACGATCTAACATCGAACAGATGTGTTCTATAGTCCCAAATAGTAGCCGGATCAAGCGTTGGATTGGTGACTACTCGCACCGAATCTGAGTAGGCGTCGTAAAGCCCGCCGAAATACTGCGCTTTGACAACAAGCAATAAAGCACCTAGTCCTAGGAAGATCAGGTGATGGCCCAAGATAAAGCCTAACTTGCTGGCGTCTTGCCACTCAAAGTGAAATTTCGCGGCATTTTTAGGTGCGATCGCCAAGCTAGCAGGTAGCTGAGTATAGTGAAAATAAGCGCCTCCTGCTAACACGATAGCAGCCACAATGTGAATAGCACCAATCGAAGACCAAACACCAGTATTAACAATCTCTCCACCTGCACCTAGGCCCCAGCCCTCGGTTGCCAGATGTGGCAGCAAGATTAGCCCCTGGGTATAGAGCGGTGCGGCTGGAGAATAAACAGCCAGCTCAAACAGGGTAAAGGCTCCAGCCCACAGCATGATCAGCGCAGCCTGAGCCGTGTGGGCAACAATAAACGTGTTAGATAGATCGATAAATCGAGCGTTCCCAGCCCACCAGGGATATCGTTCCTGGGTTTCATTAGAAGCATACATGGCAATAGGTTAACCGCAATAGAGATGTTCAACAGGGGTCTACCCCTACGGATAGACCCACAGATTAGAAGAGCGCTCGAAGAAAATCAGATCAACGAGATTAGCCCAAACAGAACAGATCAAACAGATCGTCTATCTCAAACCAGCAATGATGTGGTCGAGGTATTTCCCCACCTCTTGCCCAGCTTCGGTCCCTACTCGTTCAGAAACAACGTCTTTCATCGCTTCTATCGCTTGAATGGTAGGCTCTACAGGAACACCTAGCGACGAATAAGTATCCTTGAGCCCGTTGAGAATTCGCTCATCAATAATAGAAGCATCGTCGGCTAGCATTGCATACGTGGCATAGCGTAAGAAATAAGTCAGATCTTGTAGGCAGGCAGCATACCGCCGAGTGGGATACATGTTGCCACCAGGAAGAGTGATATCTCCGTACAGCAGACTCCTCTCTACAGTCTTACTAATGATACTAGCTGCGCTATCTCCTATCTGACCTGCCGCTTTCACACGTGTAGCACCACTTTGAAGATATTGTTTGAGGCTATCGAGGTCACCGCCTTCTAGATACTGACCTTTTTCGTCGGCAGGGTTAATCAGGGATGTAATCGTGTCTTGCATAATTGTTTCTAGGTTTTTTGTGTCTTTATTAAAGTGAGCTTTAGCTCAAAAGAGCTGTGCTTAGTGCTGACTTGGAGTCATAGCCTGCAGCTAGCAAAAGGCTGAAGTTGAAGCTAGCGGGTCTAGAATGCGCGGATTAGCTGATCGAAGTAGGGGCCAGCCAGCGACGCTTCTTCAGAACTCAAGACGCCCATAGCAGACTGCTTTATGCAACGCATTGCTGTTTTTAGGTTGGTCAAAGGGACATTTAGAGAAACATACATATCGCGCATTCCATCCAAACCAATATCTTCTAAAGGCTTAGAGTTGCCCGCCAGAATACAGTAGCTCACCAGCCGGATATACCATCCTTGATCTCGCTGACACAGAGCCGTTTTCTGCTTGTCACCGCTATTACTAGGGGTATTCGGGCACTGGTTCCAGAACTGTTTGCTGCCTTCATCGACAATCTTCTGTTGGTTCGCGGCCAGCTTTTGTGCCGCGCTGATTCGCGCACTGCTGTTATTAAAAAAGTCTTGGAGCTGAGTCAGCTCAGTACTACCCAAAAAACGATCAGAACGATCCGATTGGGCGATCGCTTTAGCGACTATACTCATTGACTAAACCTCTCTATAAATTTGTTTTTTTCTTTCAGAGAAAGCTCAAGCTCGTCCTAACTACAACAAGATAAGCTCCGAAACCAGATGAATCTCAATAAGACTAAAGGCACTCTAGCTAGAACACCTAGATAGCGATAACTGAAGTCTTGCAAAGCTACAGCTATCTGCATTTCCTATCTATTAAAACGACTTCGAGCACTAGCTTTAGCCATCCTTCCAAGGCGTTTAAAGGTCATCTGTTTCAAAAGCTTTCAACAGTTCGAGGAAATCTTGAATTGTTCAAGAGCCCAAGATTCTCAGCGAATCATGAACTTATAATCTTTCAATTTGAGACATATCTATCGCGCAGGAACGAACTGTCTTCTCATACCCTCAACCCAAAGAGTTGTTAGGCATTTCTACTTGCTTCCCTGACCTTCAGGATAAAGTAGCTCGAACTTATGCGGCCAATCTATTAAAAGACCGGATACATAAGTTTAAAGTTGTTTATCTTCCATTGAAAAATTTTGAAAGATTCAATTCTATGCATAGATATGACAGAAGTACATGTTGCTGCAGATCCTCTCTCGAATAAAGCTTAAGTAAAGCTTTAAATTGTTTTGTTCTCAAGGAGAAAAACGGGGCTGCGCATAGAACAAGATCATGAAACAAAGATATTTTTGATTCTGAGCTAATAGCTCAGGAGAGACTAGATAAGCGCATTTTTTGACCAGAGAGCAGTTACTCCAAAGATTGGGCTTCCTTTCGTTTCATTACCCATTTCGTTGCTTAGCTACCGTTTTATTTAGGCCTTTTACTGCCGCTTCCTGCTTTGGCTCAGGAAAAATTTATCCAAATCGACACAACCACAACAAACTCTAGGAGGTCGTGGTTTCAACGTCGCACTAGCTACGCCACCGCAATCGGACAGCTACAGAACAGAATGTTGAACTACGTTAAAAAGCAGCACGAAATGGCATGCTAGCGATCAGCCCACATCCCCCACATCTTTTCTAAATATCTGAATAGATATCTAGCTGAATATCTACAGAAACAGAACTAGTTTAGCGCTTTTCTGTCTCGTACTATTAAAAATAGTTCCCTATAGTTAAACTTGTAGGCGAATTCGTTGGCCTCGACTGCTTCTTTCGTACAATAGTCGTTAACCTAATTAGCCTACAGCCTCGAACTTCATAGCTATCCTTCGAAATACGCCTTCATTGCCGTGTTTAAAATTAGCGATAAATACAGCTAGTCGACAGCAGTATAGACATTTATCAAGGTCGCAGATACTACAACCTTTTCCATTTCCGCGTAGCTTAAGTCTTAATTAGGATGATCGAATACACAATCTATTGACAATTAGTCTTAATAAGCTGTACCTATGTATTAGACCTAACATCCGAGCAGAATTTGAAATGAGTAAACGATTAAAGGCAGTAGAGCTATTTATGGCAGTTGGATTGGCAGCTAGTATGACTGCCTGTGGCAATGCCTCTACATCTGATGCCGAGATTAGCGAAGTTCCAGATAGCACTGCTGAGGTTGAAGGTGGTGAGGGTGGCGAAGGCGGAGAAGGCGGCCGATTATACTGCTGGAGAACAGGCCAATGCTGATTTTGAGGATCAGCTCAGTAGTGCTGAACTGCTAAGCGCTCTTCAAGAGGGTGGACACGTTATCTACTTCCGTCATGCTCAAACCGAAAAAGACTATGCTGACCAAGCTGATCCCAATATGAGCTTGGATGACTGCGAAACTCAGCGTAAGCTCAATGATATAGGCGAGCAGCAAGCTGAAGTGATCGGTACTGCCTTTACAGAAAAAGAAATTCCCGTAGGTGAAGTCATTACTAGTGAATATTGTCGAGCATGGAAAACTGCAGACATTGCCTTTGGCAGGTACACCAAAGATCCACAGCTGAACTTCTTACCTTTTGAGGACTATACGGATGAGCAGGTAGAAGAAATGAGGGCTAACGTCATGCCTTTGCTAACGGCAGTTCCGGCAGAGGGTCAGAACACGGTGATTGTTGGTCACGACGACATCTTCGAAGCCGCCACGGGCATCTATCCTGCACCGCAAGGAATCGCCTATGTGCTGACACCTGACGGTAACGGCGAGTTCTTGCTTCAGGCGAATATGCTCCCTGAAGAGTGGACACAGCTTTAGAACTTGGCTGTGTGAGGAGTGTGCTAATAAGAAGAGTGCGCTAATAACTTGCTGTGGACACCCCGTACAGCTCCATATCTAAAATCAGATTAGGGAACTGACTAGGGAACTAAGGGTTTGAGAACCATAGTCATTAGGCCATTTGCTATTAGGACATCTGCCATATTGATTGAAAAGACTACTGGTAAACATCGGCTTAGAACAGACTGTTCTGACAAGTATCTGAGCAGGTTATGGTGCTCCGTATCTAATTAACGATCAAGCGGTTACTCAAACGTAAACTGTTGTACTTTTTATGAGTATTCATACAGCTACCTCAAGGGTAAAGACGGTAGCATGATTACATAGCGATAGCCGGAGGTCTCTGATCCTTTAACAGCCACCTGGCCACCGTGCATTTCAGCCAGATGCCGACTCATCAATAAGCCTAACTCTTGCCGGAAGGTATCTATCTTCTTCGCAGCACTTAGCGCTTCCAAGGCCTCCCCGCCATGGATATTTGAGTTCGTCTGTACAAACGGATCTAAGGTAATATCTGTATTAGGAGTTCCTAGGCTAGAAGGTTCTGTACTAGAAGATTCTGCACCCTCCACGATATTTTTAGATGCTCTTTGCCTATGGTTCCAAGCGATTACCGCTTGAGGCAAATCTTCCCCTAGCCATGGATTGGAAACCCATAAAGCAATGCTGATGCCACTATCTCGGCGAGAAATATGCAATCGAATTGTACTACCTGCTGTAGACAGCTTAATCACGCTAAAGACCAGATGATAAATCAGCTGCTTAACCACTAGCTTATCCAGGTTCCAAATCCGAGAGCCAGGTTCTATCGTTAGTTTGACCTTTAGATCCTGTTGTCTGGCAATCTCTTCTAGAGATGCGATCGCCTGATGTCCAATCATCTCAATATCAGCTGCCATTGTAGAAAGCTGATAGTCTTCTTGCAACTGACCAATCATAACAATCTCATTCACCATCGATAGCAGCTGTTGAGAACTACTGAGTACAATCTTGGTGTATTCCTGTTGCTTCTCACTTAGCGGACCATAGATCTCTCGACTGAGCATGCTAGCCATTCCGGTCACAGAGGTCAGCGGATTGCGTAAGTCTTGAGTGAGTTGAACAATTAGATCAAGGCGGACTTTATTGATCCGCTCGAGTAAGGCTCCCTTAGACACTGTGCTAGTCGAGTCCGACTGTAGATTAGTCTGGAAGGTAGTGGGTAAGCCTTGAGAACGACTCTTTAGCAGCCGTTGCTTTTCGAACTCACTCATGCTCCAACGAGCGCTAAGTTCTAGCAAGGCGATCTCTTGCTGAGTAAACTGATGAGGTAAGAGATCCATCACAGCTATCGTGCCAATACAGCAACCTTCTGTTGTAAATAATGGTACGCCTAGGTAAGACTGAATGCCATAGTGCTGTACGAGCAAACTACGAGAGAACGCGGGGTGAGTAGTGGTATCCGCAAGCGCAAAGGTTTTGCCACTATCAATGACATGGGTACAAAAGGACTCTTGTCTAGGCAAACTACGGGCTGAGGCAAGCTGATTCATCAGACCTAAACTAGAGAGCCCTACAACCGATTTGAAGCACTGTCTGTCTGTCTCCATGGTGCTAAGAATGCATATTGGCATCGCTAGTAGCCGAGAGATATTCTGTGTGGCTTCGTCAAAAATCGGAACGTTACTATTGCTTAATAGATTTAATCGAGAAAGCGTATTTGTTCGATGATGATCGCGCTGTTGGGGCGACATTCCTTCAAGTCGACAAGAAAGCCGTGACTGAAGCGTATCTTCTACTCCTAGGAGACTTTCATTGAAGCGATGACCTTCTAGAATGCGCTCCTCTACTCCCCCTCTCCAGTCATCGCTTTGATTAGAAGTCTTTCTATTGTCAGGAGTACCGTAAGTCATGCGCTGCGCACTAAAAGAATAGGTTGAGCTCATCATTCCCTAAGTAGTAGTACGATTCTACCCGTAACTTTACAGAGGCTTTGGCCTGTATGGGTTTAGCCATGATTTGTAGATGCGCACTGAGTTGAGATGCGCACTGAGTTACTGCGATCGCTCTTTAGTAGCCACTTGTATTAGTCTCATCAGAGAAACATACCGGCTTGAAACATACAGTAAAGTAAACTGATGTGTGGCTCTGCTTCATAGGTAGCGCTACCTGGTATCACATCCGTTTCTCGCCCTTATCCGCGCTTACTCATGCAAACTGCGATCGCTGTTGGCACACTGCTTCAGAAGCACTACAAGGTTGTCAAGCTACTTGGTCAAGGCGGGTTTGGCCGTACCTACCTAGCCGAAGACGAAGGGCGATTCAACGAGCGCTGCGTCATCAAAGAATTCGTACCTATCAAAGAACAAGATCACTTTTCCGATAAAGCTACTCAGCTCTTTCAAAGAGAAGCCTCTGTGCTTTATCAAATTACTCATCCGCAAATCCCTCAGTTTAGAGCCACCTTTGAAGAACAGGAAAGGTTGTTTCTGGTGCAAGACTACGTGGAGGGTCTTACCTATCACGAGATCCTTAATCAGCGCAAACTACAGGATCAATCCTTTTCAGCAGCCGAAGTCAAACAGTTCATTCAACAGATGCTGCCGGTCCTAGCACACATTCATGATAAAGGCATCATTCATCGTGACATCAGCCCGGATAACATCATTCAGCGCGTATCCGATCGACTCCCAGTACTGATCGACTTTGGTGTGGTCAAGGAGGTCGTCACCCGCCTGCAGATGAGCCCTAGTGAAGCTACAGGCAACCTGAGTCAAGCAACCACCGTCGGCAAAGCAGGCTACGCACCTAGCGAACAAATCCAAACGGGAAGAGCCTATCCCTGCAGCGATCTTTATGCCCTAGCTGTCACTGCCATTGTGCTGTTGACTGGCAGAGAACCTCAATCTCTCTTCGACGATATCAACCTTGTCTGGAACTGGCAATCTCTAGTCACTGTCACCCCTGGCTTCGCTGAGGTTCTTAACAAAGCACTACAGTATCGACCTAGCGATCGCTATCAGTCTGTCAGCCAGATGGCTCAAGCGCTTCAATCTATTGACACGCTCTCTTCGCCTCCAACGCCCCATCCTCCTAGCCCACCCCCGCTTTCTCAAATCAAAACTGTCGCCGTTGGTCGCCCCCTCCCCGCTACCGACACCGAGACCACTACCGCCAATCAGTCCCAGCCCAGACAAATTACTCCGCGGCCCTTGACTAACCAATCTGATCACCGCTTGCAAATGCCCTTTGAGCGAGAGCGGCCACCCTCATTTTTTGAGAATCCCGTTGCCGTTGGCACTCTCGCAGCAGGATTAGTCACAGCTGCTGGGTTTGGGGGCTGGGCGACAGTTAGATATCTCAATTCACCGACTACGCCCGAGCCCACTATCCCCTCAATTCCGCTTGAAAGTGAAGTGCCCCCTACACCTACGGCAGAACCTCAGCCAGCAGAACCTCAGCCAGCAGAGTACAATCAGCCACTTAGCCTAACGCCTGATGTAACCGAAACCATCGAGGGCGATCTTCTAGGAGGAGACAGGCTAAACTATCTGCTGTTTGCAGAACCTGGACAGCAGCTAACTGTCGCGGTTGCGCCAGAAGGGGTTTTACTTAGCGTTTTGGGACCAGATAATCGGCCTGTAGATCGTGATGCTAGGCGAGTCGCCCAGTGGCAAGGCACCCTTAGCGAATCTGGCGAATACAAAATTCAAATTAGCCCCGTTCAAGGGGTTCCTGACAGTGATTTCCAGCTAAGTGCCACACTCAGTGACCTTCCAGTATCCCCACCCGAAACAGAGATACCTGAAACAGAGCTGCCTACTGAGCCACCCACAGATCCGCCAGTAGAGCCCACGGCCCCCCCTACCGATGGCACCGATCCATTACCTACCGAACGTCCCACCGAACCGCCACCTACAGAACCTAATATTCAAAGGCAAAGAGTAACCTTTCCCAGTGGCTCCCAAAGGCTGCAATTGGAAGACAGCGTAGGCGCTGATCAGTTAAAACGTTATGTCGTCAGTGCTAATCAGGGGCAAATTCTTACGGTCAATACGCTTTCATCTAGCGGACCCGTGTCTTTCGAGCTGTTAATGCCAGATGGCACTGTTCTACCGGATGCTTCTAACTTAGAGAGATGGCAAGGATTCTTACCTGAAGATGGTAACTACAGCGTTGATGTAACCGCGGCTGAGCCCTCTGAATTCACGCTGGAAATCCAGCTAAGTGCTGAGATTCCGTCAGGCTAGTAAGCGCACTAGGCTAATAGAGGTAGTCACCAACAACTCATCTAAGATCATACAGCTAGGATATAGGCTTGCCTAGGGCTAGACACTCTAAGAAAAGAAAATTGCGATAGCACAAGAGGACTAGGTTAATTTGACAGCTTTGTTGATTACCGGAACAGATACGGATAGTGGAAAGACAGTGCTGACAGCAGCGCTAATGGCTTATTGGCAACGATATTGTTGGGCCTATCGTTTGGGCTTGTGTAAACCTGTGCAGTCTGGAGAAGGCGATCGCGAGTTCTACAGCCAACTTTTTGATCTAGACGAGTTCTTGGGTCAAACCATAGAGCAACTCAATCCTCTATGGTTCAAAGCACCCATTGCTCCACCGTTGGCCGCTGCGCTCGAAGGTAAGCGAGTCGATCTAGCCAAAGCCTGGCAGGTAATATCACAGCTTCAAGCAGAGAGAGACTGGGTATTAGTCGAAGGAGCCGGGGGACTAGGTTCGCCGATTACCGATGAGCTGACCGTTGCAGACATTGCCTGCCAGTGGCGGTTACCGGCTGTACTCGTTGTGCCTATAAAGCTAGGGTGTATCTCGGCTATTGTTGCCAACGTCGCGCTTGCCGAACAAAAAAAAATCGACCTGCGAGGTATCGTTCTTAGCTGTACAGTTCCGCTGACCCGTCAGCAGATAGAGCAGTGGGCCCCGATTTGGATGATCGAATCATTGACCCGCACCCCTGTTTTAGGCGTGTTACCTCATCTTATACAGACTAAGCATCTAGAAGACCTAGCGGACGCTGCTGCCCAGTTAGATCTTGAGCGGCTAATGCCAAAGCCGTTCTGGGCATAGAAAAATCTGTCAGAATAAATAAAACCCTACCGAATCTCTATGCTGACGCTTTCTGGGCCATTGACGACTGAATTTTCAGCGCTACGACCTGATATTCAGGCGCTGCAAGCTGACCTAGTAACCTGGCGACGTCAAATCCATCAGCGTCCAGAGCTAGGTTTTCAAGAAGACCTCACCGCTCGGTTTATCTGTGAGCGCCTAACGGAATGGGGAATTGCTCATAAAAGCGGCATTGCTAGAACTGGAGTAGTTGCCATTCTAGAAGGGAAACAGGGAACCTCGACTATGCCCAACTCACACCATAATACTGGGGGGGTAAGCAAGCCAGTGTTAGGTATTCGAGCTGATATGGACGGGCTGCCGGTTCAAGAGCTAAATGAGGTACCTTACTGCTCTATTCATGATGGAAAGATGCACGCTTGTGGCCATGATGGACATGTAGCGATCGCCCTCGGCACTGCAAAATACTTGAAAGATCATCCTGAAACCTTTAGCGGCACTGTCAAGCTGATTTTTCAGCCCGCCGAAGAAGGGCCCGGCGGCGCCAAACCAATGGTCGAAGCTAGCGTTCTCAAAGATCCTGATGTTGATGCGTTAGTCGGGCTGCACCTCTGGAATAACTTGCCACTTGGCACCTTAGGCATTCGTAGTGGGCCAATGATGGCGGCGACAGAATTTTTCCACTGCACTATTCAAGGCAGAGGCGGTCATGGGGCTATCCCCCAGCAGACAATCGATGCAGTCGTTGTCGGATCTCAGGTGGTAACGGCGCTGCAAACGCTAGTTGCTCGTAACATTGATCCACTCAAGTCAGCGGTCGTTTCGGTTGGCGAATTCAAAGCGGGGACGGCGGTCAATGTCATTGCTGATAGCGCTTTTTTGAGTGGGACCGTGCGCTATTTTGATCCAGACTATGGGGAACTGATCCCCCAGCGATTAGAGCAAATCATTGCGGGTGTTTGTGCAGCACATGGTGCTAGCTACACTTTGGACTACCACAAGCTGTATCCGCCTGTCATCAATGATGAAGCCGTTACCGATCTGGTTCGCTCTGTTGCTTTTTCTGTGGTTGAAACTCCTGCAGGTGTTGTCCCCGAGTGCCAAACTATGGGAGGTGAAGATGTTTCCTTCTTCCTCCAGGCAGTCCCTGGGTGCTATTTCTTCTTAGGGGCAGCTAATGTCAATAAAAACTTGGCCTACCCTCACCATCATCCTCGCTTCGACTTTGACGAAACAGCACTAGGTGTAGGCGTAGAGACCTTTGTGCGGATTGTTGAAAAGTTTTGTCCACCAACCTCTTATCCAGCCAGATCTCTATCAAGTTAGAGCCTAGCGATCACAAACGGCTGCGATCGCAGATGATATAAAGTGATGACTTCTAGCCAAACCTGCCTCTTTCATGAGCGATTCATCTTCCCTGCGCGCCAACGACCTGCCGCTATCGACTGCTATTCGCACAAAGGTGCTAAATGCCGTCGCTGAAAAACTCGATGCATACGCCTTTCCAGATATTGCAGATATCATTCAGACCGACATTGCCTCACGTCTAAGCTCGGGCGGCTATCGGGATATCAAAAGTGGCTTTCAGCTAGCCGAGACCCTCACCGCTCAGCTACAATCGCTAAGTGCCGACCAACATCTCAAGGTCTATTTCAGCCCGGCCGTCTTACCTCATCTAAATTCTCAAACCGACATTTCGCCCGAAGAACTAGCCCACCAGCAACAGCTAAGTCAGCTTCGTAATTTTGACTTCAACCGAGTTGAACGCTTGCGCGGCAATATTGGCTATCTAGAGCTATTCAGCTTCGAGCCACCAGAATTTGCTGGAGATACCGCCGCTGCTGCTATGCGGTTCCTCGCCAATACCAGCGCCTTGATTATCGACTTGCGCTACAACCGAGGCGGTTCGGCAAGTATGGTCGCTCTACTTACTAGCTATCTACTTCCCGCTTACCCTCCGGTTCATCTTACTGATCTGCACTGGCACACAGAAGAGCGAACCCAGCAGTCGTGGACCGTGCCCTACGTCCCTAGTCCGCGCTATCTAGATCGCCCGGTATACATACTGATTGGGCCAGAGACGTTTTCCGCCGCAGAAGAATTTGCTTACAATCTCAAACACCTCAACCGTGTCGTTCTAGTCGGTGAAACGACGGCAGGGGGGGCAAATCCTGGTAGTGGCTTTAGATTGCACGATCATTTTTGGATGTTTATTCCCACCGGCCAAGCGATTAGTCTGATCACCGATAAGAATTGGGAAGGGACGGGTGTTCTTCCAGACTTTAAAGTGCCGATTGAGCTTTCTTTAAAGACAGCTCAGCTACTAGCGATTAGAAAGCTTTTACGAGATGACACGGAAGGCCCTACTCCAAATCAGCTACCTAGCAGTTTACACCGCGAATTAGAAGATTCGCTGACTTTAATCGAAAGTGAATTAGACCGCATGCAGCAGGATTTAGTCAGTCAAATGAGCAAAATTCAATAAAAATAAGTAGAAACTTTGATGATTTAGACTAAAACAGCATGAATACTGTATGACGAGTTACTCATTTTGGACCTACATAGGTTAAAGAGAGTAGCTAATAGCGTAATCGTTGCTTTTCTATCTAGGTAGTTTCTGATGAAATCAAGGCAGACATGGGATCAGCTAGTCGGTGTAGTACTTTTCTCGGGAGCGCTATTATTCGGCATAGGTACTAGCAACGTAAGCGCTCAGGAAATGCAAAATGCCACCGACCAGAACGCCACTAGCCAGAACGCCACTAATATAAATTCGACGAATTCGAACGCAGTCATCCTCCCGCCTATACCTACTTCTATCTCTACGCCTTTTTCCCCAGAGCTCTCTGGCATTGTTGATCTTTATAGCAACGCCGAAGATGGAATTCCTAGTATTGGCCATCTGCGTCCCCGTCATGTAGAAGGGCTCACTGGCGACAGTGTCAACTGGTTAACCTCTGTTTCCCTACCCCTTTATGTTTCTCCTAATGGAGCGCATTGGGGTTGGATTCACAAAGGGTACTTAGTTCAAGGCGAATCCGCACTTGCCATTGGTCGCGATGCCGGCTTTGCAATGGTTAAGCCTTACGAGAATCTGTATACCTTTCCTGTTCTAGAGATTCGAGAAGATGGTTGGTTTCAGGTACAGTACACCACTGGTGGCAGCGCTTGGGCACATACTTCACAGCTAGAAGTAGGCGACATACCGCTGGTGATTGAGCGATGGGAATTATTGCTCAGCTCACAAGCCGCGCTGTATTTCTTAGAACGAACAGAGGCTCAACCACTGCGATCGCAACCCCAAGAAGCCACCAACATGCTTAGCTTTGTAGCCGCAGACAGCCTCATCGAACCCATCAGTATCGTTGGCGACTGGATGCGCGTTAGGGTCACTCGCCCTACCTTACTATGCGAACCGCTTACCGGATCAACCGTCACCGAGGGCTGGATGCGCTGGAGAGGCAACGAAGATGAATCTTTAGTCTGGTATAACCCAGACGGCAGCTGCCCCCAGACTAGCTAATTCTATGTTCTTGTTGGCCTGTGAGTGGTCAGTGAAAGTCGACTAGCTGCAAAACTCAATCACAAAGTATAGCCATCTGCTGAATGCACTCAGCAGGTTTCAAAGCAATTAGCTTCATCTATACGTGAGTTCAAGCTCTTTAACCCTTACCGGAAGCCTTAAGATTTCCTTATTTTCCGGCCGTTTTTTGCCTTACAATCACTTAAGTGTTAAGCGTCGAATTTCTTTACTAAATCAGTCGCTTGCGCTACCAGGCCGCGCTGTTGTAGTAGGCATTCTATCCTATGTCGATTGGTTATCTTGCACTTGTTCTCCATGCTCATCTTCCCTTTGTTCGCCACCCTGAAAGCGACTTTGTTCTAGAAGAAGAGTGGCTGTTCGAGGCTATCACAGAGACCTATGTTCCTCTACTCACTATGTTTGAGGGACTCAAGCGGGACGGCGTCGACTTCAAGCTGACTATGAGCATGACGCCACCCTTGGCCGCTATGCTTCGAGACCCCTTGTTGCAAGAGCGCTATGACGTGCATCTCACGCAGCTAGAAGAGCTTCTAGAAAAAGAAATAGAACGCAATCAGTACAACGGTCATATTAAATATTTGGCTGAATACTACGCCAAGGAATTCGCTCATGTTCGTGAGGTCTGGGAAAGCTACGACGGCGATCTGACCAAAGGCTTTCGCAAGTTTTTAGAGAGCGGCAATCTCGATATTATGACCTGCGGAGCCACGCATGGCTATCTGCCGCTAATGAAGATGTACCCTGAGGCAGTCTGGGCACAGATAGAAGTCGCTTGCCAGAGCCATGAAGAGATATTTGGACAGCGGCCTACGGGTATTTGGCTTCCAGAATGCGCCTACTACGAAGGATTAGAGCGAATGCTGGCTGATGCTGGACTACGCTATTTCCTGACAGATGGCCACGGTATTTTGTACGCTCGCCCTCGGCCTCGCTACGGCGCCTATGCACCTATCTACACTGAAGCAGGCGTTGCCGCCTTCGGCCGTGACCATGAGTCTTCTCAACAGGTATGGTCTTCAAAAGTCGGCTACCCAGGCGCTGCAGAATATCGAGAATTCTATCGTGACTTGGGCTGGGATGCTGACTATGAATACATCAAGCCCTACATTATGCCAAATGGCCAGCGAAAGAATGTAGGTATCAAGTATCACAAAATTACGGGCAAAGAAGTCGGTGGTTCTGACAAAGCCTGGTATGACCCTTACTGGGCAAGAGAAAAAGCAGCTGAACACGCAGGTAACTTCTCCTACAACCGTGAGCGCCAGATTGAGGGCCTACATGGCATGATTCAGCGCAAACCTATCGTGGTTTCACCCTATGACGCTGAGCTATATGGTCACTGGTGGTATGAAGGCCCCTGGTTCTTAGACTATGTGTTTCGCAAGAGCTGGTACGACCAGGGTACGTACGAGATGACGCATTTAGCTGATTACCTCAAAAGTAATCCCACTCAGCAGGTAGCTCGTCCCTCACAGTCTAGCTGGGGCTACAAAGGCTTCCACGAGTATTGGCTAAATGAGACTAACGCCTGGATATATCCCCATCTGCACAAAGCGGCTGAACGGATGATCGAGTTAGCAAAACGCGAACCCGCAGACGAGCTGCAATGGCGCGCGCTAAATCAGGCGGCGCGTGAGCTACTGTTAGCACAGTCGTCTGACTGGGCGTTTATTATGCGTACAGGGACAATGGTGCCCTACGCAGTGCGTCGAACTAGGGCGCATCTGATGCGTTTCAACAAATTGTGGGAAGACATTCGAGCTGAGAAAGTGGACGCAAGTTGGCTAGAGAAAGTAGAAGAAATTGATAATATTTTCCCTAATATCAACTATCGAACCTATCGCCCGCTGTGAATCTATAGCTTTTGTCACTTGGTTGATGAGGTACGGTCTCCAGACGAAGCTTTGTGTTCCAACAGGCCAAGTGACTAGCCTGTACCGAATGCATCCGATACGGCTATATCGCTTCGACCACATAGAGCTTCTATGAGCTTCCGCTTCCTTTGAAGTCGAAGCCAGTCTCTTCATCGAGGTGACCATTGAGGTGAGCGATCTTTGGCCGTCAACTGCTGCCAAAAATCCGCATAGGCTACTCGCATCGACTGAGATAGCGGCGAGAGCAGTTCACTATTTTGTAACGCTCGCAAAGATAGCTGCGTTCTTTCTAAAGAACTAGGAAGCTGTTTATCTGTTGCCAAAAAAATAGGCGATATTCCTTTTGGGGTAGTAGAAAGTTCAGTAGCGGGTCCCTGCTGCCAACAAAAAGAAATCCACGTTTTTGCGGCGCTGGTGAGCGTAGCGCCTTTGGGCTGTACCCACATATCCGCAGATAATAGGCTCCCCTCATCAGGAACAACAGCTCTTAGGTCTCGATATCGCTTCAGCGCAACAGCGACATCGCTTGACCAGCCCACAACAACTTTCACATCCTCATTGATTAGCGCTTTAAGCGCGGTATTAGAGTCGTAAGTCTTAACTTGGGCTGTTAGCTTGGCGAAGGGAGCAGCTAACTGATCGTTTAGCTGCGATAGCAGCTGTTCTGAGCTAACTGGGTTGTCTGTGCTAACCGGGTTGAAGCTTCCGGTCTGTAGCTTTTGCAGCAAGCTAATAAGGATTCTCGGATGACTCGGTAGCGCAATGCTTCGCGATAGATCTGGCGCTAGCAAATCCTGCCAGCTGCTAAATGGCTGTTTCCCCGTTCGTGATTTGGCTAAAAACTGGCTGTGACGATAGACCACAACGAGCGGTTGCAGTTTGTAGGGGACGCTCCAAAGTTCACCGTCGGAAGTAATTTGACCGGTGTGATCGCGTCTACCGAAGGCCTGCCACTTCGATGGCAACAGATCTAGAGATGTCGTCGGAATCGAAAGCGGCTCGATTAAGTCTTGAACAATTGCCTCAGTCAGCCAGTAATCAGCCAAACTCACCAAATTATCAGTGGCCGCCGAGTCTGTCTGTTGCCAAGGTATAAACTGGCTCCAAGGGTTCTCTACTTCGGGCTGCTGCCACTTTTGCAACGCCTGAAATGCTGTCTGCACCTGAGCAACTGTCTGAAAGTTCACCGGCGTATCAGTCTCTCGTTGAAACTGATTAAGAACGACCGAAGGCAGCGCGCCTTCTAATAGCAAAATCCTCAGTACGTCTTCGGCCCTATTACTACATCCAGCTAAGGCACTGCTAACGATCAGCCCAGCACCGGCCCGCATTAATGTTCTTCGATTGATCATGAGAAAAATATAAGTTCGACAGACCGCTTTGACAGTTAAGACTGGCTAAAGGGTATATCCGAAGTCCGTAACTTCAAAGAGCTTTAACACCTGTCTTCTATGTTCAGGGTAGCCAGAGCGGATGACGACCCGCAATATCAAGCGGTGTCGGCGGTAGAGAAACGGGTTTGCCATTGCGGCGCTCTTCTAAAGTGCTAAACAAAGGTAGTAGCCATAGTCGGTGACTAGGACCATCATATTGGCTAGTTCCGCTATCGCTGATTTCATCATCCTCTGCCAATGTCTCGTCAAACAAGATAGCTAGGCCATCGGGGGCTAGATCTATTTCGATTTGAGATTGAGGCGGCAGTTCGATTAGCTTTTGGGCTTCGCCTGTCTCTACATTGATGGCGGCTAAGAAAGCACTGGTCTGATAGCTGTCTTCATAACTATTTTCATAATTACCTTCACCGTTCTCAAGGGGACCAAGCTCGCTCTCTGGGTCACTGCGCTCAGAGGTTTCTTCTTGAACAACTTGAGTGATCAGACTGTATAACAGTGTGTTGTTCTCATTGAACTGAGCACTGATAATAGTACCGTCAGTATCTAGCAAAGGCTTTTCCTCACCTCGGTTGGTTACAAGAAACAGCGTTTGCGTAAATCGCTTGTCTGGATCGTCTTGATTGAAGTTGACAAGTGCCGCTGAACTTCCATCGTTGGCAATATCTAGCGTAAGACCATAGTCGGGCAAGAAGTCGATCAGCGTATTGTCATTTTGCGCTGTTTGACGCGTAGGTTCTTTGCGAGAGACGTCTTCAGGATCCAAAGATAATATGGCGGTTCCCTCTCCCTGCTGTAGGAGTAGAGATTTGCTATCTGGCGCAATCTTGAAGTCTCCGCCAGGTTCGGTGTCAAGCTTGCGAGCCGACTGTCCAACCTGCAAGACCCACTGCCCAAAATCGGCAGGATCGTTTTGTTTAACGCGCTGTACGACGATCGTTTTACCATCAGGCGAGAGATCAAAGTTCAGGTTCTGATAGTCCTGATTATCAAGTATCAGCTTCGTCTTGCCAGCTTCAGGGTTGGCCTGTCGTCGCCAGAATTGCCACTTAGGAATAATAGATGATTGCCCAGGCAGAGCACCCGGTCTCGGCAGATCAGCACCGATTCCTGTGGTGACGCTATAGAGTTGGGCGGCAGCGGCGCGGTCAATGTCTGCTTTCGCACTGACAGCAGAAAATAAAATGCGATCGCGTCCGGGATACGGCTGAAAGTCTAGCACCAGCTGATCTTCGGGGGTAAGCAGCGTTTTCTCTTTTTTTGTTAGGTTAAAAAGAATCAGACGACCTGATTCGTCTCCTTCTGCGCCGATATAGGCAAAGACGCGATCGCGTGACTTAAACTTACTGATGAAGGGCTCAAACCCTTCTTGCCTACTTAGTGCCTGAGCTTTTGACAGTACTAGCTCATAGGTTTCACCATAAGGAGCAGGCAGATCTAGGGTATAGGCCATCCGCCGTCCGGCCCAGCTGACTTTGCCAGAAAGAGCAGGTTCTATCCGCAGATTTTCCTCAACGCTTCGAGGTTCCATCGGTTGATTGAAGGTCAGTAGGAAAGCCACATCGTCAGTCGAGACGGGGCGATCCTGCCAAGAGAAGCTTCGCACCCGAGGCAGCGTTTGTGAGCCGAGCGATAGCATCGCAACAATCACTAGAGCCACTAGAATCATCACGGTCGTGGCGGCGCGATCTAGAGGTTGGCCCAACAGTCGACTAGAAGATGACTTCATCAGTATTCGTATCAGTACTCATAAGGATTGCGAGGTTCTTCGATGGTGCGAATAGCCGTAGGCGCGATCGCAATCTGTCGGCGTCCGTCTAAGGTTTCTGTCTGCATTTGGCCAGTCACTGACAGCCAGCTATCAACAGCGTAGTCGGCTTGAGACACATTACCTGTTAGCCTCACTGGCAATCCTACCGGATAGGCATCGGCTGCGCAGCAGGTCAGCACAAACCGTGACACCATCAGATAGTTATTCGGCCAGGTGTCTGGGTGAATCACAAATCCTTCTACAGCAACACTTTCACCTTCATAAGCATCAGGCTCAGGGTAAACATTGACTAGCCGGATCCAGTCGATGATCGAGCGTTCTTCTGGATTGGCAACTCGTTCAAATCGCTGTGGCTGGGCCCTTGTTAGAGAAAGCGTTTCGGAGATACCACGCTGTGCTGCCGTCTGACTGGCGAAGGCACGAGGGGTGTAAATCAAGCCAAAGATGGCAACAGATAAAAGGATAGCGCTACTAACGTTGCCCGGCAGCAGAGTGACATGATTTTGAGCGTTACTATTTTGAGTACTTCTATTTGAAGAAGCACTGTCTAGAGAAGCAGTTTTTCTAGATGCCGTATAGGCACGAAACGTCTGCCAGGCTCGGTAGAGTGCTAACAGCGCTAAGATAATTGCCGCCGAATTAGAGAGCCAGGCGTAGTTAGGATGTAGTAGCAACAGTAGTTTGCCACCAAACCAGTAGCGAAACAGCATTGCACTCCATACCCCTAGCGCCAATACATCTAGTATTCCTCGCCAAGGTAAGCGTGAGAACCCGCCAGAGCGACGTTGAGAGTGACGTTGGGATTGAGGCATTGAAGTAGACGAGTGCGATCGCATGGCAGACTAAACCCAGCATTACCCGATGTACAAATTCACAAACAGCGCGACTGCGAAGCTCATCAGCGCCGCTAGTCCAAAGAGATAAAATACTGCGCGCCCTTTGAAAACCGTCAGCAGCAAGCCAATATTTTTAAGATCGATCATCGGCCCAAAGATCAAAAACGCGACTAGCGAGCCGCTAGTGAATGTAGCCGCAAATGATAGCGCAAAGAACGAATCTACTGTCGAGCAAATAGAAACGACCGCCGCCAGTATCATCATCGCTAGAATTGACGACACGATTCCCTGCCCTAGGCCTAGAATTGTTTCTCTGGGGATAGCAACTTGTACGGTTGCGGCAACCGCACTGCCAAAAACAAGTACTGCGCCAAGTTCTCGCAGCTCTCGCACCATATTTTCGAGTGCTAGCTCAAACTTACTAGCTATAGATTGTTCTAATACCGGATTGGCGACTAGTCTTTGAGCCACTGGCGCATCAAGCCGAAAAGATTCACCCGACTGACCGGCTAGAAAGGTGCCACCTTGAAGTAAATCTGGCTGAACAACTGCCGCAGCCGATTTTACGATAGGCGACTGTGCCGGATCGCGTGCTCGAAACCGACTGCGTTCTACTGGCTCTTGTAAGAAAGGTCCAATATCTGACTGGCGACTAAACACCCAGCCGATTGCAGTTGCAATCAGCAGCGTAAAACCTACCCGCATGAAGACAATTTCTGGCTGTCCTCTAAAGGCCACCCAAGTTGCCCAGAACACGACTGGATTGATTGTCGGCGCAGCCAGCAAAAACCCAATAGAGACTGCTGTTGGTGCTCCTTGTACGATTAAGCGCCGAGCTACCGGCACATTTCCACATTCACAGACAGGAAATAGTATGCCGATCAAGCTACCGACTAATGCTCCAAGCAGGGGATTCTTAGGCAAGACACCGACTAGCTGACGATCATCCACAAAAAATAGCAGCAGGCTCGAAAAAGCAACACCGATCAGTAAAAAGGGAATTGCTTCTACCAGCAGGCTAAGAAACAGGGTAAATCCTGTATTGAGTTGAACCATGTATCAAAGATTGGCTGGATAAAGGATTAGTCAAAGACGGACAAGAGCGAACATATCCTACTATAGGCACTGCCAAATCTGATAACTTTTGTACCTTGACACTATTCCATTATTGTCATTTTTTCTCGATTACTATTACCCACCGCTATCTATCGGTACTATATAGTTCTTGATGGATGGCGACTGTATAGCTCTCATGTCTACGCTTCCGCCATTGTAGACATGCTGCTACAGCATTTATCGCTCAAACTAGCTTAAGCTCAAGGACGCTCCAGCTTGAGTACGCTGTAGAGGAGGCACTTAGGTTAGACCACTATATTTGGACCACTATAGACTGAATATCGAGCTACCACATCTGGATTTTGACAGCACTAATTTGACCGCTGAAACACACCTCAACGTCACCACCGCGATCGCGCAGACGCTTTTCGTAAGCACCGATATAGCGAAATCCAGTTTCATCAATTGCAAACTCAGTCGGTAGAGGTTGAGTGCATTGGTTGCAAAAGATAACGTCGGGTTCGTCGTCGTGGCCTTCTAGCGGCGGCGCCGGCAAGTTGATATTCCAAAACTCTCCAGGCTGGGTGGGTTTTTCCATCAGCTGCCGAATCACTTTTCGAGCCAGACGAGTAGCCCGCGGCCAGTCGAAGGGCTGAGATCGATAGCGATATTGAGAGATAGCAATGCCCGGTTTGCGTAACAAAGCGGCTTCTCTAATAGCAGCAACTGTCCCTGAGACATAGGTATCTGAGCCCAGATTTCCGCCTGCATTGATGCCTGAGAGCACCCAGTCAGCAGTTGGATATAGATGGCTGATGGCTACTCGGCTACAGTCGGCAGGGGTGCCGCCAATTGCGTATTCGGTTTGACTGCGCTGGTCAATGGCGATCGCCCCGCCTCGATTGAGCTGGTGGCTGCACCCAGATAAATGCGTATCGGGTGCCACCACTACCGTCTGGCCTAACGGCTCTACGGCCTTTTGCAGTGCTAAGATTCCTGGCGCACCGATTCCATCATCGTTGGTTAAAACAAACAAAGTCATTTCTATTTACCGAAACCCTACCGACCCGCTGCATCTACAGCGACATCGCCTGAAAAAACAAGCGTAGCAGGGCCAGTCATATAAACTCTATTGTTGTTCGCCCATTCAATTTCAAGATTCCCACCTGGTAGTTCGACGGTTGTTTGGCGATCGCACTTACCATTTAGCACCGCCGCTACTACCAGAGCGCAAGTGCCTGTTCCACAGGCCAGCGTCGGCCCCGCACCGCGCTCCCAGACCTTCATCCTCAAAAAGTCAGGCCGTACCACTTCGACAAATTCCGTATTGATTCGCGCCGGAAACGCCTCGTGATGCTCAAACCGCGGTCCAATGTCTGCTAAAGGCACCGCTTCGACATCATCGACAAACGTAATACAGTGCGGATTGCCCATACTGACGCAGGTCACCTGCCAGTTTTCTCCGGCCACTGTCAGCGTCTCATCAATCACCTTGCCATCAGGCTGGCCTAGCGTCGTCGGAATTTCCCTTGCTGTTAAGATGGGCTCGCCCATATCGACAGTGACCTGTCCATCAGGCTTTAGCTCAGGGCGAATAATTCCAGCTAGCGTATGCACGCCGTAGCTTTTGGGCAGCGTTGGTTCGTTGTGCTCTTCTTCTAGATCCGCAATGAACTTTGCGAGGCAGCGAATGCCGTTCCCACACATCTCAGGCTCTGAGCCATCTGAGTTGTAGATACGCATGCTGTAGTCTGCGCCTTCTTTGCCCGGCAGCACAAAGATTACCCCGTCTGCGCCGATGCCAAAATTGCGATCGCACACATCCACCGCCTGCTCTGGTGTAACCATTGGCGTCTCGCTCGCCCGGTTATCCATTAATATAAAATCGTTGCCGAGACCGTGATACTTGCTAAACGGAAGGGTTGCCATACCAAAAGGAAAAGGAAAATACAAACTTCTTCGTATTTTACCGCTTCGTTTCCTTTGACCTATGGCTAATCCAGGGGTTGATTCATAGATCGCTTCTATAGTACCTATCGCTCCTGTGCCTACCGATTAAACGCCAGACAACATGGGCAATACGCCAGACGACATGGGCAATATAGAAGCACAAGAATTTTTTTAAGATAGCTTCACCGGAATTCCATGACTTCTAAAACATTCGACACTGGTCTGCCCAGCATCCGACAGGTTCAATCTCTAATCCGCGATCAGCAAACCGTTGAAGTCAAGCTAGTCACTGGCGATGTGGTAGTCGGGGTAGTGAGCTGGCAGGACGCTAATGCCATCTGCGTGAAGGGAAACGACAGCAGAAATACGATTTTGATGCGCGGGGCGATCGCCTATGTCAAAAGCTTGTCCTAATTTAATGATCGTTGGATATCACCGATGAAGTCCTGATTAGTCAGTCACCAATAGTCACTGACTAATAGCAGCAACGAAAACTCACCAATTTTCAAAGGCTTATGACCCATTGCAGAGCAGATTTTATTGGTTGTGTTCAAGAGGATTTCATTTTACCTTTTGGGTTTCCCCCCAGCCCACTGATCGCCGATGATGTTTGGTTGGGCCAAAATGTAGCCTGCGATCGCACTCAAATCATCGTCGCCTAGATCTCTCATGCGAGGAAACAAGTCGGCTCGGATTGTTGAAGGATGAAGTTCAGCAAGCGATCTTAATCCATCGTAGGTGGTTGGATCGTGTAGATAGTCGACAATGGCTTCGACGCTATCGCGAGCTGGGGTTGCATTCGCTAAAGTCTCTAGCCCTAGATCGACGTCTGGGTTAGTTTTTGAGGCACCGTCTATATGGCACTGAGCGCAGCTACCATTGAACTTACGCTGTCCCTGCATCAGTTGACGAGTGCTAAAGGTGACTTGCTCCCCGGTTTCATTGAGAGAAACCGTGCGGCTGGCAGGATCAATTTCACTAGCGATCGCACTTTGCATCACCGAGAATGTCAGGATTGCAATCGTCAAACAGATGTAAATCGATAATGCTTTGGTCAAAATACTTTTCAGAATGTGAATCATAGTACCCATCGTTTTATTAAGAAGACTTTGATTGCAACAGAATAGATCGAGAGTATTGCTCTTGAGGAACGTTAGTGACCGTCAGCAAATGATTGATCAAGTTATCTCGAACGATTATCTGTCGCATAAGTTCAACAAGGTATGATTGAGTCTGCTCTAGCGATAGATCCTGAGTTTTGTCCTTTACTCTTTGCAGCTCTTGCTCTTGCTCTAAATTGAGTTGGCCGAGGATGTTCATGTGATGTCTCTTACGATAAGTAACTACCTTTGGATGAATTGCATAGCAGCGATAGATCCCAAGAAAAATACAGATGGAATCGCTAGTGCATGGATGGCTAGCCACCGAATGGTGAAGATCGGATAGGAAATCGGCTGTTCGCGCCCGATGTTTGTCACAATTCAAGTCCTCCTTACTAAAGTCAAACTAAACTAAAGTCAAACTAAAAAGCGTTATGTTCAAGCAATCTCCGGTGTAATTCGGCTGTAGAACTGACCAAGTATTTTCACAGTCATCGCCGGCTTAGAGCCAAAGTCTGTATCAGACGGCTGCTGACTTTCAAACGAACCTGAGATTTCTCCTGTCGATTGATTGACTCGATCTACTTGCAAAACAATGTTTCCTGTTCCCACCTTGAAAGACTTGTTGTTTTGACGAGAAAAGGCTTCCCTATCAGCCTGAATCGGAATACCAACTGCCGCATCGTAGCCAACTGCTAACCCCCGACCTTTAGGATCAATAAAGCTAGAGGTGCGATAGGGCGGCACGTCAAAACTGCCAGAAAATCGAGTAGAGGGCCTAATTGTATCTATTGCTTCAGCTGTTTTAGCAACGAGTCCTTTGACAGTGAAAAGTAAGGGCACGCGATCACCATTAGGAATTTGAACAGTGACAGGCTGAAAATCAAATCCACCTTGTTCAACAAACGTCAGAGCACCATTCGACGCTTTCTGCAATTGTCCACTTACCTGATCGAGTGTGAAACTAGAACGAGTCAGTAGCTTACCTTCTACAAATCTACCTGCCTGTTTCTTCAGCTGACCATTTACGGATGGAAACGTCTCGACTAGGAACGTTTGGGGCTGTAGGCACAGCGATCTAATCTGATAGGGTTGGCTACCTTCTAAGGGAATAGCGTCCATATTGGTCCCCGTCAGTGCTGGACAATCGTTGGCTAGCCCACTGCCTCGGATGTCATCGTAGGTAAGCGAGTCTCCTGCTATCTTTGTACCGCTACAGGCTGTTAGCAGTCCTAAAGTCAATACCAGAACAGTTGCGATCAAAGTCTTATATATCATCTTCAATTCAGATAAAGAACTTATCTATTCCTCATGCAGCTCTATTTCAAAGCGATTTCCTCTAGGCATTCAATCTAGGCATCCACTAAGCTCTCTAACAGGCTGCCTTATAAAATGTCATTGGAAATGCCGTGAAGCGCTCATTACTGTGTTGTAGTTTACTGAGGACTTCTGAAGAACTTATGAAACTACGAGTAAAACCATAGGTTCAAATTGCGAAACGATAGATTCGCAGCCAAAGTTTTGAAAGAAAGGAAATATTGTGGTCTAAAGCTGATTGGTTTTCACAAGTTCTCCATCTTTATTCCTTATGGTGATATCAACTTCCTCACAACTAAAGAAACCCCAGTTGAAGAAATAGCTGAAGAATCAGTTGAAGAAGTTTTGTTTTAGCCCCTTTGAGTAGTGAGAACCAGTACTATGAGCCTAGTCACAGAACTAATTTTGAGCGCAGACAGCGAAGCTCGATATCCTGCGCCCAAAGAGTTGAGAATTTTCCAAGACTTTGTCAAAACCGGAGAGCAGCGGGTTCGAATTGCCAAAGCTTTAGCGGCTAATGAGGAGAGAATTGTCCAAAATGGCAGTCAGAAGTTTTGGGAGCGCTGTCCGAATACGCCTAGCAACAGTGGCGTTGATCGAAAAACCGCATCCTGTCAGCGCGATCAAGGCTGGTATGTTCGTTTAATTGCCTATTCTATATTAGCTGGTAGCGAGCGCCCGCTAGAAGATATCGGTACAGTCGGTATCAAGGAAATGTACAACAACTTGGAAATTCCGATTAGAAATATCGCTGAGTGCATGCGTTGTCTAAAGGAAGAGGCGATGGCTGTTTTGAGTGATGAAGATGCTCAAGAGGTCGCCGCCTATTTCGATCTGATTATTCAGTCTTTGTCGTAGCTATTTTTGTCGTAGCTATCGTTAAATTCATACGCTAGCTGCAGTCGCACACTATTCGTTTGAAGCACTATTCATTTAGGAGATTTTTCCCGTGCAAGATGCCATCACTACCTTGATCAATACATCCGATGCTCAAGGCAAATATCTAGATGATTCATCGCTAGACACACTGCAAGAATACTTTCGCAGCGGCGATCTGCGAGCGAAAGCAGCGATGACTATTAGCGCTAATGCCTCTACCATTGTTACCAAGACGGTGGCAAAGTCTTTGCTATATACCGATATAACTGGCCCTGGCGGCAATATGTACACCTGTCGCCGCTACGCTGCTTGCATTCGCGATATGGACTTCTTTTTGCGCTATGGCACTTACGCTATGCTAGCGGGCGATGCTTCAATTCTAGATGAACGGGTTCTAAACGGATTAAAAGAGACTTACAACTCTTTGGGCGTGCCAGTCGGCGCTACTATCAGGGCGGTTCAGGCGATGAAAGAAGTAGTCAACGACATGCTAGGCGCTGAGGCTGGCAAAGAGGTCGGTTATTACTTTGATCATATCTGTTCTGGTTTGAGCTAGTCGTTGGTTTACCCAAGCGCCCTATTAGTCAGCGGTAATGAGTGGCTAGTAGATAGTGGCGGCTAGTAGAGGCGCTGTCTTAACAGATCCGTTTTAGGAGATTTTGTGATGAGTGTGATTTCTCAGGTGATCGCAACTGCTGATCGTGAAGTTCGCTATCTCTCTAAAGGAGAGCTAGATGCGATCAATCGCTTTTTCAATAATGGTCCCCAGCGATTGAGGATTGTTTCTATTCTCAACAGCAACGCAGAAGAGATTGTTGAAAAAGGCGCTAGGCGGTTTTGGCAGCGATGTCCGATTACCCCTAGCAACAGCGACAATCAGCAGTTTCAAGCATCGTGTTTGCGAGACCAAGCTTGGTTTATCCGATTGATCTCATATGCGGTGGCGGTCGGCGATGTCGATCCACTAGAGGCCAGCGGCGTGCGAGGCGTACGGGAAATGTATCTTTCTTTGGAGGTACCGCTGAGATCGGTGGCGCTGTGTATGCGATCGCTCAAAGAAGTCACGCTAGCGATGTTGAGCAGAGAAGATGCCGCTGAAGTCGGGCCGTACTTTGACTATCTGATTGCAGGGCTGATGCCCTGAGCATTGAATTTATTTGGACTTGGTTTATTTGGACTTGGAGACCGCTATGACCGATCGAACTAATGGAGGGAGCCCGGTTGTGCATCCGCAGCAGTACCACACAGTACCTACCGCTGTGATCAATGGAGCACATCAGCGCGATCGCTATCCCAACCATAGCGAAATGCAGACGCTCTCAACCTTTTTAAGAACAGGACTGCAGCGCCTAGAAATTGCCCAAACACTGGCCCAGCACGCGAACGAAATTGTGGCAGCTGGCGGCAAACGCATCTTTGTCGGCGGCAATCCGATGGCCTATTTTGAACAGCCAGAGGAATTGGTCGGCATGCCAGGATCTGGATACTTTGTGGCAGAAGACTATCTCTCACCAAAATCTAGACGCCAAACGGGCAATGGACATAGCGTCCAAAATTCGTCGAGTTCTATCACTAACCCAGTAGCCTGGTTAAAGGGATTATTCTTTAGTGGAAAGCCCAGCGTGCCCAGCCGCTTTCAGGCAATCAATATTGCGGACTATGGCGCAGTGCGGATGAAGCGCTCTATGCGCGATCTAGGCTGGTTTTTGCGATATATCACTTATGCCGTTGTGGCCGGTGATACGAGTATTATCACGGTCAACACGCGGGGACTGCGGGGAATCATTCCTGAAGATGTGACCGTAGCAACGACAGTGGCGCTGCAAGAAATGCAGTGGAAATCGCTTTCTTTTTTTCCAGTAGATTCAGCCGCTGCTGCACTAGTCAGGCGATATTTTGATGTGTTGATTGCCGACTATCAGGTAGAAAAACCCTCAGATCGATACCGCACTGGCGTCTCAAAACACGATCAGGGCCTTAGCTTTCCAGAAAGCTATGAAGATAGCGGGTGCGCCATTCCTAGATGGGTAATGAAGCCTACGCTACCCGATAGTGAGAAAGATGCGGTGATTAGAGCTGCCTACCGACAAGTCTTTGAGCGAGATATTAGCGGTCTGGGTACAGCCGAACTAACTCAGCCCATTTCTCAGCTCAAAGGCGAAGACGGATCAATGGAACTGTTCATTCGGCAGTTGGGCAAATCGCGCCTCTATCGGCAATTATTCTACGAGCCATACATGATTAGCCGGTCCATTGAGCTAGCCTGCCGCCACTTCCTTGGGCGAGGGCTAAGCTGTATGGAAGAGTTTCAGCGATACTTTGAGCTAGTTGCTGATCAGGGGTTCTCGGCGCTGGTAGATGCGCTAGTCAGCTCTCAAGAGTACGCTGACTACTTTGGCGCAGAAACTGTACCGTACATACGCGGTCTAGGCATAGAAGCTCAAGCCTGTCGAAACTGGGGCCCCCAGCTAGATCTGTTCAAGTACAGCGCGCCGGCTCGCAAGGTACCGCAGTTTGTCACCGCCTTTGCTAGCTACCGTCAACCTTTGCCCAATCAACACCCCTACGGTATGGGCAACGATCCGCTAGAAACTCAATTTGGCGCTATCTTTCCGCATGAAACAACAAATCCCGCGGCTCAGCCCGTTCACTTTAGCGAAGACAGTCGCCGGATTCTGGTTGGTCACGCCCACAGAAAAAGTCACGCCGAAATCTCTCAGCAGATTTTCTCTTTGAAGACGCTAGCTCACAAACCCACAAAAGCGAGCGAATCTCTCAGCTTTTTCCCTAGCTCTGACAGCAGGCAACATTCTGTTGAATCGGTTATTTTGGCGGCTTATCGGCAGGTGTTTGGCTGTGAAGTGCTAGGGAGCCAACGTCATCAAGCAGCTGAAACCCAGCTTAAAGGCGGACTGATTACCGTACGAGAATTTGTTCGACAGTTGGCGAAGTCTCGATCATTCAGACAGGCTTACTGGGAAAATCTCTATATGACAAAGGCCGCTGAAATTATCCATCGGCGACTGCTAGGGCGACCCACTTATGGACGCAGAGAAACTAGCAAATACTATGATATTTGCGGTCGGCAGGGGTTCTATGCCCTGGTTGACGCGCTGATTGATAGCGATGACTATCGCACGGCGTTTGGAGAGAACACAGTTCCCTATGAGCGCTATGTGACGCCGCGTGGATTGGCATTGCGATCGCCCAAAGGGCCTGTTGCAATATCAAAACTCAGAGACAATCCCCATACCGTTGGCGAATATATGATGCGCTACCAGCCGCCAGCCGCCAACATTTCGCCGCGATCACCTCTCAACAATTCAGCATCAAACAGACAGCCGGCTACCGCTCGTCACTCTGACAATGGCGCTCTTGAAGATCGTTCGGCATCATCGACAGAGCCAGCGACCTCCAAAAGTTCTGTTGCTTTAGCAGATCCTCCTGCTTCAGATGAGCCAGCTGCTTCAGAAGATTCTGCTATTTCGGAGAATATAGAGCCTTCGATGGCTGTCGCGCTACAAGAAACCAGTTCCGATTAATCCTATGATTTCAGCCCAAAACAACGCACCATTTGCTACCCGAGCAAACGGTCAGCTGCCTATTTCTGACAGTTCTCATCTGTCCTGGAGAAAATGGCTGCGTCTCAACAATCCTTTCAACTACCGCATCTGTATTAGCTGGTTCGGTGGTGTTCAAATTCATCCTAAGTTTTAGGTGTTTACTGACGTCATGAGCATTGTCAAACAAATTATCTCGAATGCCGATGAAGAACTACGCTATCCGACCCCCGGAGAGCTAGAGATGATTCGGAGCTTCTGTAAGACTGGAGCCAGTCAAATTCAGCTGGCAAAAACGCTGGAGTCTCACGCGCCTACTATTGTAGAGCGAGGCACTAGGAAGTTCTGGCAAATTTGCCCTAGAACGCCTAGCAACAGCGGCAGCCCTCGTAAAACTGAGGCGGCGCAGCGCGATATGAGCTGGTACATCCGCCTGATTAGCTATTGCTTGCTAGCTGGAAACGATCAGCCACTCAGAGAAATTGGGCTTCTAGGCATGAAGGAGCTATACACCAATATCGGCATTCCTCTAGACAATATTTTGCAGTACCTGCGCTGCTTAAAAGCGGAAGCGATCGCCCTGCTCTCTGAAGCCGAAGCTGAGGCAATCATCCCTTACTTCGATCAAATTATTCAGGAGCTGGTGCGGCCTGGGCCTTCGTACTTTGGCATCAAAGATCGCAGCGCCAGACAAAGTGCTAGGCAAGCGGCAGCATAGCGACTACAAGTTTACAAAATCATCTCAAAAGACTCCCCAGCACACGACGAGGATACAACAATGACAATTACGATGGGCTCTCTTGGCTCAGCGAGAGATTGGATCAAGCAGCTTGATGACTGGCTAAAGCGTGATCGCTTTGTTTTTATTGGCTGGTCAGGGCTGCTACTCTTTCCCTGTTCTTTTTTAGCGATCGGCGCTTGGTTTACCGGAACGACTTTTGTCACCTCTTGGTATACCCACGGCCTAGTGTCTTCCTATCTAGAAGGCTGCAATTTTCTCACCGTAGCGGTGTCTACGCCAGCAGAGAGCATGGGCCATTCGCTGTTGTTGCTTTGGGGGCCAGAGGCGAGCGGAGACTTTGTGCGCTGGTGCCAGATTGGCGGGCTCTGGACGTTTACCGCCCTGCACGGCGTGTTTGGACTGATCGGATTTATGCTCAGGCAAATTGAGATTGCTAGGCTAGTTGGAATTCGGCCTTATAATGCGATCGCCTTTTCTGCCCCAATCGCCGTCTACTGCGCCACGTTTTTGATCTATCCCCTGGGTCAATCTAGCTGGTTTTTCGGCCCCGGCTTTGGCGTCTCCGCTATCTTCCGCTTCCTACTTTTCTTCCAAGGCTTTCATAACTACACGCTTAATCCCTTCCATATGATGGGCGTCACGGGCGTTCTGGGCGGCGCATTGCTCTGCGCTATCCACGGCGCAACGGTACAAAATACGCTCTTTAGAGACAACCAAAGTAAAAACACTTTCAAAGGCTTTAGCACCGATCAAGGTGAAGAGACCTACTCCATGGTGACCGCCAATCGGTTTTGGTCGCAGATCTTTGGGATTGCCTTTTCCAACAAACGCTGGCTGCATTTTTTCATGCTGTTCGTTCCCGTCACTGGTTTGTGGATGAGCGCTATCGGCATGGCCGGATTGGCCTTTAATCTCAGAGCCTATGACTTTGTTAGTCAAGAGATCAGGGCCGCTGAAGATCCTGAATTTGAAACGTTTTATACCAAAAACATTCTGTTGAATGAAGGACTTCGCGCTTGGCTTTCAGAAATGGATCAGCCTGCGAAAAAGTTTGTTTTCCCCGATGAAGTTCTTCCCCGTGGCTTTTCTGAATAAGAACAAAAAGCATTCATCCATAGTTTTCTCACCTGACCTACTCATATGGAAACTCCACTCGAAACGATTCCAGACTTATCACTCTCTCCTACCGCTGAAGTTGGCTCAATTTTGGCACCCGCTAGTCCAGGCTATGACGAGGCTACGAGCGGCTATGCCTGGTGGGCCGGAAATGCTCGTCTCATTACCCCAGAGCTAACTGGGCGCTTTCTTGGAGCCCACGTCGCCCATGCTGGCCTAGTCGCGCTGTGGGCAGGTGGCATGCTGCTGTTTGAAGTCTCCCACTTTAACCTGTCCAAGCCAATGTACGAGCAGGGATGTATCTTGATGCCCCACATTGCCACTTTGGGAATTGGCGTCGGGCAATCTGGTGAAATTACCAGCATGTTCCCCTTTTTCGCCATTGGCGTGGCTCACCTAATTGGCTCGGCGGTGCTGGGTATTGGCGGCATGTATCATGCTATCAAAGGCCCAGAAAAGCTCTACGGTTTCTTTCAGTTTGACTGGACAGATAGAGCCAAAGTCGCACAGATTCTAGGCTTTCATATTGCGATTTTAGGCATCTTTGCCCTGCTCTTTGCGGCCAAAGCAATGTACTGGGGTGGCCTATATGATCCCTGGGCACCCGGCGGTGGCGATGTTCGCTTAGTCACCAACCCGACGTTGGATCCGCGCATCATCTTTGGCTATCTGATCAAAAGGCCCACTGGAGGAGAAGGCTGGATTGTCAGCGTCAACAATTTAGAAGACATTATCGGTGGCCATATTTGGATCGGCTGTATTTTGATCGCAGGCGGTATCTGGCATATTCTCGTGCCGCCACTGCGATGGACCTATAATCTTTTTCCTTGGACAGGAGAAACCTATCTCTCTCAAAGTTTAGGGAATGTTGCTGGTCAGGCGTTTATTGCAGCGGCCTTTATCTGGTTCAACAATACAGCTTATCCAAGTGTGTTCTATGGACCGACGGTTCCAGAATCTTCGCAGGCACAGTCTTTTGTATTTTTGATGAGAGATCAAGGAATGGGCGCGGATGTCGCCTCGGCGCAGGGGCCAACGGGTCTGGGTAAATATTTGCAGCGATCGCCGACTGGAGAGATCATCTTTGGTGGTGAGACCATGCGATTTTGGGATGCGCGTGCTCCGTGGCTAGAGCCTTTACGCGGCAAGAACGGTTTGGATTTAGACAAGCTTCAGCACGATGTTCAGCCCTGGCAGCTGAGGCGGGCCGCAGAATATATGACCCACTCGCCGATCGGCTCACTGAACTCTGTGGCAGGTCTAGCGACAGAATCCAATGCGTTCAACTATGTTTCTCCTAGAACCTGGCTCGCTTCGGCTCACTTTATCTTTGGCTTTTTCTTTTTAGTCGGTCACCTCTGGCACGCTGGCCGGGCGAGAGCGGCAGCGGCTGGGTTTGAAACTGGACTAGACCGCGAAGATGAGCCCGTGCTATCGATGGCACCGATTGATCCGAGCTTGCGTTCTGACTAGAGCTAGCATCGGCTGCATCCGCACTGCTAGCTGATCACTTTGCTCTCTAGCTGATCACTTTGCTCTGTTGTGCCAAAGGCGATGACAAAGGTTTCACCGCTAAAGCATGGGTGGAGCAAAGTGGTGATCGCGCTAAGTGCCTAAAGCTAGTGCCCAAAGCTTAAGTGGCCAAAGCGATAGATAAAAATCGATTGTTTATTTCAGGAGAAAATCCGATGGGACTCCCTTGGTATCGTGTTCACACATCTGTGCTGAACGATCCGGGTCGATTGATTGCCGTGCATATCATGCACAATGCCCTATGTGCTGGGTTTGCAGGTTCGATGCTGCTGTTCGAGCTGGCGCTGTTTGACCCAAGCGACCCGGTTTTGAATCCAATGTGGCGACAGGGTTGTTTTTTAATGCCGTTCGTCTCTAGGCTCGGCGTGGTGAATTCTTGGCAAGGCTGGAGCGTCACCGGTGAGACGTTTACAAACCCAGGATTTTGGACGTTTGAGACGGTGGCGATCGCGCACATTATCTTTTCGGGGCTCTCTTTCCTCGCTGCCTGTTGGCACTGGGTCTACTGGGACGTAGCCACTTTCTTTGATCCCAAAACAGACGAACCCGTAATCGACTTGCCTAAAGTCTTCGGCATTCACCTCACCCTAGCCGGAATTCTCTGCTTCGGCTTTGGTGCTTTCCATCTCACGGGTTTGTTCGGTCCTGGTATGTGGGTTTCAGATCCGCTAGGACTTACCGGACATATTCAGGGTGTTGCCCCAGAATGGGGCGCAGCCGGATTCGATCCCCACAATCCAGGCGGCGTGGTCGCTCATCACATTGCCCTAGGCATCGTTGCTATCATCGGCGGACTGTTTCACATCTTTGTTCGGCCACCTGAATATCTATACAAGGGGCTAAGGATGGGAAACATCGAAGGCACACTAGCCAGCGGGCTAGCCGTCTTCTTTTCGGGGGCTTTCATTGCCGCCGGGACGATGTGGTATGGCACGGCTACCACCCCTATCGAACTCTGGGGACCAACTCGGTATCAATGGGACCAAGGCTTCTTTCAACAAGCGATCAGCCGCCAGGTAAAAGCCAGTATTAGCGACGGCAAAAGTCCGTCTGAGGCGTGGTCAGAGATTCCGACCAAACTCGCTTTTTACGACTACATCGGCAACAGTCCGGCCAAAGGTGGACTCTTCCGAGTCGGACGCATGGTAGACGGCGACGGTCTACCCACCGGCTGGCTAGGTCATCCAGTCTTTAAAGATGGCGAAGGCAGAGAGCTTACAGTTCGCAGAATGCCAAACTTCTTTGAGAACTTTCCAGTTGTCTTGTTCGACCAAGACGGCATCGTTCGTGCCGATATCCCTTTCCGGCAGGCAGAATCCAAATATGGAATCGAACAGACGGGCGTAACCGTGAGCTTTTACGGCGGAGAGCTAGATGGACAGACGTTTAGCGATCCTAAAGACGTTAAAAAATATGCTCGTCGCGCTCAGCTAGGAGAGCCGTTTGAATTCGATCGCAGTGTCTACGACTCTGACGGTTTATTTAGAACCAGCAATCGAGGTTTCTTTGCTTTCTTCCATGTGATCTTTGGCCTGCTGTGGTTCTTTGGCCATATCTGGCATGGGTTGAGAGCGCTCTTCCAAGACGTGTTCTCCGGCATTGATCCGAGCCTAAGCGCTGAGCAAGTGGAGTGGGGCTACTTCAAGAAAGTCGGTGACCCAACCTCTCAACAAACACCTGCATAAAGCCAAATCAAGCGACAAGATGATAGTACATCTTGTCGCTTTCTAGATACACCTAATTGTTCTAATAAGGTTCTCATGCGACAAAAATACGTTTCCAACAAAGCTGCACCTTTGCAATATCCTTTAAGAAAGCTCAATTCCGAAGCGGGCAAAGTAGTTCCTGGCTGGGGCACAGCTCCCCTGATGGGGATTATGCTGATTGCGCTTCTGCTGTTCATTTTGACCATTCTTCAGCTATATAACGGTACTGTTATTGTCGAAGGCATTGACGTTTAGAAACAAGAATACAGAGAAAGACTTCATTAACCGTACGGCAATCCTCCACGTCGTGCGGTTTGCTTTTGCTAGTTTTCTGTAGCTCTTTGGGGAGAAGTATCCTATGAAAACGATAAGAGCCGTTCAGTCACGTCCAGGAAGCTTTCTTCACTAGTTGGGGAATCATTCAGTCATCACAGAAGAACTTTATCAGTCGCGCTGCATCCATTCCGCTTCACGCAATTTCTCTTAGCCGAGCGCTCATCGTTGACCAAGCGAAGGGCTTAATCTGTCTGGCTTGTACGCGCTAAGCATATACTCGGATACATCCCACACTATAGCGATCGCCACTCAGCTCTCTTGTGACAGGGGTTTTGCTGTGGGGGAAGTATGCAGCGCGTAATAGCGAATGCTATAGATACACTTCATCCCTGGAGAAGGCAATAGGTTAGTAAGCAAGAGAAAAGCGCTCTCCTGATGGAAAGCGCTACCTAGATAACAAGGATAAGTTGCCACTACGATTTATTCATCAGAGAATGTATCAAGCGCCAATATGAGGAGCACGCATAGCAACCTGAACGGATTCTCCGCTAGCCAAGTCTAATGGAAAGTTGTGTGCATTGCGCTCGTGCATAACTTCAAAGCCTAGACTGGCACGATTGACCACATCTGCCCAGCTCGGCAGCACGCGACCTTGCGAGTCTAGAACAGAATGATTGAAGTTGAAACCATTAAGGTTAAAGGCCATTGTACTAATTCCCAACGCTACAAACCAGATACAAACCACTGGCCACGCGGCTAAGAAGAAGTGAAGCTGGCGGGAATTGTTGAAACTAGCATACTGGAAGATCAATCGACCAAAGTAGCCGTGAGCAGCCAGAATATTGTAAGTCTCTTCTTCTTGGCCAAATTTATAGCCCTCGTTTTGAGACTGTGAGTCGCTAGTTTCTCTGACCAAGCTAGAGGTCACTAACGAGCCGTGCATTGCACAGAACAAGGAACCGCCCAGTACACCCGCAACGCCAAGCATGTGGAATGGGTGCATTAGAATATTATGCTCTGCCTGGAAGACGAACATGAAGTTGAAAGTGCCGCTGATGCCCATCGGTAGACCATCAGAAAAGCTGCCCTGACCAATTGGATAGATCAAGAAAACAGAAATAGTCGCTGCAACAGGCGCGGAGTAGGCAATGCAAATCCAAGGACGCATTCCTAGTCGATAGCTCAGCTCCCATTCTCGGCCCAAATAACATAGCAGGGCTGGAATGTAGTGGAAGGCGATCATCTGATAAGGCCCTCCGTTATAGAGCCATTCGTCTAATGTGGCGGCTTCCCAGATCGGATAAAAGTGAAGCCCAATGGCATTAGAGGTAGGAACAACGGCAGCCGTAATAATATTGTTGCCGTACAGCAGCGAGCCAGAAAGCGGTTCGCGGATGCCGTCGATATCAACTGGAGGTGCTGCGATGAAGGCGGTGACAAACACAGTGATAGAGACGCCAAGAAGTGGCAGCATCAGAACACCGAACCACCCAATATAAAGACGGTTCTCAGTACTTGTGATCCACTGGCAGAATCTCTCCCACTGGCTTATATTCGGACGTTGAATAAGGGTCGTCATGTTTTTGTGAATCTAGTTGAATATAGTTATTTACGTGAACCGAGCTTATTTCAACAAAGAAAGGTGGAGATGTAATGAAGAGGCGATTATTTAGCAAAATTGGTATCTTCCTCGACTCGGGTGCGTGATCGCCTACATTAGAAAGCGCGACTCAATCTATGTTTTTTAGATACATTTTGTGGAGACCGCTGGCCGCTACGATAAGCTCGACTATGGTCATTTTTTACGGATGAACGATGTATTTAATTGTGGTGGGTGCTGGTCCTGAAGGGCAGCGGTTTATTCAGATAGCCCTCGAGCAAAACCATGAGGTCGCATTAATCGAAAAAGAAGAAGGGCGGGCTAGAGAAATTTTGAAAGAGCATGATGTTCGCGCTTTCGTAGGCAGCATTGGTGACGAAGATATCTTGAACGAAGCGGAAGTCGATCGAGCCGATGCGGTAGTTGCCACAACGCATGACGATGCCCAAAATCTGATGGCTATGGTACTCGCCAAAGAGCACAAGGTAGAGACTTGTATTAGCTTGGTCAACCAGCAGTCTCACACTGGCATGTTCGAAAGGTTAGGCGTGCAGGTGATTAGCGATCCGGCAGGTATTGTTGCTCATCGGCTCTATGAATACGTTGATTCAGAAAAATCATGAAGATCTATCTAACGGCGATCAGTCGAGACGTTAGTAGATTTTTACTAATTCCAATAGGTATGCTGCTGCTGTCTTTGCCAATTTGTTTGATAGCGAGGGAGTGGTTCGCGGTATTACCGTTCCTTGCTAGCCTCCTCATCACTTCGCTGCTGGCGCTGCTGCTACATTCACTCGGCAAAAAGCCTGCGAGTGTTCCTACTAAGCAGACCTTGATTAGCGTAGCCCTTAGCTGGGGACTGATTGCTGTGATTGGCGGTTTGCCCATATGGTTTACGGCGATCGCAATGGGAGATCTAGCTTCGCCGACAGTCGGCTATTTTACCAACTTTATAAACGCCCTGTTTGAGGGATTTTCGGGTTTGACCAGCACAGGGTTGACCATGGTGCTTCGAGAAAGTGAGCTACCGGCCTGTTTGCAATGGTGGCGATCGCTGATGGAGTGGGTGGGCGGCTTAGGTCTGATCGTGTTTGCGATCGCGTTACTAGAACCGCTTCAAGACCAGTACTCGCTCTACCAAGCAGAAACACGAGACGCGCAGATGCGGCTGACGATGACGCGCACCGTTCGGCGGATTTGCGTAATATATGCGCTCTACACAATAGCAAGCATCGTTTTGTTTCGGGTCACAGGGATGAACTGGTGGCCCGCCCTAAATCATGCCATGACGGCGATCTCCACAGGTGGATTTAGTGTGACCGACAACAGCATGGCGGTCTATGGAACCTTCACTAAGATGGCGATCGTACTTGTAATGGTGGTGGGTGCGATCGCCTTCAATCAGCACGACCAGTTTCTAGAAGGACAGCTATTGACATTCTGGCGAGATCGTCAGCATCGACTGATGTGGCTATTACTCATTGTCGGTAGCGTCATAGTTGCCGCTGAGCAATATAGCACTTCGGCTCAGTTTGCCTGGGTAGATAGTATCTTCCAGTGGACCTCCGCGCTCACGACCTGCGGCTTTAGCACCCAGTCGATTCAGTTTATGAGCTCCACCAATAAGCTCTTACTAAGTTTGGCGATGGTGATCGGCGGCGCGGCCGGTTCGACCGCTGGCGGTGTTAAGCTATCGCGCACACTCGCGCTAGGAGAGGGCGTATCTTGGCATTTCCGTAAGCTATCGCTGAGCGCCCATCAAGTCTACATTCGTCAGATCAATCGGAAAGCGCTCTTGCCTGATCAAGCGAGTCGTCAAGTAGAAGAAGCCGCTGTCTTGCTGGTGCTATGGCTAGTGTGTCTGCTAGGCTGTGTCTTGGTGCTGGTGCGGCTAGTGCCAAACGAATATACGCTCAGTGACGTCATTTTTGAGAGCGCGTCAGCACTAGGCGCAGCCGGTTTGTCTAGCGGTATTTCTGGTCCTTCTCTGCACTGGCTAGGCAAATGTGCATTGATGCTAATGATGTGGATGGGGCGACTAGAGATTATCCCAGTGGTGATTCTACTAACAGCGCCTTTTAGCTATGTTCTTGGCGCGATTGACCGCCGTTGATGCCGAGCAGATTAAGATTTTTGTCCCATTGGCCTCGATCTAAATGGAAGCTAAGTGGAAGCGCTAATCAGATCGTAGTTTGATGTTGATGCTGCCATTAGGCTCTAGCGTTGCCATATCTACTTGTTCTTCTATCTGCTGCCAAGACTTCTGCTGCCAAGACTGAGGAAATGTACCCTGCGATCGCATCACAACTTCCAAATCCTGAGAGGTGATGTGGGTTTCTCTTAGCACTTGCTGATCTATCCTACCGTTTTTGATCAGCACCCGAGGTCCGCCTTTAATCCACTGCTCTAGCCAAGTAAATCGGAACGACACGGCCGATAGCAGCCGATGCATCGCCACCAGCGCAAAAGCAGAGAGCAGAGTAGGAAAAAATGGAGAAGAGCCGCTAATTGCCCGGCTCAAAGTTGCGCCGAGCATAATGCCGATAATGACATCAAAAGTGGCATACTTGCCTGCAAAGCGGCGATCGCCTAGCATTCTTACCATTAGCAGCGCACCTACGTAAACGAATATCGCTCGCATACACATCTGCCATACCGAAATATTATCCGTACTTAATCCCAAAAGACGATCGAGAATTTGACTAAGATAATCCATTAACAAGCTTTTCCAAAAACAATTATTAGCTAAGGATAAAGGCACCACACACCAACTATGATGACTTCCTTCACTGCTTATCTCCATGCCTGTTGGCAGACGCTGAGTATAACCGTTTCTAGACTGACTGCTCGAAAGCGCTGGGTTCTGCCAGCTCTAGTAGGAACCGTATGCTTGTGGAGTGCGATCGCCCATCCTGCCAAGGCGTATCAGGTTCAAGTTTTGCCGACGAGCCCTGCTCAAGGCGATACTCTCTCAGTTGTTGTTGAGGGAAATAGTAGTGCAATGCCTACGGTTACTGTAGAGGATACTACTTATACTGCTTTCCCGTTGTCGGATAATCGCTATAGAGCACTAGTACCCACTAGCCCCAACACAACCCCCGGTCGAATGGCGCTTCGAGTAGAGGGCTCCGAAGGGACAAATAACATCGCCGTGAGCATTGGCAACCGTAGCTTTAATACGCAATACATCAACCTTTCGCCTGGCCGGGCTGGCTTAGAAGGCACTGACTACGAGTTTGATAGCCTAGATGCCCTTCGAGCCTTGCGTACGCCTACCCGCTACTGGGACGGTCCCATGGCTAGACCTAGTAATGGCTATGTCAGCTCGGCATATGGCAACCAGCGCTACTACAATGGCATTTTTGCAGAAGGCTACTACCACAGAGGCGTGGACTACGCTGCCGGAAATGGCTCACCTATCTATGCGCCTGCGGCTGGTCGGATCGCTTTGGTAGGTCGTGAGTCAGATGGCTTTGTCCTCAACGGCAACACCCTCGGCATCGACCATGGACAAGGTGTCACCAGTGTGATGATCCATCTATCCGGATTCGCTGTTAATGAAGGCGATATGGTGCAGCAAGGACAGCTAATCGGCTATATGGGCGCTACTGGATTTGCAACCGGGCCCAACCTGCACTGGGGCTTATTTGTCAACGGCATTTCTGTTGATCCTGTTCCCTGGCGTCATGAGGGAATAGACTAGCCCCAAGCTTGGCGTCTCTTGAATTCTGCCGCTTTGCAAGCAAGCTACCAATCTTACATTTGCAAGCTTGTTCCGTGACTGGTCAGAAAGGGAATACTCGTGCATACAACCTTTGACTTCACTGAAGTCGTCGAACGGAGTTTTGGTAAGAGCATGAGTAGCATTAGATCAATAGTCGAGCAAGCACTACAGGATGGCTATTTGACCCCTGCAATGGAAGCTGAAGTCGCACGTATTTGCGATACAGCTTCTGAGCTGTCTGTCGAAGAGTACACAGCGCTTGACCAGTTGATGAGCTCTTTGTTGACCGGCGAAGTCGTTGCGGTCCCTAGAAAGCAATTTATTAACGTGATGGAAGAGCTAGTCCTTACCGAAGCCATCTCTCAAGTTGCCCAAGCTGAAGGTAAGACCGATAAGACATTGGATTTAGGCGATGTTGCGGCCTATGCGCTCAACCGTTTACCGCCTTTGTATGCTACGACCGAGGAAGGCGCTGACTACCAAAGAGAGAACGCTCGCGCTGAGCTAACTGAACTAATCGCTTATCAGGTGTCAGAATCAGTCGGTCGCAGCCTTGATCAGCCTGAGTTCTTTCCCGAGCGCAAAGAACTTCAGCGTAGCGAAGAGTTTGGTTTGTTAGGTCAAGTTAATCAGCTACTAAAAGACTATGCCCGCGATTTCGAACAAGCTCCTAAAGTTGCTTGATGCGAAGGCGAGATATAGCCATGAATGAAGTAGGGTAGTTTTCACTTGGCCTAGATCAAGAACAAATGTCTAATGTATGGCAAGCGTCGGTTGCATACTCTACGAGAAATCTATGCCTAAGACGTTTGCGCGTTACGTAGCCTGCTGTGCATAAAGATTCTAGCGGTGACAAGTGTCGTAAGCTAAGTGATCAAAGCTAAAAGCGATAGGAAAGATGTCGGCGCTTCAAGAGCGATGACTATAGGACAATTGACGGCTCTAGTCGATTATCAGTGTCTTGAGTGAATCGACAGACGCTATAAAGGAGAGTCACGAGAGAGTAGCGTCACGAAGAGAGTCACAAGAGAACAAAGACATAGGGAACAGCTTCTACTGAAATACCTCCACAGCGGTTCCGATATCTACTCTGCGATACAGATCTCGAATATCTTGGTTACGCATCCGTACGCATCCATGAGAAACGGCCTGACCGATTAGCTCTTCTTGGTTGGTACCATGAAATCCAATCTGCGCTTTCCCATCTGTCCAAAATCCGATCCAGCGATCGCCTAGCGGATTATCAGGACCGGGTGGAATATCTTCTTTAGTCAGTGGGTGCTGCCAGGTTGGCTGCTCAATCATGCTAGTGACCTCAAAGCTACCAATGGGTGTCTGCCAAGCAGATTGGCCCACTGCAACTTCGTATCGGATGGTAGGTTTACCCAATGACTCAACTTCTAGGTATCGACCTGACAGTGAGAGTCGCAGGGTAACTGATGACTGCTTAGCCACTTCAACGTTGTCAGACTGACGGTCTAAGAAAAGTTCTCGCTGTCGAAATGGACTAAATGGCAGTCGACTATCGCTAATGCTAGACGGGTTCTCAGGTGTGATAGTCGGCCTTAGAAAGGGGTTGCGCCACTCTAACGCAGCCAAAGCCATTGCTGATCCAAAGCAGAGTCCGACGAAGCAGCGGGTGATAGGGGATTGTCTTTGCATCGCTTAATTACCGCCCCCTTGTTAGAATCATTTTTACATCTCGACAGCAGTAATTACAGTAATTGTGGAGCAGCATTTCTAGCGTGGTAGTAAAGCCAGATTGGTTACGGGTGAAAGCGCCCCAGTGGGAACGGGTAGGTAACGTCAAGGGAATTTTGCAAGACCTTGGACTTAATACCGTCTGCGAAGAAGCCTCTTGCCCGAATATCGGCGAGTGCTTTAATGCTGGCACCGCGACTTTTTTGATTATGGGCCCGGCCTGTACTCGCGCTTGTCCATACTGTGACATTGATTTTGATAAATCGCCACGGCAATTAGACCCAATGGAGCCGGTGCATTTGGCAGAAGCCGTGCGACGGATGCAGCTAAACCATGTTGTGATTACTTCGGTTAACCGCGATGAGTTGCCAGACGGCGGGGCAAGTCAGTTCATTCGCTGCATAGAAGAAACTCGAAAAGTATCGCCGAACACGACAATAGAAGTCTTGATTCCTGATCTGTGTGGCAACTGGGAGGCGCTCAAAACGCTGCTGCTAGAAGGACAGCCTGAGGTGCTAAACCACAACACAGAGACGGTGCCTCGGTTGTATAAGCGAACGCGGCCTCAAGGAGACTATCAGCGAAGTTTGGAGCTGTTGAAGCAGGCGCGGGCGATCGCTCCTTGGACCTATACCAAATCTGGCATTATGGTCGGCCTTGGCGAGACCGACGCGGAAGTCCGTCAGGTCCTCGGCGATCTTCGCGCTGTAGACTGTGATATTGTCACCATCGGCCAATACCTGCAGCCCAGTCAAAAGCATTTGGGTGTAGACACTTTTGTGCGCCCACAGCAGTTTGAGGCTTGGCGTATCGCTGGTGAAGAAATGGGCTTCTTACAGGTGATCTCTTCCCCGCTGACCCGTAGCTCTTACCATGCAGAACAGGTTCAACAGTTGATGAAAGCTAATCCTCGATACAAGCCTAGCTAAGAAGGCAAAGCTTGAGATGCCTGACTCTAGGAAGAACTTGTATCCATAAGTTCGTATCTATTGAAGATTGCGACCTAATTTAGCGTACTATTGCCGTTGTAATTATTCTCCGACTTGGGTACATGTAGCAAGGTGCGGATGCATACTCTGCGAGAAGGCAAAGCCTACGCGCATTGCGAGTCACTTAGCCTGTTGAAACGCAAGCATCGTAGCCAATGACTATGCCGTAAGCTAAGTTATCAAAGCTATAGCATCGGTAAAATTAGCTATCTTCTATCGGACTGCAGATGCTATCGCTAAGAGAGTATTCGCTGAGGAGGTATCTATCTATCAATGGTAGAGTTTTTATACCCGAAGCAACGAGTATAGTTAAGAAGAGAGCTGATTGGTCATATCATTATCAGCTAACCTACATTCTCTATCTTTTGGCGATTCTAGCCCAACGATATGCCAAGGTAGCGAAGCAAAGTTGTCTAGCGAGTATGTCCATTTCTGATCACTCCCAGTCCGCCTTTGTGACTTCTGCTTTTGTGACTTTGGCAAGCGTCAACTTAGAAGCACTTATTGAATTTTATGTTGATTTTCTAGCGATCGCACCTTGTCCGAGCACTTCTAGCTATGCAGAATTTCAGCTGCCTGGCCTTCGTCTAGCAATCTTTAAACCGCAGGCCGCAAGCAGCTCAGAATTTGCGGCTAGTAGTAGCGGCGCAGCAAGCATATGCCTAGAAGTCGCTGACCTAGCAGCGGCGATCGCTCGGCTTAATGCTATTGGTCATGCTCCTTCTGGTGATATTATTCATGCTTCTCACGGGAAAGAAGTCTACGTCTACGACCCAGATGGCAACCGTTTGATTTTGCATCAAGGTGATGCAAGTCGTTAAGCTTAGTACACTATCTCTATAGACAAGTTACCGTGGCCACAGAGTTCATCACAAAGACCAAAGCAGCGATCGCCCAACTCACTGATCCAAGCCTATCTGTAGAAGGCATTGATATCACTAACTGTGATCGTGAGCCCATCCATATCCCTTCAGCCATTCAGCCTCACGGCATCATGCTGGTGCTAAGTGATAGAGGAAATAAGCGCGAATGGCGAATTGTCAGTGTAAGCCAGAATTCAGCGCAGCACCTAGGTATTTCTGCCAAATCGCTACTCGATAAACCACTCAGTCAGCTGCTAAATCACTCACAGATCGAGCAAGTCAAAAGTTGTTTAGATAGGGCCTTTGAAGCAGTTAACCCACTGCAATTAGAGATTCAAGCCGCTAGTAGCGTTCAATTGTTCACCGCTGTTGTCCATCGCAGCGGTGAATTTGTCATTCTAGAGCTAGAACCTACTGATAAAAAAGAAAGTGTTACTTTCTTTGACTTTCACAGTTTAGTGAAACGCTCCCTTAGCCTTATTCAACAAACAACAGACTTAACCAAGCTATGTCAGGTAGCCGTTGAGGAAGTTCAACGCATTACTGGCTTTGACCGAGTGATGGTTTATAGGTTTGACAAAGATGAATCAGGTACCGTTGTTGCCGAAATCAAGCAGCCCGATATGCCCTCGTATTTAGGGCTGCGTTACCCAGCTACGGATATCCCTAAACAGGCAAAGTATCTCTATATTTTAAACCTATTGCGGCTTATTCCCGACGTCCATTATCAGCCTGTGACAATGGTTAGCGTCCCGTCTTTGGAGACAAAAGCAACACCTATCGATATGAGCCTATCTAGCTTGCGAAGTGTTTCGCCGGTGCACATAGAATATCTCGTCAATATGGGCGTACAGGCATCGATGTCGGTTTCGCTAGTACAGGATAATCAGCTTTGGGGGCTCCTAGTTTGCCATCACAACACGCCTCGAAGTGTGTCTTACGAGCGACGCACCACTTGCGAGTTTCTCGCTCAGGTCATTGCGCTAGAGTTAAGGGCTAAGGTTGAAAACGAAGATGCGGACTACAAGCTTAACCTCAAGACAATCCAGATGAGTCTTACAAAAGCACTCCTGCAAAGTGAAAGTCTAGAAGAAGGATTAACTCGAGATGCCCAAAATCTGTTGTCCTTGACAAGTTCAACAGGTGCTGCATTCTGCAGTAAGAATCAGATCAAGTTGATAGGCCATACACCAAAGCTTGCTGAAATTGAAGCAATGATGACTTGGCTAGGCAGCCGCTTCGAGCAAGGGTCTATCTATCATACGGCTGCGCTAGGAGAAGCTTATCCACCAGCTCAAACATTTGAAAGTACTACAAGCGGACTGGTGGCACTCGCTATCTCAAGGGTGCAGCGGCTGTATGTGCTGTGGTTTCGACCAGAGGTGTTGCAGACGGTTAGCTGGGCAGGTGAACCAGGTAAGCTAACTGAGCTAGGCGATTCTGGTGAAGTCTATCTATCCCCACGTCAGTCTTTTGAACGGTGGCAGCAGACAGTAATCGGGCGATCGCTTCCCTGGAAAGAGTGCGAAGTCGAAGCAGCGCTAGAACTCCGTACCGCAGTCATTGGGTTGGTTTTACAAAAAGCGGATGAACTGTCTCAATTGAACTCAGAGTTGGAGAGAAGCAACGTTGAGCTAGATTCTTTCGCCTATATCGCCTCTCACGATCTTAAAGAGCCACTGCGAGGTATTCACAACTATTCCAGCTTTCTGATCGAAGATTATGGCAATGAGTTAGGTGAAGACGGTGTCGACAAGCTGAACACATTAATGCGGCTGACGCAGCGAATGGAGGACTTAATCAGCTCACTGCTACACTATTCTCGGTTGGGTCGCAGTGATTTGAGTATTGCAACTGTCGATCTTAATGAGGTTGTCAGTGAGGTCGTTGAACTTGTTGGTATGAACAACCCAGACAATGTAAGTGTTGAGGTCCCCCGCTCTCTACCGGTAGTTGAGTGCGATCGCATTCAAATTGCAGAACTCTTCACGAATCTAATTACTAACGCAATAAAGTATAATAGCAAAGCCCAAAAACGTATCGAAGTCGGCTACTCGACAGAGACTACTGCCGATCCTGGCCGGATGGTATTTTACATTCAAGACAACGGTATTGGCATTCGCAAGAAGCATATAGAAACCATCTTTCGAATTTTTAAACGATTGCATGCTGCTAATCGATTTGGTGGAGGCACCGGCGCTGGGCTAACTATCTCTAAAAAGATTGTAGAACGACACGGTGGTCAGCTATGGGTCGATTCAGTCTACGGCGAAGGGAGCACCTTTTATTTCACCCTGGAGGCAGCTAAACATGGCTAGCACCAACAGCCCATATCTACTCGTTGTTGAAGATAGCGACGAAGACTTTGAAGCACTCAACCGTGTCTTGGGCAGGCATTGCGAGATTGAAGTTCCACTTAGGCGCTGCTATGACGGTGACGAAGCCCTAGATTTTCTCTATCACAAAGGCGACTACGCTGAGACAGAAACCATCGGGCCCCCTAGCCTAATCCTATTAGATTTGAACATGCCAGGTTCAAACGGCCGGGAGGTCTTACAGCAACTCAAACAAGACGAACAGCTAAGAGTCATTCCAGTTGTTGTCTTTACTACCTCCTCAAATCCTAAAGATATAGAGACTTGCTATCGGCATGGTGCAAACAGCTACCTAATTAAACCTATGAAGGTTCAGCAGCTTAAGTCATCTGTTTGCCAGCTGCTGAACTATTGGTTCGGAGTAACTACCCTCCCAGAAACAGCATTATCAGCAACTGCACTGAAGCGTAGCGCCTGATTGCTATTGCATAATTATCGCAGCGGGACGTTTTATTCACATTTTATGTATAATTAAATCTTAATAAACCCTAAAGATAGGATAAAGTATGTCTTGCGAAAACCCGCTTTATAGTTTCTTTTAACGGTCTCCCTAACAGTTCCAGAGCCTTTCTCTTTCTATACCTAATAATCTTCTTCTAGGTTCAGTTGGTGACCTACCTTTAGCTAGGCTTGATGAAGCCACTAACACTCGACTAGTAGATAGTAAGGCGAAGAAGTAAGACCTCTGTTGCGCAGGCCAAAAGACTCGTGCGTGTAGGAAAGCCTACAGGTACTTTAGCTCTGATTTGCCTGATCAACGTAGGTCTATTACCACACCAGTCGCATTGATATGAGAGCTTCAGAGAGTCAGTTCCCTACTCGCCCACATAGCTTGTTATCTGAAGCGCAGATTGACAAGCACCAAGTCGACGACTGTGGTACTGCTATCGATAAGAGAGCTATGTATAGCGAAGCTGGACAGCCTAATCCAAAGGTTTACAGCATTTTGATTGTTGACGATTCAGAAACGGATCGATTAACTTACCAGCGCTACATTCAGTCTACAAGTGTTACCACTTGTAAGACGTTAGAGGCAGATTGCGGCGAGGTAGGCCTGGCACTTTCTCAGCAGTATGTTCCAGATCTGATTTTATTAGACTATATGCTGCCCGATCTTGACGGGTTAGAGTTTATAGAAGCGTTGAACAACTCCGCTACTTCGCTGCCGCCTGTAATCATGCTCACAGGCGAGGGGAACGAGAAAATAGCGGTTGAAGCGATGAAAGTTGGCGTTCGTGACTATCTAGTCAAACGTGAGCTGACACCGCAGTCTCTTTCACAGGCGATACAGCGCGTGTTGAGTCAGCAGGCGCTTGAGCAATTAGTTAGCAGACAGCAGCGGCAGCAGCGACTAATGTCTGCGACAGCACTTCGAATTAGCCAGTCGGTGGATTTAGAGGGCGTTTTGCAGACGACTGTCGATGGTATCCGCGAGCTTTTGGACTGTGATCGCGCTGCCGTATACAAGTTCAAGACCAGACTAGAGGGCACTATCATTGCCGAGTCCATTTTGCCCGGTTGGACGTCCGGGCTAGGGACCAAAATCAACGATACCTGCTTTCAGACTGGCGACGGGCTCTTAAAGTATCTCGACGGATACAAGACGGTTATTAGTGATATTCATCTTTCAAAACTAACGCCTTGCCACGTCCGAATGCTAGAGCGATTTCAGGTGAAGGCAAATTTGGTGGTGCCGATTGTGCTAATCGATACTGACACTCAGGAAAAGAAAGTCTGGGGACTGCTATTAGCTCATCATTGCCGGGCGGCGCGTGAGTGGTTGGAAGATGAATTGGTACTGCTCGATGCGCTAGCTGTACAGATTGCGATCGCGATTCAGAAAAGTGAGTTTGTCTCTGCAATCGAGGCGAGGGCTGCTGAGCTGGCGATCACCAACCACAAACTCATGAGCACGATGCAGCAGCTAAAGGAGCGCAACCAAGAGCTAGATGACTTTGCTTATATTGCCTCTCACGATCTACGAGCCCCCTTAAGAGCAATTGCTAGCCTTGCTAGCTGGCTAGAAGAAGACATTTCAGACAAAATTCCTGATGAAAGTAAGGAGCAAATTCAGCTGATCCAACAAAGGACGCAGCGACTAGATAGCTTCATCGTAGGTCTGTTGGACTACTCAAGAGCAGGCTGTCAAACATTAAAAAGAGAGCCTGTCGACACTCGTGCCCTCGTTCTCGAGGTGATAGAATCGCTGTCACCGCCTGAGAAGTTCTCCATAGTACTACCTGAGAACATGCCTGTGCTCAACACATACAAGCTCTTGATGCACCAAGTCTTTAGTAATCTAATTGGTAACGCTATTAAGTATCACGATAGAGAAGATGGCACTATCAAGATTGACGCTCAAGACCTTGGTGGAAAGTTCTCATTTTCAGTCACAGACGATGGTCCGGGTATTGATCCGGCCTATCATCAAAAAATATTTGGTCTATTCCAGACGCTAAATAACCGCGATACTGTAGATAGTACCGGTATTGGCCTTAGCATTGTCAAAAAGATTGTTGAAAAACAAAAAGGTAGCCTATCTGTAAACTCAGCTACCGGCAAGGGCAGCACTTTCTCATTTACTTGGGCTCAGTAGATGATATTCCGTTAGAGTGCATTTCGCTAGACGCAGGACGAGTTTGTTTGATCTCAATCACCGCTTGTCGAAATCCCAGCACTACCAAAATATTAGAGAGCGTCAAGAACACTTCAGCGCTGCCGTGTAGCCAATCTACGTTAGCCAGCTCTGATCCGTAAATTTGCTTAGCGTAGATCCCAGCCGGAATTGTGATACCGACAAAGACCAATAGTACATAGAATCCGATCAGGGCTAGCTGTGGTGTCTGCTTGCTTTTAGTCAAAAACCAGAGAAAACCTAGATAAGGGAAGAGTGATACAGCGAACAAAGTCTCCTTATTCATAGCTTAGGCTCCGGTGCAATTTGACGCTTAGCCGATTGATTTTCGTCAGAAAGAGAGTGTCTCCAAATCCACCACGCAGCAGCACAAACGGTGCAATTGCCGACAACAGTCATCGCTGCTTGAACAGTCACTAACCAATTTAGCGTAGTAGCATTGTCAAAGAAATGCCAGGTACAGGCGCACATAGCACTGACTAGGGCGGGTGTCATCGCAAAGGACATTGAACGCCATGCAGTATAGCCACTGACCTCGGCGTACTGCCAGATGAACCAGATAGCCGCGATCCATTCAATGACGCTAGAGATATGGACTATCCAAGTAGGGATTGAAAGCGCGTGCATGATGACTTAGGAGAATGGTTATTTCTTATGTATTCTAGGGGCTTACGTACTTTAAAGGTTGAGCAGCAAGGACTTAGCTGAGCTGCTAGCGAAACGGTAGGAGAACTATGCAAGCGTTGCTGTGCGGTTATTACGGGATGGGAAATGGGGGCGACGAGGCCCTGCTAGCTGCGCTGTTGCAAATGCTGCCTGACCAAGTCACTCCGATTGTGCTTTCAGGAAATCCAATCGAGACTCAGGAACGCTATGGCGTAGAGGCAGTTCCTCGTAAATCCCTAAGGGCGGTGTTCCTAGCGTTGTGGCGAGCAGACGCGTTCATTTGGGGAGGCGGTAGTCTGATGCAGGATGCTAGCAGCGTCCTAAACCCCCTCTATTATGCGGGTCTGATGCTATTAGCTCAGCTGATGGGAAAGCGAACAATTGCTTGGGCGCAGGGAATTGGGCCTTTGAATCACTGGACAAGCCGATTGCTGACGCGACTGGCGCTGATGCGATGTGAGGCAGTCAGCGTCCGCGATCGCAATTCTGCTGCCTTACTCAGTAGCTGGAAAAGAAGCTGTTTATTAGCACCCGATCCGGTTTGGGCTTTAGATTATGAGCCAGTTAAGGGACTTTGGGACCTGCCCGCCCCGCGCGTAGTCGTTGCGCTGCGGCCACATTCTCAGCTTAGCGTATCGCGGCTAGATGCGATTTCTCAAGCACTCGAGCGGTTTCAAAGGGCAACAGGCGTTTGTCTTTTATTGGTTCCTTTTCAACCCAGCCGAGACTTAGCGATCGCTGAGCATATTGCCTCTCATCTTAGCGGTCCTCACTACATCTACAGACTAGATCAGCCACGACAAATCAAAGGACTCTTTCGTGGCGTAGAGATGACTGTTGGTATGCGCTTTCATGCACTGGTAATGTCTGCAGCGGAAGGCTGCCGCAGTTTTGCAATTAGCTATGACCCCAAAGTAGACGCGCTAGCCCAATCGCTTGATTTACCAGGGTGGGATCTTTCTGCTCATCCTACTGTACTACCACTGATACCAGAAGACCCCAGCCGCCTCGCAAAAGCTCTCTTAGATTGCTATGCCAATGGTGAAATGCTAAGTCCTGACCAAATTCAATCCCGTATCGATCGAGCGCTCATGCACAGAGATTTGTTGTTAGACGCACTGATCAAACGCTCTGTTTGAACAAGGTTTTGAACAGAGCGTTTGATCAGTGTGTTCTTTCATTTGTTGACTTAGACGAGGCTAGGGGAAAGAAGCTAGGGGCCTAGATAGGCAAATTTGAAGGGTCAGATTTACCTAGTCGACAGCGCAGCCATCCTCATCACAAGAGATGTTGCCCTCACTAGAAGCTGGCACGATAGTAAAGCCACCAACTCTAAGATCCTCGAATCCAAACTTCTTCTGTAAGACTTCGCTGAGGCTATCTATGATATCTGGCAATTGCTTTTCGATATCTGCTCGGAGCTGTTCAGCTTCAGGTGGAGGGGTGCCAACAGTTTTGATAGTCATGTATGAGCCGCTCTAAGTACGAATATGCCTATATTAGGAGCTTTGATCAAACCGAGATAAAGACTGTCAAGAAAGTTATCTCATTTGAGCGGCCCGTAGTATCAAGAAGTCTACTGCCTAGTACGCAATTTCAACCCTTTCTACGCAACCAGCCGGTTTTTATCTATAGTGAATGCAATTAAAACTAAATGCAATTAAACGTTAGCGATACCAGCTGTAGACACATATGGATTGGCATAGGCTAGATCGACATCTAAAAGGAACTCGGCTGTGGCGACTGCTGTTTCTGGGTTTAGCTATATTGGGGCTGTGTGTGCTTCTGCCAAGCTGTAGTCCATTGGAGCGCCTACGGTTAGAGAATTTTCGAGTAGAAGCTGCCGATGTTCCTCAGTTGGTCAGCCCAGTTGTTGGTGAGCCGAAAACGTTTAACTACTTTCTTTCTGATGAAAGCTCTAGTAGCGATGTGCTGGGCTTCATGTACGAAGGGCTGATCACGGTTGATCGCACCAATAGCGAAATTCTTCCAGCGCTAGCAGACTCCTGGACAATCGCTGAAGACGGTCTTACTATCACCTATTTGCTAAAAGAGAACTTGAAATGGTCCGATGGTGAGCCGCTAACCGTTGACGATGTGGTGTTCACCTACAACGACATCATCCTCAACCCAGAGATTCCAACCGATACAATAGACATCCTACGGATTGGCGCAGAAGGAAAACTGCCAGAAGTTACCAAGATCGATGAGCGCCAAGTACAGTTCAAAATTCCTGAACCGTTTGCCCCTTTCCTTAGGGTCACTGGCATTGCCATCTTGCCTAAGCATGCCCTAGAGGAATCTGTCAGGACCAAAGACAGCAATGGCCAACCGCTTTATCTATCAAAGTGGGGAACCAATACAGATCCGTCTGAAATCGTTTGCAATGGCCCCTACGTTATCAAAAACTTTCTGCCAGGTGAGCGTATTGTTTTCAAACGTAATCCTTACTATTGGCGCACAGGAGAGAACGGCCAGCCACAGCCACTTATAGAAGAGATGGTTTGGCCGGTTGTGAGCTCTCAAGATGCACAGTTCGTTCGATTTCGATCAGGCGAAGCAGATATTATGGCCGTCACACCTGATAACTTTTCTTTGATCAAGCAGGATGAGGAGCAAGGTGGCTATACGGTCTACAATGGCGGACCCACCACTACTCGTCTGTTTCTTACCTTCAATCTTAATAAGGGCGCCATCGATGGCGAACCGGTTGTCGATCCAATCAAATCAAAATGGTTCAACACCCTGGCGTTTCGGCAAGCGGTTGCCTACGCGATTGACAGAGAAACTATGCTCAATAATATCTTTAAGGGCTTGGGGGAGATGCAAAACTCTCAGATTGCGCCTCAAAGTCCCTACTCAGCAGAGCCAAACCTAATCTCATACGATTTCAATATCAACAAAGCAAAAGAGCTTCTACTTTCAGCGGGCTTTAGCTATGAAGGTGATCAGCTTGTCGATGCGGATGGCAACCAGGTTCGCTTTACCTTACAAACGAATGTAGGTAACGAAATTCGTGAGGCTGCTGGGGCTCAGATAAAGCAAAATCTTGCCTTGATTGGAATTACGGTGGATTTTCAGCCCATTGATTTTAATAAGCTGATCACTCTAGTAGGTGACTCCTTGCAGTGGGACGCGATTGTGCTGGGCTTTGGCGCTGGAGAAGAGCCTAATAGCAGTGCGAACCTTTGGTTAGCAGATGGTGGCCTTCACCTATTCAATCAACAGCCGCAAGGACAGCCACCGCTTCCGGGTCGAGAAGTCTATCCGTGGGAGCAACAGATCAGCGATCTGTATATTCAAGCGGCTCAAGAGCTAGATGAGACCAAACGCAAAGCGCTTTATACCAAGACTCAAGAGCTTGTCCAGGAAAATTTGCCCTTTATTCATCTAGTGGGTCAGTACTCCATGAGCGCTGTGCGCGACAAAATTGAAAACGTAAAATATACGGCCCTAGGGGGGACGCTGTGGAACATCTATGAGTTAGAAATTACCCAAAACTAGAAAAGTATTCTACCGAGAATGAGGTTGGGTTTAGAGCGACTCTATGGTTTGTAATTGCACTTTCACGCTCATTCATAGAGCGAGTGAATGTCGCAAAACCTTACAGAACATTAAGCCTGGTTCTTAAAGTTTGCTATGGTTGCCAGCAGAGTGTCGGGGATATCCGGCATAATCACTCTAGATAAGAACTATGCTGACTGGCGTGTATGGATCAGATTGAGCAAGCGTATAGAGCTTTAGAACTGGAGCCAGAGAAGTCTACTTCTATTCGAGAAGTGAACCAGGCATATAAAGATCTAGTGTTTATTTGGCATCCTGACCGGATTCCAAGCGATCGCCAGCGCCTTCGAGAAAAGGCGGAGGCCAAGCTGAAACAGCTGAATGAAGCTAGAGCGATGATGCGATCGCAAGCCAAAAATGGTAGAGTTCCTGCCGCTACCCAATCCAAACCTAATCCGTCCTACGCTCGCACCTCATCTGCTCAAACTGCCGCTAAACGTAGAGAAGCCAGTAGCTATAGCACCTACCGTCCCGGGGACGATTCTACTTACCGTCCCCAAAGCCGTACCGCAAGTACCACCGCCAGTCAAAATTCTAGCCGAGCTGGTGGCTACCGACCGCCCTACGAAGCCTATCGCCGAGCTGCTGCGGCTAGCAGTACTGATTTTGCCAGTCAGTATGGAGCGACTTATCGCGCTAGATACCCTAGCAGTGCCTGGCCCAGATCGAGTACATCTAATGGTGCAAACGGCAGTCGGGTCGCTAGCGATAGAACGGCTAGTGAAAGGGCGGCTAGGGATAAGGTGATTGCTGAACGTAAAGCGCGTGAAAGAGCCGCTAGAGAAAAAGCAACTGCAGAGAGGAGAGTTCGCGAAAGAGCCGCTAGAGAAAAGGTAATCGCCGAGCGTAAAGCTAGAGAACGAGCCGCTCATGAAAAGGCGGCTAGAGACAAATTGGCCAAAGACAAATCCACCAAAGATAAGGCGGCTAAGGACAAAACCGCTGGTGAGACGACCGTTAAGAAAAGTTCTATGCCAACCACTACTACATCAAGCTCGCCCGCGCAAACTAAAAGCGCCTCGGATCTTAGCGGCGTAGATATGAGCGGCGCTAATCTCAAAGAGAAAGACTTTTCTGGCCGTAATCTCAGTGGTGCCAATCTCAGTGGCGCCGATCTGAGTGATACCTTCATGCATAAAGTCAACCTTAACCGTGCCAATCTGCGCAAAGCTCGTCTTTTTCGTGCCAACCTTCTCCAAGCAGATCTTAGCCACGCAGACCTTAGCGGCGCCGATCTCATCGGCGCCGATCTGAGTGGAGCCGACCTTAGCGGGGCCGACCTTAGCGGCGCAAAAGTAGGCTACGGCGATAAGATAATGGTAAAGCTCCTAGGTGCAAGGCTGACCGGCACTATCATGCCCAATGGTCGCATTCACGAATAAGCATTTCTTCTAACAGTTTCTAACAATCTACTTCTTGTCTATTCTTCGCCCTGTTCATAACTGGTTTGCCAGGCAAAGCTGGCAACCAATCACTTTTCAAGAAGAGACATGGGAAACCTATCTATCTGGTAAAAGTGGCATCATTCAGGTCCCTACAGGTTCAGGTAAAACCTATGGCGCAGTCATGGGACCGATTGCTCAGATGGTTGCTGAAAGTTCTCTATCTGGCCTACAGCTGCTCTACATTACCCCTCTGCGAGCCCTCTCGCGAGATATTGAAGCATCGATTCGTCGCCCGATAGAAGACATGGGCTGGCCGATTACAGTAGAGTCGCGAACAGGTGATACCAAAGCTTCGATCAAAAGTCGGCAGATCAAGAAGATGCCGAATATCTTGATTACAACGCCAGAGTCATTGGCAATTCTTTTGTCTTACCGCTACTCGGCTAAGCGATTCAAAGACCTACGCTGTGTCATTCTAGACGAATGGCACGAGTTGATGAGCTCTAAGCGAGGGACTCAAACTGAGCTATGTTTATCACGGTTACGGCAGCTAAATCCAACTGTCCAAACGTGGGCAATCTCGGCGACATTAGGAAATTTGCAAGAGGCAGCTGAAGCAGCGACTGGAGTAGGCTCAGGCCCGATCATTGTTCGCTCGAAGCTCAAAAGAGCAACGGTGATCAAGAGCGTACTGCCGATTTCGGTAGATAGCTTTCCTTGGGCAGGACACTTAGGTCTGCGCATGTTTGAGGAGCTAGTAGAGGCGCTAGACATTGAACGATCTACGCTGATCTTTGTAAATACCAGATCGCAAGCTGAAAGGTGGTTTCAAGCACTGAGCTACGCCCTAGCCGAACGCGCGGATCAAATTGCGCTGCATCACGGATCTATCGACTTCGATACGCGCCTAGCGATAGAAGCCGGAATAAAGTCAGGCAATATCAAGTGGGTTGTTTGCACCTCTTCGCTCGATCTAGGAGTAGACTTTCAGCCAGTAGAGCGGGTTGTCCAGATTGGCAGTGCCAAGAACTTAGCTAGATTACTTCAGCGAGCCGGGCGCTCTGCCCACCTACCGGGGGGGACTTCAGAAGTATTCTTCCTCCCGACTAACGCGTTAGAGCTGCTAGAAATCTCCGCCTTTCGACGAGGACTAGACGCCGGGCAAATAGAATCGCGGCAGGCGCTAAACAAACCCTACGACGTAGTCATTCAGCACCTAGTCACCTTGGCCTGCGGTGATGGATTCTCACCCCAAAAGACGTTAGAGAGTATACAAAAAACAGTCTCCTATCAGCATCTAAGTGTAGAAGAATTCGATTGGATAGTGAACTTTCTAGAGTACGGTGGCAAGTGCCTACAAGCCTATCCCCGCTACAAAAAGATTGTCCTAGAAGAAGGCGTCTATAAGGTTACAGACGCTCGAATCTCTCGGATGCATAAGATGAGTATCGGCACGATTACAGCTAATCAACAGGTGAAAATTGCTTATGCTAAGGGTGGACCAATCGGCCGTGTAGAAGAGAGCTTCGTCTCTAGGCTCAAAAAAGGCGACGTGTTTTTCTTTGCGGGCCGCCAGCTCGAATATTTTCAACTGAAAGACATGACGCTGTATGTCAAGAATGCAAGAAAAAAGTCTAGCGTGGTACCTGTTTGGAGCGGAGGCTATCTTGCCATCTCTGATCAGCTCAGTCAGTACCTTCGTGATGAGATTACCCAAGCGAAAGCTGGGAACATCAGCGCTGAAGTCGAGCGCATTATGCCTATTCTCGCTACACAAGATCGAATTTCTCACTTACCAGAGGCTCATCAGCTTTTGATCGAGTGCTGTCGAACCAGAGAAGGTCAGCATCTCTATGTCTATCCATTTGAGGGCCGAAATGTTCATGAGGGGCTAGGGTTTCTATGGGCCTACCGATTCTCTCAGCTTCAAAGATCAACCTTTACTGTCTCTGTAAATGATTACGGGTTTGAGATTCTAGCGCCCAAAGACTATCCATTTCAGGCTTTGTTCTCAGCGGACTTTTTCTCAACTAACCACTTATACAAAGAGATTAAAGAGAGTTTGAATATCTCTGAGCTAACGCAGCGCCGCTTTAGAGAAATTTCACAGGTGGCAGGGCTGGTATTCAAAGGATATCCAGGATCAAAGAAAACAGCTAACCAGGTACAAATCAGCTCATCTTTGATCTACGAGGTGTTCACTAAGTATGAGCCTAACAATCTGCTGCTAATTCAAGCAGAAAGAGAAGTTATAGAAGAGCAGATGGAGGCACCCAGACTAGCGGCCGCACTCGAGAGGATGCAAGCGTTGAAGTTGTTCTGGATGAGCGTGCAACGGCCTTCCCCGTTTGGATTTCCGCTGTTAGTCGAAAGGTTGAGTTCTAGATTGACTAATGAGAGTCTGCGCGATCGCATCACCCGGCTCAAGGCCCAATGGGATAAGTAGATGGTTTCGGTGTTGAACCCTACCCGCTAGAGTAGATAAGCGGTATGAATGAGTGGGTAGATGGCGGACGTAGCGGACGTGTTGATAATTGGCTCGGGGCCAGCAGGGCTGTTTCTAGCAGCAGAACTAGCCCAGCGAGGATTGGACGTAAAGGGGCTAAGCCCCGTTGATTCAGCAGCCCCTTGGCCCAACACCTACGGTATCTGGGCAGATGAACTAAAAGCACTAGGAATAAACGAATGCCTAGAACATCGCTGGCAGAACACCGTAGCCTATATGGGCAAGAAGACAATTCCACTCAAAAGAGACTACGGGCTAATCGATCGAGAAAAGCTACAGGGGCACTGGCTACAGCAGGGCGCTCATTATGGTGTCAGCTGGCATCGGGGTAAGGCAGTAGCAGTTACCCATAGCGCTAAGCGATCAGAAGTAACAGACGAGAATGGTACGACTTATCAGGCCAGGCTGGTCGTCGATACTAGTGGACACAACCCTGCTTTGATTAAGCGCGTGCCTGCAGTCAAGCCAGTTGCCTACCAGGCTGCCTATGGCGTTGTTGGACGGTTTTCTGCACCGCCCGTTGAGCCAGAACAGATGGTGTTGATGGATTATCGGGACGATTTTCTACCCGCATCTGAAAAACAATTGCCGCCAACATTTTTATATGCCATGGATTTGGGCAATGATGTCTACTTTGTCGAAGAAACCTCTTTAGCGCATGTACCGGGGATTTCAATGGCAAGCTTAGAGCAGCGACTGCATCGGCGGCTAGCACATAGGGGGGTGAGGATAACAGAAAGTCACCATATAGAGCGCTGTTTTTTTCCGATGAATATGCCACTGCCAGATCTAACCCAGGCGGTAGTTGGCTTTGGTGGATCGGCCAGTATGGTACACCCGGCAACGGGCTATATGCAAGGCGCGATGCTTAGGCGAGGACCAGATTTAGCAAACGCGATCGCCCGTAGGCTAGGTGATTCTAGCGCTACTCCAGTAGAGGTTGCTAGCGCCGCCTGGCAAGTGCTTTGGTCAGAAGACAGATTGCGTAAGCACTATCTCTATACGTTCGGGCTAGAAAACCTAATGGCGTTCAAGACCCCAGAGCTACAGCAGTTTTTCACCACTTTCTTTGAGCTAGACCAGTCGCAGTGGGCGGGCTTTTTGGCAGATACTTCCACCTTGCCTGAAATTGTTCAGGCCATGCTAGTGCTGTTTGGCCGAACGTCTAATCCAGTACGATGGGGACTGTTTAGCTCTGTGTTTAGTCATGGCAATCTACTACGCCGAACCATCACAGCCTGATAGGGACGCCTACCAAAATGAAGACTCTACGCTCAAATGAGATCTATATCAACGGGTTGCGGCTACGGCTATTGGATGATAGGGCCTTATACTTACCCGATATGCAAGCTTTACTCGTTTCAGATGTGCATTTAGGCAAGGCGGAAACGTTCCAGTCTCTGGGAATTCCGATTACGAGCCAGATGAACGAAGAGAATTTAGATAGACTTCGATCGCTGTGCTATCAAACCAACCCTAAGCATCTGTTTGTGTTAGGGGATCTATTTCATTCCGAACAGTCACTTGTCCCTGAGGTGCTAACTGGCTTAGATACTTTCCTTAGGCGCACCAGGGCAAACGTCACTTTGATTGTCGGTAATCATGATCGCAAACTTGTTTCAATGCTGCCCCCGCTACCAATGGATTGCCAGATAGAAGCGGTTACGCTAGGCCCGCTTTTGCTTAGCCACGAACCAGCGTGTAATCACGCCGCTAAGCTGAACGTTTGTGGCCATGTCCACCCAGTCGTAAAACTGCGATCGCGTACTGATAGCCTTCGACTCCCCTGCTTCTTCGTAGAACATAGGCAAAAACGGCTGACGCTACCGTCCTTTGGTGAATTCACCGGTGGATATGAAGTTCCCTTAGATACGAATACCTGTGCTTACATTGCTTGTGAAGGAAGTGCGATCGCCTTCAATGCGGCTACCGCTAGCATCACGTGAAATAGCCTGGTTTGAAAAGCTTTCAGTATTACTCGATACACTCAATCTTCACACAGAAAATTAATAAAGATTCCGTAAAGGTAACTTCTGTATACAGACCCACAGGTGTACCACTTGTTATTGTGCTAAACATAAATTAAAAATGAGTTGGGAGTTCTGAGGGAGTTGTCTTTCTACTTTTTCTTTACAGCATATTAGACATGTTCAGAATAGTGTCGTCACTTTGGCAAATTGGATACTAAATATAGAAGAGATCTGTGTTTCTCTTTAGGTTGAATGAACATCTCGAATACGTTGTTCTGCTCTTAACTACGTATTAATCAAGTTATGCTATTCAGCTTCTGTGTTTCTTGAAAAACATCACTCAAGCGCGATTTCAGCCCTGTCAAAGTAGTGCAGTAGTGCAAATTTTGCGTTTGCGAGCTATCCTCGTAGCTGCATACCATCAAACATTGAGCATTCGTCAGAAGCCGTTTACCAAAAGCCTTAATTCGGAGTAAGCATGCCATGATGGAATCGTATTCCGAGCAAAAACCATCACTGTCTATTATCATTCCTGTACACAACGGAGGAGAAAGTTTCCGAAAGTCTCTTAGGAGTATTAGCAAATGGCGAGCTAATGCTGAAGTTATCATTGTCGCCGATGGAGAGTCTGATGGCAGCTGGCGGCTAGTTGAAGAGTACGGGTTTAAGCTAATTCTACTGCCAGAGTGTGGCGGCCCGGCTAGGGCAAGAAACATTGGCGCCAAAGCTGCCTCTGCCGATCTTCTATTCTTCACCGATGCCGATGTAGAAATTCACCCCGTAACAGTTCCGAGAATTATCTATGCCTTCCAGGAGTCTCCCGAGTTATCAGCCTTGATTGGCTCCTATGATGACTCGCCTGGTGCAGAGAACTTTTTGTCACAGTACAAGAATCTGTTTCATCATTACACGCATCAGACCTCCTCTGAAGAAGCTTCTACCTTCTGGGGCGCATGTGGAGCCATCAGGAAGGATATTTTCTTATCGTTAGGCGGATTCACAGAAAGCTATCAAAAGCCGTGCATTGAAGACATCGAGCTGGGGTATCGTTTGCGTCAAGCAGGCCATAGGATTGCTCTGTGCAAGCACATTCAAGTGAAGCACCTTAAAAAATGGACGCCTTTTACACTTCTAAGAGCGGAAGTTTTTTATCGCGCTCTGCCCTGGATGGCACTACTACTCAAAATTCGTCAGGATCATCCGCAGCAGTATCGCCGATTTGCTAGCGACCTGAATCTGAAATGGTCTAGTCGCCTCAGCGTGCTGCTAGTTGCATGTCTATGCCTGTCTGCTGTCCTCTCTGTACAATGGTCAGTCCTAATAAGCATCGCACTCTTATCTGGGCTCTTACTCTTAGCAATCAACTGGTCTGTCTATCGCTTCTTCTATCGAAAAAGAGGCTTTTGGTTTGCGTTGGGCGTTGTGCCTTGGCATTGGCTATATTTTCTGTATAGTGGTTTAGCCTTTATCGTTGGTGTGAGTCGACATCATCTGGCTCGTCATATGCCTGCTAGACAAATGAGCCCGACCTAAAGGAATAAAGTAAAAGAAAAAGTTGCCAAAGCAACTTATTTAGTTCTAGCTCATTTAGCTTCTTATCTCGTTAGTTTTGAGGAATATATCAATGATCGATACAGTAGTAATGGGTGCGGGTCCCGCCGGTTTGACAGCAGCCTATGAGTTAGCAAAGCACGGAAAATCTTCTGTTGTCCTAGAGCAGGCTGACAAAGTTGGTGGGATTTCTCGGACAGAAACCTACAAAGGGTATCGGTTTGATATTGGCGGACATCGTTTCTTCACCAAAGTGGGTGAGGTTCAAGAGATTTGGAAGGAAATCTTAGGTGACGAGTTCATCCAAGTGCCTCGGCTCTCGCGAATTTACTATCGAGGCAAGTTCTTCGACTATCCGTTGTCAATTGGTAGCACATTGACGAATTTGGGCGCGCTCGATAGCAGTATGATCATTCTTAGCTACCTAAAGTCTAAGATCAACGGTAAGCTAAATCCCGGACCAGAAGCAGAAAATTTAGAAGACTGGGTAATAGAGAGGTTCGGTGATCGCTTATACAGAACCTTCTTTAAGTCTTATACAGAGAAAGTTTGGGGAATCCCATGTAATAAAATTCAAGCAGAGTGGGCTGCGCAGAGAATTAAAGGTCTTTCTTTGAAGAAAGCGGTAATCAACGCTGCTTTCGGCAGTAATGATACTAAGACACTAATCAAGGAGTTTGATTACCCTATTTATGGCCCTGGTATGATGTGGGAACGTTGCCAGGAAATTCTAGAGAGTAAAGGCTCGCCTGTGCAAATGGAAACGCGCGTGGCTAAAGTGAAGCATGACGGCAAGAACGTTCAAAGCGTCACCGTCCAGAAAAAGGGTGGTGAAACCGCTGAACTGACAGGTGACAGCTATGTTTCTAGTATTCCGATCACTGCCTTAGTACGAAACATGGACCCAGCTCCACCTGAGCCCGTTTTGAAAGCTGCTAGTGGGCTAAAGTACCGTGACTTTTTGATTGTCCCCTTGGTAATAGATCTAGAAGATATTTTCCCAGATAACTGGATCTACATTCATAGTCCTCAGTTCAAGGTAGGACGGATTCAAAACTTTAAGAACTGGAGCATGGCAATGGTTCCAGATCCTAGCAAGACCTGTGTTGGCATGGAGTACTTCTGTAGTGAAGGCGACAGCCTATGGGAGATGTCCGATGAGGCCTTGATCAAGCAGGCAGGTGAAGAGATTGTTGGATTGGGTCTAGTGCCTGACCTCAAGTTTGTACAAGATGGCACCGTGATTCGTCAAAAGAAAGCGTATCCTGTCTACGATGGAGAGTATCGTCAGCATTTGGATGTCATTCAGAAGTACTTAGACCAGTTTGAAAACTTTAGGACTTACGCATATCTCAAAAAGCTGATAGTTTTAGAGTAAGCCAGAAACGTTATTGGATAACCTTTCCAGGCCGCTGCTCACCCGCAGCGTGGAATAACGCTTGGTTTCCACTGGGATGTGGATCAAGAAGTGAATCACATCCCAGCTAGGAATCGAGGGGTTGACAAAGCTAGTAACGCTAAAAAGCTTTCGATACAAGCTTTCTTCTGGGGCAGGAGTTTTGCGCTAACAGTTTGTTAGGGCAATTTTGTCATGCCAAGTTTTCGGGAGTACATCTTTCAATTGCGTAAGTCCTAAACTTGCAAACCATAGGTCGTAACGGAATGCATAGATACAACAATCAGGATCACTCTATGCTAACGGGCCTGCTAGCAGCTAAAAACATTCTAGGCGAAGACCATGACTTGTGGAACGTTAATGTAGAACGTTCTTATCACGAAGAGTTTACAAAAGAGCAGTGGCAGGAAGCTAAACTACCTGAAAAAACGGTCGAAGCCTATGCAGCTTCGGCTGTTAGGTAAACAATCCTCAATGAGGCATCTGTTTAAGCCTATCGCTCTCTAGCTGTAGTTTTTAGATAACGAAGAAAGCAAGTGATCGCAAATATTGTGATCGCTTGCTTTTTGCGATGCAAGTTTTATTAGTAAGCTTTTCTCCTCGACTTTCTCAAAGTGCTTGAAATCAAGCGTCGCTGAATATTTTACAGCGGTCAAAAGTAAGGTTCTAACCAAACTTGATTGAGTTTCCGACTGTAGACAACAAGAGGTGGTAGTCCTATTTTGTAAAGGGTAGAGAGTAATACAGAGTTGCTATACACTTCTCACATTAGAGCAGGCTAGCTCAAAGTTCTTTTTCTCTATCCTTTAGGAGAATGCACTACCCAAAAGATATCTTCTTTCAGGCAAGAAATCCTCTTCAACAGAGAATGGAGATGTCAATTCTTGAAAAACACGTAGATGAGGATATGGGTGATAAAACAATGCAGCTCAATTTAGCAGATGCATACTCACTGAGAGGGCTGCGCCTACGCGCAGCTGCTATGCGCTCTGCGTTGTTATGGCAGAGGCTATAGCGCCTGGGGTTTAGTAAGTATGGTGTAGTGTAGGTAGAGTGCGGAAAGCTATAATTCTCACCTTGCTTTCAGATCTGGGAAAGACAGCTGTGTATAGTTGATAGTGTACACAGGGACTAGATAGACCTTAGGCAATAGGTACTCGACCGCCTAACTCAATCTATGGTTATCGAATCTTAGTTTGTAGAAGAGTTTTTCCCATCTGGCTATCAGGCAATATAAATATGTCAATCACTCAGGGTGCCCACCATATTGGCTTTACTGTTCCAGACATTGCAGCAACGCGAGATTTCTTTGTCGATGTGTTGCAGTTCAAACAGATTCATGAGAAGCCTGATTATCCCGCTGTTTTTGTGTCTGACGGTACAATCGTGCTGACGCTGTGGCAAGCAAGCGATCCGAGTAATGTTGTTCCCTTTGATCGTAAGAATAATATTGGATTGCATCATTTTTCCCTAAGAGTAGAGAGCCTTGAGACGCTCTGGTCAATGCACCACACCTTGAAGAGCAGGGCTGGGGTAGTCATTGAGTTTGCGCCTGAACCCGATAGTGGTGGACCTAGTCACCATATGATGTTCTACATTCCAGGCGGTATTCGCATGGAACTCTTTTGCCCTTCTACATAGGATGCCAAAAATGAATTCAGGTTGGACGCGTAAGAGCTCTCCTTTTCATGCAGGTGAACAAGAGGTGCAGGCTCGCGTAGGTGTACGTAGCAAGATTGAGAAGGTGGGACGGCGTATGGTTCGTGACTACCTAGTAGAACAACACCGGGAATTTTATCGTCTTCTACCTTGTCTCATAGTAGGTACTGTAGATACACAAGGTCACCCTTGGGTCTCGCTATTGGCTGGGAGGCCAGGGTTTATTACATCACCTGACGCTTATCATCTGAAGATAGCAGCGCAACCGATTTTTGGCTCGCCGATAGTTTCTCAATGGCATGCAGGAATTGATATTGGCATATTAGGAATCTTGCCAAAAACCCGTCGCCGTAATCGTGTGACAGGAAGAATCATTGCCGCAGATGACGATGGAATGAGCGTAGAGGTCGCGCAGTCCTTTGGTAACTGTCCTCAGTATATTCAGACACGCGAGATAGAAATACTCTCCGACATCTCGACTCCTCAGCAACGGAGGCAAATTGAGCAGGGCGATCGCCTAGATAAAAAGGCTGAGACTCTGATCACTCAGTCGGATACGTTCTTCATTGCTACGGCTTATAGCACTCCTTCCGATGAAAGCAAAATGCATTCTCAGGAAACCAACCCTGTATTCGGCGCAGATGTTTCGCACAGAGGCGGCAAGCCTGGTTTTATTCGCGTCGACAACCATAAAACTCTCACATTTCCCGATTTTGCAGGTAATCTGATTTTTAATACGATTGGCAACATTCTAATGAATCCTAAGACAGGATTGTTATTCATAGACTTTCAGACAAGAGATCTGCTCTATTTAACCGGGAGCGCTGAGGTAATTTGGGAAGGTGAAGAAGTCGAGTCTTTTTTTGGTGCAGAGCGACTAATCCGTTGCGAGATAGAATCGTGGCGAAGGGTAGGGTGTAGTTTGCCGCTGCAATTCGAATTTGGAGAATACTCTCCTTCTCTTCATATGACCGGATGCTGGAAATAGAGCATATCAGTAGTATTGCGAGACCAATAAGACATTAGAATCGTCTGTACTGGCCAACGAGTTTTCTATGTTTTCCACACTGGTTTTGTGCTTGTTTCCAACTAGCCTGTCAGTGGCAAAAGCTGGCCTGTCAGTGGCAAAAGCTGACCTGTCAGTGGCAAAAGCGTAGCTATTTTATAGGCAGTTATAGGCAACAGCTCCGGCCACTATTAGTGACTGGGTGTTAGCGGCTGAGTCTGTCATTCAGGTAGCTCATCTACCAAAGTAAATTTAAAAGGCTCGGTTGGAAATGTGTTTAGGTAGCGCTGAGTTAAGTACATATCCGCTTCTGATATCTTCTTCAGATGTTGATTGAAAAAAGCTAGGCTGAGTGCTTGAACTTGAGGTCTTGCCCGCTGAGGATTTGGGCCCGTGAACGTATCTGAGAAGGGGACAACGCTACCGTTTTCTCTATCTAGGAAAGAGAAGTGAGTTCCTCTTTCCATGATCACCAAGTGCTTGTACGTAGTTTCTAGCCAGCTAAACGGCTCAATTTGTTCTAGCAGAGCGGGTGCAACATAGTCGTCGGTGCCTGCTACTAGCATCACGGGTACTTCCACCTGCTGGATACCCGAGCGCCCAAAGATAGAACTAGCTAATGGATTGAGTGCAATCACAGCGGCAACTCTAGGATCTGCTACCTCTAGAGGCGTATTGCGAGGAATTTGCAATAGACTGCACTGTACAAACATGGAAAGGTTTAAAGAGGGACGCTCTGGGAGCATTTCGCAATCTGCGGATAGAAAAGGCCAGTCAATCGCTGCTCCTGCAGCAGCTAGTACTGTATAGCCACCCAAAGATTGACCTAAAAGTCCTACAGATTTGAGATTAAAGTTTCTTACCGCCTGATTGACATCTTGATGGACATTAGGCGGCCTAGAACTATTCTGCCAGTCTGTTAGGGTATCTAACGCTGCTGTAATATCCTGCGGTCTCAGCAGCAAATCAATGGGATCGGGTGCTTTGTCTTGACCCCAAAAAAAGCGAACCAGCTTTTCAGCACTAGTCTCTGTGTGCTCAAGTGCTACTACCCCATAGCCATGAGATGCTAAATGCTCTGCCAGGTAGCTGAATGTTCTTCTATCTGAAGCAACGCCATGTGAAATGACAATGACTGGAATGCTGTCGGGTTCGGCGGTAGTAGATATAGGCGCATAGACATCAGCCTGAGATGACTCTAAGCGACCGGAGTTTTGGAAGGTGATAGTCTCAACTTGCCAAGCATAAGGGCCTTTGCGCTGAGGATCGTTAGCGGATAGCGGCTTTGGTTGAGTAGAGGCTTTCGCTTGAGCTACCTGGTTGATTTTACTGACAACTTCGTCTCGCTCAACGAAGATTTGCTGGCCTTCTCTGGCTATCTTTCTAGCCAGACGAAAATCGAGCTGAATGGTATCGGTTGGAAACTGTCTCATGACGTTGATGGTGGTGAAACCAGCTTCATCAGCCGCAGCGAGAATCAGCGATGCGCGAATTGCTTTCATCCCGTTTAGATAGCTATCTGTTTGAATGACCTGTCCTGCTCTTTGCAATAGCTGTTCACCAAGGAAAGAGTAGGTAAACTGCGAAACCGGAATCGGACTGATATCGTATCTAGCATTGAGAAAAGCCCGTAGGCTGGCTTTTTGATCTGCGTCAAGGCGATTGATGAAAGAAGCTAGCCTAGGCTCAATATTTCCTGTTTTAGCAAAGGTTTCTAGATCGTCTACATAAACAGTGGGCTCAAACGGACCAACAAAAAATTGAATTCTCTCGGCGCTTTGAGCTGGAAGAGCAATTAGCGTAGCATTAAGCAGACCTAGGGCCGCAGCAATACCAAAGCCGACAATACTGTGATGTTTTAAAAAACGACGTTGAAGCAAAGAAAGAATCTTCATGGCATACTCAGAGCAGATTACTTGAAAGTATTATTAGAGACTCTAATTTGGCGAGTGAGATCGTTCCTTAAAACGCCATTACCTTTGTATTAGAGGGTGTGATCAACTGTTAGGTGGCATGGAAGTGGCTATGCGTGATCGCAAATGTCGTAATGCATGAGGTTTGCGATCGCCCCTTTTCAGTTGTCGTTCCTCTCTAGATCGTGGCAAGATCTCAGGACTACCGTTCTGTTCTCATACCGTTTCGTTCTTATATGGAAAACTGGCTAGTCACTGACAACGGCACCTGTACCAATTTCGGCAACATCGAGACCGAACATCCAAAACGAACCTATCGGATGTATCGCTTCTTGACAGAGATGGAAGATATTTTAGAGCGCGAACCTGACGATGCTAAGCGAGTTCAAGCCATTATCCCACTAGTGCGTAAGCTACTAATTAGCTCTTACTGGCTACAGATGGAGTACAAAGAGCCAAGCGAAAAAACTGGCTGGGCGGTGAATTTTCTCTATCGAGAGCATGAATATCCTTTGACAGTGCAGATGGTGACATGGGCACCGGGTACGAAATCTACTATTCACAACCATGCCACTTGGGGAATCGTGGCAATGGTTGGTGGACAGGAGAAAAACACGTTTTGGAAGCAAGACGACTCAAACGCCAAAGCTATTTCAAAAGTGGGCGAACAAGTTCTCTATCCAGGTGACATTATTGGCTTTACAGGCAATGCGGTTCATCAAGTGGCTCCTCTAGGAGAAGAGCCTACTGTTTCATTCAACTTATATGGCATCACCGATCGCAGCCGTCGATATAAATATGACGAGCAGACACTCGAGGCTTCTAAGTTCTAGAGATTGGTACCTTAGGGGTCTGTATAGGGTCTAAGAGTCTGTAGAGGACTGTTTAGACTAACAGTTGCGAAGCAGGGCTAAGGTAAACCCTAGACGTGTTCAAACCATCAAAGTTTGAATAGCAAAAGGGTTGAATAGCAAAAGTTTGATAGCAGATGTTCTAGTTAGCAGGCACTTGCCATTTGCATGCGCACAAGTCCAAGCTCTTGCAAATAGGCACCTGAAAGATCGGCCTCTCTCCAATTGTGCTGGTCGAGGTCGACGCGGCGAAGATCGGCTTGGGCAAACCTAGCATGATGCAAATGAGCCTGAGTAAAGTCTGCGCCTGCTAGCTGTGCCCACCTAAAGTTACTGTTTTCTAAGCTGGCTTCGCGGAAGTTGGTAGCGGTTAAATCGGCCCGCTGGAAGCTAGCGCCTCGTAGACGAGCTTCACTAAAGTCTACGCCGCTAAGAGACATCCCATCGAAGTTTAGACCATTCAAGGAAGCCTGGGTAAGGTTGGTGCCGGTGAAGATGGTTTGGGCGATCGCGCCCCCAATTAGCCGCACGCCTTTCATTCCTGTCCAAGCTAGATTCGCGGTCGAAAGGTCTGCGTTACGTAAGTTAGCACCTGTCAGAGCTACCCCGCTTAGGTTGGCCCCAGTCAGCTTGGCATCGCGTAGGTTAATGTGGCTCATGTTAGCACCGCTGGCGCTAACCTCAGTTAGATCTGAACGAACACAAAACGCGCCTTGCAAATTGGCTTTTGTTAATGTGGCGTGCGAGAGACAGGCGTCGCTGAGCTTAGCAAATTGTAAGTTGGTCTGGCTGAGATTGGCGCGTGTAAAGTTGGCGTTTGTTAGAAAAGTGCGGCTAAAGTTAGCACCGCTTAGATCTGAATTAGAAAAGTCGACGCCTACCAGGATGCGAGAACTAAAATCTATCCCTACTAAAGATAGACCTATAAAGTCTCGAAAACCCTCTTCGTAGAGACGTAGAACATCATGTAGTTGCATAAGCTATATAGAATCAGCAAACCGAAGCCTCGGATGAAGATTCAGTCTAATTATTAAGATAATCTTTAAAGTAGTGGCTAATCTCTATGCTTATGCATGTTTACATAGCCACTTAAAACTTAAAGAATGCCCTTGAATCTTTAAACAGCTAGTTTGGCTATGCCTAGAAGATCCATCGCTACATAGTAAACTTTCCATACTCTCATGACTAGAAAATTACTTTTTACGCTGCTGTGGTTAGGATTTAGCCTCTATGCTTTCACCTTGGCACCTCCTTTCCAGCCGGGTACTTTCGATCAGATCATTCGGCTTGTTTCTGGCCAGTGGGAAGGGCTTAATCCCTCTGTCGTTGCTCTATTTAATCTGATGGGCGTTTGGCCAATGATCTACGCTTGTCTAGCGCTAATCGATGGTACGACTCAAAAGATCCCAGCCTGGCCTTTCGTTCTAGTAAGCTTTGGGGTCGGTGCTTTCGCGATATTGCCCTACCTGGCTTTGCGCGAATCTCATGTGACGTTTGACGGGCCAAAAACGGTTGTGCTCAAGCTGGTTGATTCCGTTTGGACCGGGCGGGCGATCGCACTCGCTAGCATTATCTTACTGGTCTACGGTATTACCAGTGGCGACTGGAGCGATTTTGCTAGGCAGTGGCAAACCAGTCAGTTCATCCATGTCATGAGCCTAGACTTTTGTATGCTGTGTGCCATCGTCTGGCCGCTACTCAAAGACGATATGGCCAAGCGAAACCTCACCAGCCCTGCGCTTTTCTGGAGCGCTACACTAATTCCCCTACTGGGGATTGCTTTCTATCTATCTATCCGCCCACCGCTAGAAACAGCGGAAAGCGCCAGCCTACAGTCCCCGTCAATAACCTAGCAGCCACACATATACTTCATACTCACCTTTCCTCTATGCTCAGTCAATGGCAGTGCATCCGTCAAAACATCGGTACCTGGTATGGATCTTTCACCAAATTCTCTGCTGAGGGTGAACTGCTCAAAGATACGCCTAGCGTTTTGACCTTAGAGGAAACCGAGCTGGACAAAACCATGCAGCTCGTATTAGAGAGAACGCCGCCTGGTGGTACAACCGATGTCACCACTCGATCTTTCTCTGCACCGGGACCTGCCCCTTACATCTCCTTTTTTGAAAGCGGCGCATTCACACAAGGTTCGGCGCAGTGGACAGCTTTTGCTCAGTTCGGCGCTGAGATGAGTTTAAAAGTAGGCGATCGTCGGGCGCGGTTTGTAATCATGTACAAGAGCAGCGTGGATGGCAGTGCTCAGCTAAATTACGTTGTGCTTATTCGAGAAACTCAAACAGAAGATGCACAGTTTACTGAACCGGCAATGACACCAGCGCAAATAGCAGGTAGCTGGACAGGTAGGCTATCAGCGCTGTCTGCTTCAATGGAACCCGTGGCAACAGGCTTGAGTAGATGGAATTTTGATCAATCGTCCGGAAGCTATTCTCTCCGATGCGAAGACGCCTTTGGGAAGATCTCTGCAGACCAAGCTATTGAAGAGCAGACTAGGGAGCTGTTTTTAACTGGAGAGCAGGCTTCTTCAAAGAGTGTTGTTCTATTAACAGGAAACCTAGACTACAGACTAATTCTTTTGCCTAATGGTACCTATTGTCTAGTACCTGATGCCATCAAGAAAGCTGTAGAGTTTCGAGTGGAAGTCGGGTGGCTAAGCGGTAGCGGTAGGCGATCACGCCTTATTCGCTACTATGACGACCAGGGCGTATGGACTCACTCAGCGCTCATAGAAGATTACAAAGATGAATAGAATGGCTAAGCCAGAACCCTAGCCCAGAGGTCATCGCTAGTGCGCAAAGCTAAGTCAGTCTCTCGATTGCGTTACTTAGAAACTGTTTGACAAACTCCTCTTTTCTGTTGAGCTGGTACTGCTGCTCGACGACGGCTTGGACGCCGCCATCGCCCCAATCCTGATTTGCCCGAAAGTAAGTTATGAAGCTCTTGCCTGCGATGTGGGTTAGATACGCAGCGCTGACTCCTTGTAGTAGTTTGCTTGCTACTGCCGTTGCTAAATTTGCTTGTAAGCCTACTGCCAGCAGTTTCATAGCGCCTTTAGTCAGGCTTAATCCTGCCATTGTCTTCGCGAGCGATAGGGCTAACGTTTTACTCTCTTCTATGCTGATGTCTATACCATAGACTCTGCCGATTTCTATTACCATCTGCGCGTTGACAGCAGCGGTTGCAAGCATATCGATGACCGGTAAGGGGGTCGCCGCCAAAACGCCTGCGCCTACCCACTGATATCGTTCCACAATCTTCTGCGCCTGCTGCTGACGCTGCGTATCTAGTAGTGCTTGGGCTTCTTCGCTGATTTTTTGGGATTGAAGTAATAAGTTGGTGGCAATAAGATCTGTGCTTTCAGTGTTCCAAATATCAAAGATACGGCTAATAAGCGCTGCTACGTCTGGTTCTACCTGTACTTGAGAGCCATCATCTAGAACAAGAGAGGAAGGGTTAGCTGCGATTGCAACTACATCTTCGCTGTTCAAAAGTCCATGGGTTCTCTCATGCAGCCGCTGTAGGATCTGTTCTTTTTCTGTTGGCAAGTAGCGATCGCTTTTATTCAATACCAGCAGTGATCGCTTACCCATTCTCATCAGCATTTCTAGCGGCTCATATTCTGCTCGGTGCAGATCGTTATCAACCACAAACAACAATAGATCTGCCTTTGCGGCCAGCCGCTTTGCCTCGTTCGCTCGTGCCTCACCTTGCTCCCCAAACTCCAAAAGCCCTGGCGTATCGACGAGCAGTAGTTCTCGATCTTTTTTGTTTCCTAGCTGATTTCCTGCGGATTCGGCGGGTATCGCTATACGGTAGCTGGTTCCTGCTTGAGTCGTCCCGATTGTGGCGGCTACCTCACCAGCAATTTCTCCCATGAGCGCGTTCACGAGTGCCGTTTTCCCAGTTGAGCCTAGGCCAAACACCACAATCTGAAATGTCCGCTGGGCTAGGCGTTGTGCTAGCTCATCAGATCGTGCTGCTAGTGCCTGCCGCGAAATCTCATCTTCTACCTGCTCTACTTGCTGACGGGCTGCTTGCAAGCTGATTGTGGCCACTGCGTCTAGCTCTGTAGGTAGCACGATCTTACGTCTACGTTTTGGCCGAAGGAACAGCCAGCTATAGCGAGCAAGCACTGCCAAAGCTGCTAGTAGCGCCAGTAATACTATCCCCAAGACCAGTTGGGCTAGTAAAGGGGAAACGACCGCAACCGCAGCATATAGCTGAGCGAGTGATCCTACTGTGGTTAGTAGCAGAATTAGACCAATGAGAACTGCGATCGCAGCTAGTAAACTATAGGACCGATGCATAAAACCAACGCATAGATAAAACGCATCCTTTCTCTATTCCAACCCTAGATCATTTTCATCGAAAGGATTCACTAAACACGGATACAACTCAAAGCGGATACTAGAAAGTATTCCTCCGCTGCTCTGGCGTTGATTGATCTAAAACTTAGGCAGGTGACTCAGGTAGGTAGATAGACAGGGCGCCGCCTATTGAGATGAGCACCATCCCCGTAACCGATAAAATATTGGGCACTTCGCTGAAAAATAGCCAGCCGATAATAGCGGCAAATATGACACTAGTGTATTGAAAAACGCCAATCTGGTGAGGTTCGGCGTATCGGTAGGCCTGTACAAGTAATAGCTGAAAGCTGAGAAACGATCCAGCAGCGGCAGCTACAATTTCAAGTGTTTCGAGAGTAAGCGGTCGCCACTGCCAGATAGCAACGGGGGCGATGAGTATAGAGCCGATCAGCAAATAGTATAGGGTCAGACCTGTGGGTGACTGAGTTTGGCTAAGGTAGCGGACAATTAAAAATTCGATGGCAGCTGATACCCCCGCACCAAGTCCTAGTAAGTTTGCCGGGTTAGAAAGCAGGTCTGCGCTGGGTTGAACAACAAGCAGTAAGCCAATAAAGCCAAGCGCGATCGCACCCCACAGCTTTCTAGAAATATCTTTGCCTAGCACCAGTACCCCGATCACAGGAATAAACACAGGCGTCGTATTTAGCAGCACGTTGGCATTGATCAAACTACCTAGCCCGGCAGCCCAAATAAAGAGGTAGAATCCGCCTAGTCCAAACACTGCCCTAAGCAGATAGTAGGGCAGCACTTCCCGGTTCCATCCAGCAGAAAAGTTGCGACCTCCTTTAGCGATCTCTATTGGCAGTAGCACAGCAAATGCTATCACTATGAGTAGCCATAAGAATTGACCTGGCTCGATAGCGGCCTGAGCAGTTTTGCCTAGCGCACCTTGAATCGTATTGGCTAAAAAACCGGCCGTGATTAAGAGCGCACCTAACGGCAGTGAGTCTGCTTGGTCTAGATCTGTATTCGCTTCGCTAAGGCTGTGCGCTTGGCTAAGGCCATTAGTTAGGTTGTCGGGTGATGTTGGCGATGGCTTTGAGGTCATATTCTGATGAAACAAGGGTCCAATTATCCAAGCGTCCAATCATTCTGACATTGGTGGATACGCAAAGGCTGCATACTAAATGAGTAGACGTTGTGAAAACGAGGGATGATGAGAGCGTTAAGGTTGCTGTGCTTAGTCTGTTTGCTGCTATCAACTAGCTATTTGACAGGCTGTAGTACGCTGGCGCAGGTGCCACCTGACCAAGCTATTCGACTGGCAATCACACAGCAACTCAGTCAGACTCAGCAGGCGATCGCTAATGATTTAGGCTTGATAGAGGACGCGGACAGTGACAGCTTGCAACCCAACTTCAAGCTTGAAAAAGTCATCGTCAGCAGCCGAGAGAAGGTAGGCAACTTTGAGAGTGCTAAACATCGAGGTATTCAAGACGTCTACCGAGTTCGCGGCAGTTTTGAAGCGAAACTAACACACCCAATAGCCCAGCAGTCTCAGACTCAAAGCCCTTTTGATCTGTATCTAGGGACAAACCCGACTGAGGCTGATGGCCCAGAAACATGGTTCTTGCTGGATACGAAAGAGGAACAAAAGAGAAATAATTGAAGCATACCAACTCAAAGTCAGCTAGACACCAGCTAGACGGATTTGTAGGCAAAGTTAAGCGTTGCCCACTGAGAAACATCTAACAGGTAGTCACTTGTTTCACTGCCAGTGCTCAAGTCAGAAAGCATCGCTTTGACAACCTCTAACGGATTTGGCAGGGGGCTGATTCGCTGCCCTCGGCTATTGAGCGCACTACGTAAAAGACTGTCTGTTTCAGTCAGCGGACGGGCGCTAAATACAGCATAAGTTTCTACAGGGCCGGCTGGGTTTTCGACTGCCCAATCTAGATTGTCTGTAGGAATAAAAACTGAGCTACCTGGAGCGATGCTTGCCGGTACAGAAGAAAGTGTGCCTTCTGGGATATTCTCTTCGTCAATGTCAACAGCAATATTTCTCTCATTCGCTGCTGGATAAAAAATAGATAGCCGCTCTCTAGGATCGACATTGATTAGGGTGTAGTAAAGAGGAACGCTGTCTTCATTAAATAGCTGATAGCGAACGCGGCTGCCAACGGGAACAGTGGGAATAAACCCTTCTATCGAGCTGTCATTATCCTGAGATGCTTGGAAGGTCTGGCGAGCGACGAGCAGCTTGTTTTGCTTTGGCTCAACCTGTTCTAGAACAACCCGCACTGATAACTTAGATGTGGATCTATTCCCTGTTAGCCGTAATAGCTTGAGTGCAGCTAGCGATCGCAACTTCGGGGCTAGGCGATTGATGGCAGGCTTGATGGCTTCCTCTTGTTGAGCGAGCGTACCGGAGATAGGCGATCGCGTTACCGAAAACAATCCGTACCCTCGCGCATTAGAAATATCAGCCGGCTGGTCTAAAACAGGGCTTTCTATATCAGCACCTGAGTCGCTCTGGGCCATTTCGAGCTGGGCTTGCTGTCTAACTAGCTGGGTAGGATATAAGCTTGCCGTCAGCGACTCATTATCGTCAGCAATCGGCTTAGCCAGTAAACAGTCAGCGGGTAGATCGGTAGCGGAAGTCGAGCTGATAAAGGATAGGGCTGATAGCGCGCTAGTCGCATCGACTCGTTCAATTCGCTCTAAGCGGCTATCTAGTGCAACAACTAGGTTGATATCCTTTGGAAGTACCCGGATTGCCTCAAAAGCTAGCTGCCCAGGCTGCAGTGCACCACCGATTTTTGCATCTTCAGTAAGCTGAGCTTTACCAGAAAGTGCGTTGTGCGATCGCATTTTTAATCGGTGCCCTTGACAGGTCATCACCGAATCTGAACCTAGATACTCTAGTACTCTAGGCGGCAGTCCACCTAGCCATAGAGTGGCTGTTTTACCATCGCTGCTCACCTCTGTAACGACTGCGCTGGCGCGGGTCTGCTCGATTAGGGAGGTGTAGTAGATAGGAGTTGCTTGAATAGGACCACTCGCGATTGGCTGTTGATTGCTGCCGCCCCAGCGCACTAGGGTTTCTTGTGAGCGAGCAAGTACTCTTTTGGTCATCACGGGTGCGGGCGCCGACCACAGATACTGCGTCATCACATAGGTAAACGCACCTGCATTGAAATCATGCCATCGACGCTCAAGTACGACCTCATCAATAGCACCGCCCCTAATCAACATGCCTGGGAAATCGTCGCTTTCTTTCATCAGTCGCTGGTCGGCAAGCAGCGGGAACGAAGCCGGCCTCTGGCCTGTTGGAATTTCGGAGCGGGTACGCGATCGCAGTCCGCCAGAAAGCGGCACGTTCATATCGACGAACCCAGCGTCAATCACAGTTGTCACATTCTTCGTCTTCAGCAAACGCAGCAGCGTTTTTAACTCTACTTCAGAAATATCGTTCAAGGTTGGACGCTCTGGGGTTGGCAGCAGTCCGTCTACCGGCACTAGCGTTCTTTGCAGCACGGTCTCACTAGTCGATAGCTCACCAGTCGATAACTCTGGCGCTCTATCTTCTATTCGCACCTGTGAACCATGGCCACTGAAATGGACAACAACCACATCGCCAGACTCAACTTGACGATAGAGATGATTTACAAAAGCTTGATAGATTCCCTCACGGGTTGCCTGCGCGTCTGTCAGCGATACGATATCTTCTGGTAGAAAGCCGAATCGGTGAATCAGTAGCTCCCTTTGCAAAGCTACGTCATTCTGGGCACCAAATAGTTTGCCATCGTCTGACTGTCCTGACGGTACCGTAGACGATGGATAGTCGTTGATTCCAATCAATAGCGCCAGCTTTCGCGCTCCAGATCGTCCCAGCGCTTCGCCGTATGCTTTTGCTTTTTCTGGTACTGCTAGCTCTACTGCTAGCTCACCTAACAGCTCGGTGAGACCTAGAGCTGCAAGCGCCACGCCCGTTTGTCTAAAGAACGAACGACGACTCAAACCCTGACGATTAGTCACCTTTGGATTTGTACGCACACCCATAGACTCTCACCCGCTGTCTTTTTCTCTAAACTACTCTAAGCGTTAAAGACGCCTGAGGACAGCTCTAAGCCTTCATTGCCTTGATTAGCTCTGCGGCAACTTCAGGGCGAGAGAATTCTGGGGGTGGCTGCTTGCCTTCGCGCAGCATTGCTCGCACTTTGGTACCCGAGAGGTGAATTCGCTCTTCTGGCTTCGCTGGGCTAGTTTTGGTAGTGGCCATGGTAGTCGTTCTAGTGCAGTAGAAAGCATGCTCGAACTTCATAGGTGTAATGCCTAGTTCACCAGGCTCAAACTCATCAAAAATAGCCTGAGCATCATAAGTGCCATAGTAGTCACCAACACCCGCATGGTCGCGACCCACAATAAAGTGAGTACAGCCGTAATTCTTACGGATCAGCGCGTGAAAAATCGCTTCGCGTGGCCCGGCATAGCGCATTGCCGAGGGGTTGATTGCTAGGATGACGCGATCTTGGGGGAAGTAGTTCTCCATCATGATCTCATAGCAACGCATCCGCACATCTGCGGGGATATCATCGCTTTTCGTCGCGCCGACTAGTGGGTGCAAAAACAGGCCGTCTACCGTTTCTAGGGCACACTTCTGAATATACTCGTGGGCTCTGTGGATAGGATTGCGAGTTTGGAAGCCTACAACTGTCTTCCAGCCGCGCTCACGGAACTGCTTACGAGATTCTGCTGGATCGATTTGATAGTTAGGGAAAAGCGGATGGGGATCTCGCTCTAGTAACCACACGTCACCCGCTAGATTGATTTCACCTTGGTCATAGACAACTTTTACGCCAGGGTGTGCGTCTTCATCAGTGCGATAGACGTTAATTGCTTCTTTCTTCTTATCGTAGCTGTACTTTTCGCTAAGTTCTAGAACACCAATAAAGCGGCCATTCTCGTCGTCTAGGCGAACTAGCGAACCGATTTCTAAAGGATTTGCGATCGCTTCACTAACAGAGAGCGTCACTGGCACGGACCAGGGTAGGCCACTGGCTAAGCGCATATCAGTCACAACGGGCTCATAGTCAGCTTGTGACATAAAGCCAGTGATGGGACTAAATCCACCAATAGCAATCATGACTAGATCAGAAGCTGCTCGCTTGTCCAAAGTCACTCGAGGTAAGCTGTCTGCTTTGCTCAAGAACTTTTCTTTCTGCTCAGCGCTGGCCAACCGATTTACTAGCGTGCCACCGTGGGGTGCAATACCATCTTTCATTTCAGTCAAGGGGTCTTTCCTCCTCTAAGTCTGCGTCTTTGTCTACGTCTTCCATCCATAGATATTTCTATTCGAAGATGTTTCTACAGCCGTTGAGAGCCGCGATTGCTTTACAGTTACCCGGTAGTTGTTTAGTAATCGCGACTGCCAAACAACTACCAGGCAACAGCTACTTTTCAACTGTATCGTCAACTGGCATCGAAGTTTGTATCATCAGAGCATGTCGGCTCGATAATACCTCCTCCAAGTACCCGTCCCTTACTGTCGTACCAGACAGCAGCTTGCCCTGGGGTAACTCCAAACTGAGGTTCATCAAAAATTATTCTGACTCTATCGGTTCCGTCCACGCGGCAAGTAGGAATAACGGTTGCTTGTACTGCCTGCGATCGATAGCGGATCTGTACCTCTACAGAAATCGGACTAGTAGGCGGTGCGATTGAAACCCAGTTTACCCGATGAACTATACATCCGTGGGAGGTCACACTATCGCGCTCACCGACAACCACCTGATTGCGGCCTACGTCCAAGCTAACAACATATAAGGGATTAGGCGCGGCAATGCCTAGTCCCCTACGCTGACCAATCGTGTAATGATGAATTCCTTCATGCTGCCCCAGCACCTGTCCGCTTGTGGTGACAATGTCTCCTGGCTTCGGAGCTAGAAACTTATCTAGAAAAGTCTTCATAGAGCCATGCTGCTCAACTAGGCAAAGATCCTGGCTCTCAGGCTTTTCAGCAGTGTGTAGGCCTAGGCTAGCAGCGATTTTACGAGTTTCTGACTTGGTGGTATCGCCTAGGGGAAACTGGCTAGCGGCTAAGTGTGTTTGACTCAAGTCGTAGAGAAAATAGGACTGATCTTTATTCCTATCGACCGCTCGCCGCAGCTCGTATCGGCCAGTCTCCAAATTATGGGTAATACGAGCATAGTGACCAGTGGCAATATAGTCTGCGCCCATTTCGTTCACAGCGTAGTCCAGCATTGGGCCAAACTTTACTGTGCTATTACATTGCGAGCAGGGGAGAGGCGTCACCCCACGAGAGTAGCCTTCTACTAGGTAGTTGACGATGTACTTTTCAAAGACCTCACGTGAGTCAACTACGTTGTAGGCAATACCAAGGTGATCACAAAGCTTAGCTGCGTCAGTCATTCCTTCTGAGCAGCATTGACCTTTGCCTTTCATCAGCCAAAGGGTGAGCCCTATGACCTCATGACCCTGATTATGTAGAGTGGCTGCGGCAACGGAGCTATCTACCCCGCCAGATAATCCGACGACAATTTTGCTCATGGAACGGCTCACGAAAGCAGAAGTAAAACACCCCCATAGGCTAGCACTCAAGGCCCATACATTCACAGCCTGTAGGTGTTTACAGCACAAACGGAGCCTCAGAAGGTGGCGTATAGCCTTCTGATTCAAGCTCATCGATGATCTCTTGAGCGATGCCCATTCCCCAACGCTGACCGACTAATGAGCTATCTTGCACAACCAGCGGCATTTTTTCAATGACTGCTTGGCCGACTGGGGTGCGGTAGAAGTCGATGATGGCATTTATCTCGGTCAAGGTGAAATGCCGCGCATAGATAGGAACAATTAGCTGATTGAGTTCTTCGTAGTCAAATTTATCGATGAACCGATCCCACCACTCCTCTGGAATATCAGGCATAAGCTGTCTAAATTGATCGATCGTAGTCTCCACGATCTGAAAAGTGAGGGCTCCGGTATCAGTTATCTCCAGCAGTTCCTCAATAGCTGTCACCATTTCTACCGAGATCTGATCAGAGGATGCTTCTGCTTCGACAACTTCGGTTTCTAGGATATCTGTAGTTTGAGCTAGCTCTATGGCTGCTAGTGCCCTACTGCCCGTGTCAAGTTCTGATGCTATTGAAGGTGCTGCTGAGAGAAAAGGTGCTAGCAAACAGGACAGCGCCGCTGAAATTGCTGTTGTCGGAGGCGGGGAAAATTTCATGACGATTGTTCTATTTTTTTAATTATTACATAGTGACTAAAGCAACATCAAAGCTGAATCTATATGCACCGCAATAGAAAGTCCGAGTGTTTCAACTAAAGTGTTTTAACTAAAGTGTGAAAAGTATAAGACGTAAGATGTCAGAAAATAATTGGCAGGGCCTACTATAAGGATCTCTGTAGCAACCTGAAAAAACAGCCAGGGAATTCTCATGCTGTATTCAGACTGACTTTGTCTAAGTTCCTTACAGTAAAGCCATGAGAGAGAGAACACCTTACGAGTGAACTGTCTTTTACTACTCTTTAATTCAAAAGGTACACAACATCATGGAAAACAAGGCTAACGATACTCAAATTGATTCAGCGATTTCAGACGAGCAGCTCGAAGAAGTGGCAGGTGGTAATAGCATTCAGAAACGTCGCCTAGAGCAACTCAATACTCATGACTCTAGCAAAAGTATTGACAACGTTCAAAAAACTCGCTTAGAGCAACTAGATGAGCACGATTCTAGTAAGTAGAATGCTTACTGTTTGATCTAAGGTCTGTCTTGTAAGACAGACCTTAGCCGTAAATAAAAATCAAGACCAGCTAGGTTCTCACCTGGTTTAGTACGGATCTAAACCAGGTGATTTTTTGTCATCATAATGAAGTTCAGCATTCAGCTGCGGTGGCTGAAGCAGTGCAGTAACATAGCTTGCATGATCTCTGTTTGCTATTGAATGCTGCTGACACTTTCTACCACTCATCAACCGGCTACCGACTTAGGTTACTTATTACACAAACATCCCAATCGGGTTCAAACCTTTGCATTAGGATTCGGGAAAGTTCATGTTTTTTACCCGGAGGTGAGCGCTGAGCGCTGTACGGCAGCGCTTTTGCTAGACATTGATCCGGTCGGGCTAGTTAGAGGAAAGACCACTTGGCAGGCAGGAGCAACCGGTCAGTACGTGAATGATCGACCCTATGTGGCGTCCTCTTTTTTGAGTGTGGCGATCGCGAAGGTATTTTCTACTGCGCTATCTGGTCGCTGCAAAGATCGCCCCAATTTAGTTGACACACCCATTCCTTTGACCATCACGCTGCCAGTGCTGCCGTGTCGTGGCGGAGAGACTTTTTTCAGAGACCTTTTTGAGCCGCTAGGGTACAAGCTGACTGCCGAGCCGCTAGCGCTAGACGAGAACTTTCCTAACTGGGGAGATAGCCGCTATCTATCGGTCACGCTTAGCCACACAGTTCGCTTGTCCGATTTGCTCAGCCACCTCTACGTGCTGATTCCAGTGATGGACGAAGACAAACACTATTGGTTTGGGGACGATGAAGTCGATAAGCTACTGCGCCACGGTGAAGGCTGGCTAAACAACCACCCGTACAAAGAACAGATCACTCAGCGCTATCTCAAGAGAATACGTAAGCTAGCAGAAGTGGCGATCGCGCAGCTAATGGAAGGCGAAGATCCAGATGCTGAGGCCGAACTGACCGCTCAGAAATGGCAAAAGCTAGCGGCGAAGAAACCTGTGACCCTAAATCAGCAGCGGATGGCGGCGGTTGGTGCTGTTCTAAAATCTCACAATGCAAAGAGAGTGATTGATCTAGGCTGCGGTGAAGGTGCCCTGCTAAAGGTGCTGTGGGAAGACAGATTTTTTGAGCGAATAATGGGCGTCGATGTTTCTTTTCGGGCGCTAGAAACCGCAAAAAAGCGGCTAAGTATCGAACAGATTCCTCTACATCAAAGAGAGAGACTTCAGCTAATGCAAGGCGCTTTGACCTATCGAGATGAGCGCCTGATCGGCTATGACGCGGCGGCGGTCATTGAAGTGATTGAGCACATGGACTTAAGTCGGCTTTCGACCTTTGAACAAGTGCTTTTTCAGTTTACTCAGCCGCCATTGGTCGTTATTACCACGCCTAACATCGAGTTTAATGTTCTATTTCCAACGCTAGAACAAGGACATTTTCGTCATCAAGATCATCGATTTGAATGGACACGAAAGCAGTTTCAAGCTTGGGCGGAGCGAGTGGGTAAACAATTTGGCTATGACGTGGAATTTCAGAGCATTGGCTTCGAGTCTCCAGAGGTAGGATCGCCTAGTCAAATGGGCATCTTCACCCGACAGGAAAGCCAAGAGAGCCAGGAGGCGCGCAGATGAAGCTTACAATCCCAGAACTCTCTCTTGTTATTTTGATTGGCGCGTCGGGGGCGGGCAAATCGACCTTTGCTCGTAAGCATTTTGCCAAGACAGAGATTTTGTCATCTGATCACTTTCGCGGAGTGGTTTCTGATGATGAGACTGACCAGTCTGCAACAAAAGATGCTTTTGATGTCCTTCACTACATCCTTGCAAAGCGACTAAAGTCAGGTAAGCTAACGGTGATTGATGCAACTAACGTGCAAAGAGGGGCACGGCGCTCTTTGCTAAAGCTAGCAAAGGAATATCATTTCTTTTCAGAGGCAATTGTCTTCAATCTTCCAGCTACTATCTGCCACAAGCGTAATCAGAAGCGCCCTGATCGGCAATTCGGTTCGCACGTTGTCAACAACCACACAAGGGCTTTAAGGCGATCGCTCAAAGGTCTAAAGCAAGAAGGTTTTCGCTATGTCTACAAACTCAATTCTTTAGAGGAGATCAATTCAGTTGAGATTGAAAGGCAGCCACTTTGGAACAATCGCAAACACGACCATGGGCCCTTCGATATTATTGGCGATGTGCATGGTTGCTGCGATGAAGTCGAACAGCTACTTGAGAAACTAGGCTATCGAGAGCAGGCAGTGAGCGCTAACCCAAACTCTTTTTGGAACTTCCCAACCTATACCCATCCAGAAGGCAGAAAAGCTTTGTTTCTAGGAGACTTAGTTGACCGCGGGCCGCGTATCTTAGACACGTTGAAGCTAGTACGCAATATGATTGCAGTGGGCTCGGGCATGTGCATCTTAGGCAACCATGAGCACAAGCTGATCCAAAAGCTGGCGGGCAAGAACGTGAAGGTAACTTACGGACTAGCGGAGACTTTATCTGAGATTGAATCTTTAGAAGAAGAAAGACGCGATCAGGATATTGAGGAAATCCAATCATTCCTCAAGTCTCTCATTAGCCACTATGTCTTAGATGATGGGAAATTAGTGGTTGCTCATGCTGGATTGCGAGAAGAATTGCAGGGTCGTGGTTCTGGCTATGTACGCAGCTTTGCTTTGTACGGAGAGACTACCGGCGAAACAGATGAATTCGGTTTGCCGATTCGTCGCAACTGGGCAACAGACTATCGGGGCAGCGCCATGGTTGTTCATGGACATACGCCTGTTGCTACTGCCGAGTGGCTGAACAATACGATCGATATCGACACAGGGTGTGTCTACGGCTTACGGCTCACGGCTTTGCGCTACCCTGAAAAAGAGCTAGTCGACGTAGAAGCAGCCAGGGTTTATCGCGAACCCAACCGGCCAATAGAAGCGCTGAAGGCAGACAATGACATTGGACTAAATGCTAGGGCTGGTAGCGGACTGACTACTCAGCAGGCCCATGATACAGTACTCGATATTGCTGATGTCTTGGGCAAGCGTGTTATCCAAACTCGGCTATATAAGAAGATTACGATTCGAGAAGAGAATGCGATCGCGGCGCTAGAAGTGATGAGTCGATTCGCCGCCAATCCCAAATGGCTAATTTACTTACCGCCAACAATGTCTCCTGTTGCGACTTCTAAGCTGCCCGGTCTGCTAGAGCATCCCGCCGAAGCCTTTGATTATTATCGCCAGCAGGGCGTGGGCACTGTGATGTGTGAAGAAAAGCACATGGGCTCTAGAGTCGTTGTGATTGTCTGCCGCGATCAGGCTGTGGTCAAACGGCGGTTTGCAATCGATGATGAAGGCATAGGGATTTGTTACACCCGCACCGGACGGCGGTTCTTTGACGACTCGGCGATAGAGACAGGGTTAATCAACAGAATTCACCAAGCTCTGAATGTGGCAAAGTTTTGGGAGACCTTTTCGACCGATTGGGTTTGTCTTGACTGTGAGCTGATGCCTTGGTCTGCAAAAGCGCAGGGACTGTTAAAGCAACAATACGCTTCGGTAGGCGCTGCAGCAAAACAAGGACTAACTGCTGCTGTCAGCGCCTTGGAGCAAGCAGCCACACGGTCTACAGATGTATCGGACCTACTTTCTCGTTATCGCCAGAGAGCAGCGCTAGCGCAACAATATGTAGAGGCTTACCGTCACTACTGTTGGCCGGTAGATACGCTTGATGATTTCAAGCTAGCGCCTTTTCATATCCTAGCAACTGAAGGGAAAGTATATGCTAATCAAACTCACGAGTGGCATATGCAACAGATCGATAGAATTGCCCAAGCTGATTTGGGATTGCTGTTGTCAACTCGCCATCAGATAGTTGATTTAGACAGCGATGCTAGCTGTACAGAGGGTATTCGCTGGTGGGAGAGGCTGAGCGCTGCGGGTGGTGAAGGGATGGTCATCAAGCCCATGGACTTTGTTCATCGCGGCTCAAAAGGATTCACTCAGCCTGCGGTAAAATGCCGCGGGGTAGAGTACCTAAGAATTATCTACGGGCCTGAGTATTCTCTGCTAGAAAATCTAAGTCGACTAAAAAATCGAGGACTAAACCGCAAGCGATCGCTCGCACTACGTGAATTTTCACTCGGGATTGAATCATTGGAACGGTTTATCAGCAGAGCCCCTCTGCGAGAAGTTCACGCGTGTGTCTTTGGTATTCTGGCTCTAGAAAGCGAACCTGTCGATCCAAGACTCTAGCGCATCAGCTCTCTAGCGCGTTAGTCCTCAAAGATTTCCTGATAAGGCGTTTTATTACTTTCTGTTAGCTGCTTTGAAATTTGAAAGGTAGGGTTTTCTTTCATTGAATCATAGGCAGCATACCCTAAGGGCAACAGGGTGAAGAACCCTAAGGTGATGCTTCCAGCTACACATAGGCCTTTGACTGCTTTTGAAGCGCTTAGCGCTTCAATGTACTTACCTTTTCTATAAAGGTCTTTTACCTGGGCAGCTTGAATAAAGGCAGGAACCCCGAAAGGTGGAAATAGCATCAGGGCTGAAAACGCTGCTTGCCAGTTGCTAGGAGGACAAGGTAGACCCTTATATAGATCGTATGTTTGGTTCCACTCGGCGCGTCTTACCCCTTCCACATGGCCAATCAAGTGAAAATGGCTAACTCCCGCAAGCTGCATAGGTACTATCTGTTCACGGATGAGATCGGGCAGCGTGTAATAGTTGATACCTGTGCCAACAGCTCGGTAGACATGAATGCTGAGCTGAGAGCCACTGTGTTGAACCTTGATAGATAAATTTCTGAGCGCAAAGGAGGCTGCTAGCAAATCGCTCAGTTCGCCATCATAAGCAGCCTGCTGACTATTGACTAGCTTTTGCTTAGCTTCTTCTAAGGTGAAATCGTTGCAGATAGCCAGTTCCCAGTCGGCGGTGGCACCTACTATATCGCCTAGGTGATGACGTAAATTGCCTCTATGAAGGTATGCTCTAGCAAAAGTTGGGTCGGCGGCAATCGCCCTGTCTAGATCAGATAGCGCCTCTGCGTGTTTCTTCTGTCCAAGATAAACTAGCGCTCTTTGGTAATAGGGTTCTGGGTAGCGAGGCCAGTAGGCGATTGCCGCCGACCAGTCCGCTAGGGCGCCCGCCGTATCGTCCGATAGCTGTCGCAGTTGACCTCTGTAGTGATACGCCTGCGCCAAAGGAATATTTAACGGAGCTTCTAAAGGTGGGGACAAGTCTATCTGAGGCGATACTTTAGAATAGCTAAGTGCTTCACCGATGACTGCTTCAAAGTCGGCGATCGCACCTTCAGTTTCACCTTGCTGAAGCTGGCTAATTCCCCTCATCACCTGAGCTTGTATGCTCGGCGCGAATCCCTTCTCTATTGCAAGGGTAAATGCCGATACCGCTTTACCATAGGACTGATGCCGTAGATGGGTTACCCCTTGTCGGTATACCAGCTTTGCCATTTGCTGTTGATATACAGATTTAAGTGATAGTGCCATGCAAGTTCTCTAAGTGTCTAAGAATGGTAACGCCGGGTACTGATCTAAAGTTGTATGGCTAATAACACTGCTTTAGGTATTAATTTAGTCATCGATTAGTCACCGATCGTACTTGATATTTCTAGCCTAGCGACCTTTCCCTAGAACGCAATCGGCGCTAAGACCGAAGCTTAAAGCTACAAAGCAGACACCCGAATTTACGTATTTTTATTGAGCGAATGTGCTCCAAGTATCGTTCCTTAGAAACATGTGCGTGGGTTTAGAAACCTATGTGTAAATATGCAAAAGACATCCATGCAGTTCGTAGAAATCGCCTGAGACATCGCGCTATGCTTAGCTTGGCCAGATTTGCTATGTCCAGATTTGCTATGTACTTTACCCTGTGTGAATGGTTGTGGGTTTAACCTCTGAATTACCCATTGTAGAAGTTAGCGGCCTAACCAAACGATTTGGGAAAGTGACGGTTTTACAAGGAATCGATTTATCGGCCTATCGAGGCACCGTGTTGGGAGTGCTAGGGCCTAATGGTGCCGGGAAGACTACGGCGATCAACTGTCTGACTACGCTGCTAGTACCCGACGGCGGGCGGGCGACCATCGCTGGATACGATGTCGTGAAACAACCGGAAGCGGTGCGATCGCTCATAAGCTTAACCGGGCAGTTCGCCGCAGTAGATGAGGCCCTAACTGCTAGAGAAAACCTAGTATTATTCGGTCGGCTGCTCAGACTCTCATCGGGCGCTGCCAAACGACGTACCCAAGAACTTTTGGTTCAGTTTGACCTAGTAGAAGCTGCCGACAGGCAAGTCAAGACTTTTTCGGGTGGCATGAGACGACGCCTAGATTTGGCGGCTAGCATTGTTGTACTTCCCCTTGTTCTCTTCTTAGATGAACCGACAACCGGACTTGATCCGCGCAGCCGTCAGCAGCTTTGGGCAGTAGTAAAAGATTTAAAGGCTCAAGGAATCACGATCATCTTGACAACGCAGTATCTAGAAGAAGCTGATGCCCTCGCCGATCAAATTGTTGTGATCGATCATGGGCAAGTGATTGCAGAAGGAACCGTTGACGAGCTGAAAGACCGGGTCGGGGGTAAGTTTTGCGAGCTGCGTCTGGCGAACCTAGCCGACGTGCCCAAAGTGAAGAAGTTACTCTTTGATATTGGAGATATGGTTACTGGCGAGATGGGAAATGGACCGCTGGCGATCGCTGCTCCCAAAGGGGCTAACACACTGACCGAGATTGTGTTGCGATTGGAGGAGGCCGGAATTGCGATCGCCGATATTTCCCTTCGCCGTCCTAGCCTAGATGATGTCTTTTTCAAGCTAACGGGCCACACTACTCAAGACTAATCTATGTTTCACCTGGCAAACTTCAGCATGATACCGCTAGAGCTAGGGAGACAAGTTAGCGTTTGCATGCGTCTATAGCCATCCGGTATAAAAAGCGAAAAGCTGCACTAGCGGTCGAACTAACCCGAACAAGGAGAAATAGAATAGGGTTAGCAATGCTCTAATGCGTGGTTACAGCGATGGATAAGGCGTTTGTTCGAGAGACTGCGGCTGTTGATAAAGTTGAGCAGATAGCCGAGCTCAAAGCGTTCATCCGTAAGGAACGAGATGCGCGTCAGGTGAAGAAGGCGCTGGCGGTCAAACTGTTGTACGAAGGGCACGGCTATCAAGGCGTCGTCGATGTTCTGAATGTATCGCTCGGCGCTATCAGCGAATGGAAGCAGTTGTACGAAGCGTCCGGGCTAGCTGGGTTTGTTCCCCAGCACAAGGGCAAGAAGAGCTTTCTAAGTGGTGCTGAGAAAGCAGCGGTGCTGGCTTGGCTAGGTAGCAAACGTATCTGGACGCTCGGCGAGCTAGAGAGTCATCTGGCAGAAGACTACGATGTGGTCTATGCCTCGAAACAGAGCTACTACGACCTGTTCGAGTCAGCGGGTATCACCTGGAAGAAGACAAGCAAAGTCAACCCGAAGGGCGATGCTGAGGCGGTGGCGGCAAAAAAGCCGACATCGAGCGCTGCTTGGCGCACTACCGAGACGAGATAGGGCGTGGGCAGCTCAGAGTGCTGTTCATGGATGAATGTCACCTGATGAGTGCTGACCTGGAAGGCTACGTTTGGGGTACTAGAGGTCAGCGCGTCGAGGTGCCGATTGTGAACGAACGCGACCGGCAAACTTACTACGGTGCGCTCGACTTGCTGAGCAAGCGCGTGTTGTTTGGGGCTTACGGCGCTGGCAACACGGCTAACACCATCGCCTACTTGCGGTACTTACAAGTGCAGTTCCCACAGCAAAGACTACTGTTGCTATGGGATGGGGCGAGCTACCATAGAGCTCATGAGATTCGAGACTTCCTAGCACGGACCAACGACGGCCTACCAGCGTCGCAGTGGCCGATTCACTGCATTCAGTTTGCGCCCAACGACCCGACTCAGAATCCGATTGAAGATGTTTGGCTACAGGCAAAGAACAGTGTGCGACGATTGGCAGGACTGAAGCCATCATTCAAAGGCGTCAAGTTCTTGTTCGAGCAATTCTTGTCGCTGGAAGTCTTCGACTTTCCCAAGATGCACATGTACGGCTCGTTTTCACAAATCATCTAGGATGGCTATATATCCATAACTGATCCATAACTGACAATAGAGGTCCTACAGCCCTTGGACAAATAGCCACAAACCAGCTAGCCACACCGAATAGCCACGAACCAAATAGTCACAGTGGGAGGATGCTTGTTAGTCTAGTCTACTAATGCGGAGCGTGGCCTTATGAATCTAGAGAGTGATATAGACCTGCTGGCACAACAGATGATTGCTCAGCGGCACGAGAGCGGATGGCGCAGGGCGATTACAGATAGCTGGTTGATTACTAGGCGAAATTTGATTCGGCTAAAGCGCAATCCCATCGTGATTGTGGCGATCGCAATCTTTCCGACTGTCTTTCTAGCAGGCTTCTGGATCATCGGCCAAAAGCTCATGGCTCGCCAAGGCATCGACTACATTCAATATCTCGTTCCCATTATCAACATTCAGGTCCTTTTCTTTGCTGGCTTAGGATCATCTATCATGCTTGCAAAAGACATAGAAACCGGTATGATGAACCGCTGCCGGGTAATGCCTATTTCAAGAGTTGCGGTGGTGGCTGGTCTGGTGATGGCGTACATGGTGCGAGCCATTCTCGCGACGATCATCCTGTTCTTAGTTGCCTATGGCTTTGGTTTTCGCTTTTACGGCAGTCTGTTTGCCTGGATTGGCTATTTCACCCTCATCGTTACCTTCACTGCCACCTGCATCACTGGCTATAGTATTTTGGCGCTCAAGCTGCGCGAACCCACACTAGTAGACGCTGTTTCTATTATTCCGTATACGCCTTTGCTGCTTTTGAGCAATGGATTTAGCCCTACTGAAAACTTTCCTAGCTGGCTTCAGCCTTTTGTACGCTATCAGCCAGTTAGCATCACGGGCGATGCGCTACGAGCGCTTTCGAGTGGAGAGAGTACAAGTTTCCTTTTGTTCATCGCTAGTATGGTTTGGTTGCTAGGTCTATTGCTCGCTTTAGGTGCTTGGTCTATTCGGCTTTATAACAGGCTTTCTTAAGCTTCAGTTGTCCTTATCTAATGCCGATACTCTCAGGTAGCTACAACAATATGACTAATCAACTACCATCACTAGATACTGGGGCGATCGCCGCCATGGTTGCCGCTCGCCGTGAAGGTGGCCTACGCAGAACAGCTCATGACATCGCTATGGTCGCTTGGCGAAACATCCTCATAGAAATTCGTAGTCCAGCCTCAATTCTAGTATCGACTGCCTTCCCAATTTCTCTTCTGTTCGTTTTTACCGCTAGCTTTGCTAGAGTTGTCTCGCCGAATGGAAGCTTCAGTAGTTACGCTCAGTTCTTACTTCCTTTTATCATCGTTCAAGGGTTGTTGTTTAACACAGTGAACCTTAGCAACCTTTTCTACGAAGATCTCGATAGTGGAATAGATATGCGGTTGCGGGCTATGCCAATTGCTCGCTTTGCCGCCGTTGGTGGACGACTGCTTGCTTCTGGCGGGCGGCTTTTGTTTCAAACAACAGGAATTGTGCTAGCTGCTCATCTAATTGGCTTTCGCTTTCAAGGAAATTTATTGAGCGTGCTGGGCTTCCTACTGCTGCCGATAATCTTTGCACTATCGGTCTCTCTATTTGGTTTTTATGTCGCTATCGGAGCAAAATCAGCCGAGGCTGTCTCCGCTGCGATCAATCCCTGGGTGCTGCCGTTAACGTTTATGAGTATTGGCTATGTGCCCAAAGAAGGTTTTCCAGACTGGGCCCAACCGATCGTCACTCATAACCCTGTTTCTATCGTTTCTGGCGCGATGAGAGCACTTTCTTTTGGGGAACCCGCTTTCCGCTCGGTTGGTATCGTCTTGTTGTGGAGTTTGTTTTTGATACTAATCTTAGGGCCATTGACAGTCAGAGCATATAGAAAAAGACTATGATCAGCTGTAGCTAGATACTACTCTTCCTCAGCCGACTTCACCTCTACTGAACTCTACTATGTCAACTTCTGAGCATTACGACGTTATCATCATCGGAACTGGCGCAGGTGGCGGTACATTAGCTCATCGCCTGGCACCTAGCGGCAGAAAAATTCTAGTTCTAGAGCGAGGTGCTTTTCTACCCAAAGAAAAAGATAACTGGAATACCACCGCCGTCTTTCGCGACGGTAAGTATCAAACGAACGAAGTATGGGCGGATAAGGAAGGTAACGATGTTAGGCCAGGCGTGAGCTACTGGGTAGGAGGGAATACAAAGTTTTATGGGGGAGCGCTGTTTAGGCTACGAGAAAAAGACTTCGAGGAAGTGAAGCTCAGTGAGGGGGTTTCTCCAGCTTGGCCGTTGAAGTATCAAGACTTTGAAGCCTATTACGATGAAGCTGAGGCTCTCTATCAGGTACATGGTAAGCAAGGACTCGATCCAACAGAACCGCCACGCAGCCATGACTATCCTTTTCCGCCAGTGAGTCATGAGCCTCGGATTGCCGGACTTGATAAAGCGTTTCAAGAAAAGGGACTAAAGCCGTTCTATCTGCCGCTATCGATTAAGCTCAACGAAAAGGATATGTTCTTGAGCAAGTGTATTCGCTGTAATACCTGCGATGGATTTCCTTGCTTTATCGATGCCAAATCTGATGCAGATGTTAACTGCGTTCGCCCGACTATGGGAAAAGAAAATGTGCATTTAATTACAGAAGCAAAGGTAAATAGGCTGCGTACGAGCGCTTCTGGGCAGGAAATCACAGGTGTTGAAGCAGAAGTTGAGGGAGAAGAACGAATCTTCTCTGGGGATGTTGTTGTTGTTGCCTGCGGTGCGGTAAATTCTGCGGTTCTGTTGCTAAATTCAGCTAACGAGCAGCACCCGAATGGATTGGCGAATAGCTCCGATCAGGTAGGTCGAAACTTCATGAAGCATTTGGCAGCAGCTATTGTTGGCCTGACTTTAAAGGAGAATCAAAGCGTTTTTCAAAAGACGCTGGCAATCAATGACTATTACTGGGGTGAGCCAGGTTTTGAGTATCCAATGGGCCACGTGCAATTGCTAGGCAAGGTGAACCACCGCATGCTGGCGCTAGATGTACCAAAGATTGCACCGACGCTAGCGCTGCGGCTCGCGGCAAGACGCACTGTTGACTGGTGGCTAACCGGAGAAGACGCGCCCGAGCCTCGCAATCGCGTAATGGTAAAGAATGGCAAGATTACGCTGAACTATACGCCGAACAACATGAAGGCGTTCAAGCGCCTAATTAAGCGCTGGATCTCTGTGGTCCGCGAAGTCGATAACCGGGGAAGTGTACTGCCGCTTTCTTGGTACTTTAGTAAAATTTTGCCGATTGGCGCGATCGCTCATCAAGTCGGCACCTGTCGCTTTGGCACCGATCCGGCTACCTCAGTGCTAGATCTCAACTGCAAAGCTCACGACATTGACAATCTCTACGTCGTCGATGGCAGCTTCTTTCCCTCTAGCGCCGCTGTCAATCCCTCACTGACGATCATGGCTAATGCAATGCGCGTAGGCGACCACCTTATCGAGCGGCTAGCAGGATAGGGTAGAAGCGACTTTCAACATAGAGTCATCGACATACTGTCATCGATACAGGTCATTGCTACAGAACCATTGACACAGAATCTCGAAGAGGAGGAGACTTCCTACCGCCTGAAGAAACAGCTATCTTTTAAGCAGCTTTTAGGCAGCCTGCGCAGAATATTGAGTAGCTTGCTGAACCTCTCCATACAGCGTGTCTCTCTGTCTAGCGGGTCTGCCTACAGATTCAATCGCGCTGATCAGATCTGCTTCACTTTGGCAGGTTCCGCCTGTAGCTCCAGCCATCGAGGTAATATGCTCTTCCATCAAGATCCCGCCAATATCGTTGCAGCCCCAGCGCAGCGCTTCAGTCGCACCGTCTAGACCCAGCTTCACCCAGCTAGGCTGATGGTTCGTAATCCAACTGCCTAGAAAGATTCTGGCGACAGCTGTTAGTAGCAGCGCATCTTCTAGCACTGGCTGATCTCTGCCGACTCTGCGGCGTAAGGGTTTAGGCGCTTCTTGTCCAACAAAGGGTAGCAAGATAAACTCTGTTATTCCAGTGTGGCCTGCCGCTTTTGACCTTTGTTGAAGCGATCGCAATAAGTCTAAATGCTTTACCTGCTGCTCTACTGTTTCAATATGGCCTGAGAGCATCGTGCTGGTGGTTGGCAATCCGACCTCATGCGCTAGTCCAACAATCTCTAGCCACTGAGCAGCCGTTGTTTTTTCGGGGCACAGTATCCGCCGTACGCCATCGTCTAGTACCTCTGCTGCCGTCCCAGGTAAAGAGCCAACGCCGACATCGCACAGCGCTTCTAACACAGCTCTCAAGCTCAGTCCATCTTCTCTAGCGATGAACTGCACCTCCTGTGGTGAGAAAGCATGTACGTGCAGATCAGGCGAAGCTGCTTTGATAGTTTCTACTAGCTTGCAATAATACGCTAAAGAAGAGCCTTCGATCTTGGCCTCAGGATTTAGTCCGCCCTGCATACAGATCTCTGTTGCACCTAGGGCTGCGGCCTCTTGCGCTTTTTCTAGAATGCCACTCCAGTCAACCCAATAGGCACCTGCTTGGTCGGCGTCACGGCGGAAGGCGCAAAAGCTGCAGTGCTGCTCACAGATATTAGTGTAGTTGATGTTTCGGTTTAGTACGTAGGTGACCGTATCCCCCGCCTGCTGATGTCGCAGGGTGTCTGCTGTTAGACGAACGGCTTCTCTATCTGTCTTAGAGTCTACTTTGAGCAGAGCGATACCTTCTTCTATCGAGATGTCCTGACCTGCGATCGCCCGCTCTAAAATCATCTTAATCTCTGACATCAACCTGCCTATCAACCCATTGCATCACCCTACTAGCTTAGCCTCTGAACGCCTTAGTGATAAACACCCTTCAAAGAGCTGTTTAGATAGCCGTCTAGGTAAAAGTGCTATCGTTAACCTACTGACCTATCTCGTGCATCCCTCATACCAGTGCCATGGTGCTTTCGAGCGAACATCCAATGGCAAAGCATAACGCAACTCGGGAACAGCCCACCGTTACTTGGGAACCACTTCCAGACAACTTTGTTCTGCCTGATGATCCTGGGGAAAATATTCAACAGCCCCCACTCGCCGCCGCTCTTACTGATGCACTAGGAGAGAATGGCCTTATTCAGCCAGAGATGCTAATCGGTTCAAACTTTGGCCTAGTTGCCAACCTCGACAAACGTATTGTTGTCAAAGCGCCTGATTGGTTTTATGTGCCATCCGTCCTACCTATTCGAGAAGACGTTATTCGCCGTAGCTATACGCAACATACCGAGGGCGACGATCCGGTCGCGGTTGTGATGGAATTTCTCTCCGCCGATGACTGCGGCGAACTTTCTATATAGATCAGTTCCTCCCTATGGCAAGCTCTACTTTTATGAGCAAATTCTACAGGTGCCCACTTACGTCACCTACAATCCCTATGAACCTAGCTTAACGTCAGTTCGGTTTAAGCAGCAGGGGGAAGTTCCCACTCCATATGGAGAGAAGGCTTCTTCGGTTGGTGGCAATAAGCAATCAGTCCACAGAGGATGTTGACCCAGCAGTTGACCGGACTACGGTGACGAGAATGCTCTATCTGCGAAATGTTCTTCAGTTGGTCGATAATCGTTTCGATGATGGAACGTTTGCGCGAGAGCAGCTTGTCAGTAAGCCGCACTAGCTGGTTCTTCATATTGCGCCGAGGCTTAGCAAAGAACTCGATGTTGAACACCTCGAGTAGTTGCTTAGCCAGCTGCTTCGATACATAGCCTTTGTCTGCGAAGACTTTTCCCCATAGTCCAGTGAGTAAGTCAAAGGCGGGCTCACGGTCGTCCGTATTGCCCGGGGTCAGGGTGAGGTTGAGTAGTTCACCGCACTCGTTCACCACGAGGTGTAGTTTGAAGCCATAGAACCAGCCGACAGAGGTTTTGCCCCTAGCCGCCGTATCTTTGCAGACCTTATGCTGCCAGATCCGACGGTTGTGGCAGACCGATAGACTGGTCGCATCGATAAAACTAATGCCTGTACAACGGCCGAAGCAGCGCTTTAGATAACAGCACAGCGGGAACAAACAAGAGGGCGTCCATTCGACAAAGCGGTTATAGCTGACTAGCGTTGGAAACGCTTGCTTCCAGTACTGGCATACATGATGAACGTAGTAGTGTTTGAAGGTGCGGTAGTGGCTTTGGTGAAAGCCGATGAGTATCGTCATGATTTCGCTCAAGCTCAGTGAGCGAGCGCGTTGTCGCGTCTTCAGATGGTGGCTTAGCAGCTGACGCTGCCAGAGGGGTTCAAACACTTGGCAAAAGTCATCGACGTGGCAGAACAGTTCTTCTAAGCTGAACATAGTGGAGGATAGGGCTGATGGGTTTTACAACTTCAGCTTACCTATCCTCCTTTCTTCAAGCTTTCCTTATCCCGAACTGACGTTAGCTTAGAGGTTCGAGGCCTTGAGAACGGTCAATACGTCCTACAGGCCGCTGATGAGGATGGCCGATTTTGGATACCAGAACTACAGCTAAACTTGGGAATATGGAAAGGGGAGCGCCTAGGTAGGACAACTCACTGGCTGCGCTGGTGGGATGAGTCTGGTAGCCTACTGCTGTGGAGCGCTGAACAGGTATTGGTAGAGCGGCAGAAAGCTGAAGCAGCAAGACAGAAGGCTGAGGCGCTTGCCATGCAGCTAAAGGAATTAGGGGTCCACCTGGATACTTTGACCTAATGTTTAAGGCTATTCATCTCCAATCGCCATTAGGTAGGTATATTCCACCACGCGATCGCACCCCTTCCTCAGACATCACATAGCTCCAAGCCGTTTGCAAAGGCTGCTGCGCTAAGTCAAAAGCTGTCATCTCACAGCGCAAGTACTCATTCTCAAAATCGCTTCGATTAGGAGAATAGCCTTCTAACCGATCCAAACCCTGGAGGATATCGGCGCAGGTTTCAGGCGGCTGAACGAACCTAAGTAGAGAGCCCTTCACCCAATCATTGCCGACCGTCATCGCCGGATAGCCTAGACGTGGAAAACTATACAGACGTCCCTTCACCATCGCCGGAATTGCCTCAGTCAAGTACATGCCACAAAATCGAACATGAAAGCGCCCGCCCGGCTTCAGCGTACCATAGACGAATACAGCAAGATCAGCATCGAGTTCACGAACGGACTTGGAAATATCAGATTTCATCGGATTCTAAAGCCACAACATATCCTCAAATCCACTTCACCCTCTAAAATACAACCTTAGGCAAGCGAACAAAAAGGAACTGTAGCAGCGTGGAAGTGCGATATAGCCCAGCAGAAATAGAAGCGAAATGGCAGCAGTACTGGGCTGACAATGCCCTAAACAAAACATCCGCAGATCTAGGGCCAGACGCCAAAAAGTTCTACGCCCTTTCGATGTTCCCCTATCCATCGGGCGATTTGCATATGGGCCACGTCCGCAACTACACGATTACCGACGTAGTTGCCCGCGTTCGTCGAATGCAGGGCTACAACGTCTTACACCCAATGGGTTGGGATGCCTTTGGCCTACCCGCCGAGAACGCGGCGATCAAGCGTGGGGTCCCTCCGGCGGACTGGACGCTCAAAAATATTGCTCAGATGCGCGATCAGCTCAAAGCGCTGGGCCTTTCCTACGATTGGAACCTGGAAGTGGCAACCTGCTTACCTAATTACTACCGCTGGACCCAGTGGATCTTCTTACAGTTTTTTGAGTCAGGCCTTGCCTACCAAAAAGAAGCGGCGGTGAACTGGGACCCAATCGACCAAACCGTTCTGGCAAACGAACAGGTAGATAGTGAAGGCCGTTCCTGGCGCTCTGGGGCAAAAGTCGAGCGCAAATTGCTCAAGCAGTGGTTTTTCAAAATTACCGAATACGCCGATCAGCTCCTAAATGATTTAGACAAGCTGCCCGGCTGGCCCAATCGGGTTAAAACCATGCAGGCGAACTGGATTGGTAAGTCCAAAGGCGCACAGGTCACTTTTCAGACTGGCGCTGGCGAGCTAGAGGTCTATACTACTCGCCCCGATACGCTTTGGGGCGCAACGTTCATGGTGGTCTCTCCTGAGCATCCGCTAATGGAAAAGCTCACCACGTCTGAGCAGGCCGAAGCTGTTCAAGCTTATCGAGCGGCGGCGGCTGAACTCAGCACAATTGATCGCACGGATGAGGGAAGAGAAAAGACGGGCGTCTGGACAGGCAGCATGGCTACCAATCCGGTCAATGGCGAAGAAATTCCAATCTGGACCGCTGACTACGTGATGATGGACTACGGCACGGGCGCAATTATGGCTGTGCCTGCTCATGACCAAAGAGACTTTGAGTTTGCACGTAAGTTTGACTTGCCTATTAAGGTAGTTGTCCAGCCAGAAGGAGAGTCTTTTGAGGGCGCGACGATGAGCGCAGCCTATCCGCATGATGGGGTGATGGTGAATTCTGGGCCGTTGGATGGGGTACCGGCAGGCAAAGGGAAGAAGAAAAGTGTGGGGCGAGCGATCGCATACCTACAAGAACACTCGCTTGGCAAAGGCACCACCAACTATCGTCTGCGCGATTGGCTAGTGTCTCGTCAGCGCTACTGGGGCGCGCCCATTCCGGTAATTCATTGTCCAAAGTGTGGCACGGTGCCTGTTCCCGAAGTGGATTTGCCTGTCAAGCTACCTGAAAACGTAGAATTTACTGGGAAGAGCGTACCTTCTTTGGCTAAGTTCGACGATTGGGTAAACGTGGCTTGCCCGAGCTGCGGAACAGGTGCCCAACGTGAAACCGATACGATGGACACTTTCTTAGATTCGTCTTGGTACTTCTTGCGCTATGCCGATGCTAACAATGAGGAGAACGTCTTTTCTAAGGATCGGGTTAACAAGTGGCTGCCGGTTGATCAGTATGTAGGTGGGATCGAACATGCGATTTTGCATCTGTTGTATTCTCGCTTTTTCACTAAAGTGTTGCGCGATCGAGGGCTTCTCGACTTTGACGAACCTTTTGAGCGCCTGCTCACTCAGGGCATGGTACAAGCGATCACCTACAAGACGTCTGACGGTCAATTCATCGTTCCTGAAAACATCGCCGACTTGAACAATCCCGTCGATCCAGACACAGGCGCACCGCTCAAAGTCTCCTTTGAGAAAATGTCAAAATCTAAGTTTAATGGCATTTCTCCGATTGCTGTTCTAGAAAAGTACGGTGCAGACACTGCCCGTATGTTCATTTTGTTCAAAGCGCCACCCGAAAAAGATCTTGAATGGGATGATGCTGACGTTGAAGGTCAATATCGCTTTCTCAATCGGGTCTGGCGAGCGGTGATTGAATTTGCCCAGTCTGACAACGCCGCTAACCTTGTGAGCGCTAGCGACAAGATCGACCAAAGCACACTCAATAAGGCCGAAAAAACGCTTCGCCGTGCTACCCATACCGCTATCAAAGAGATCACGGAGGATATCGAAGGCGACTATCAGTTCAACACGGCTGTCTCTGAGCTGATGAAACTCAGCAACGCCATCAACGATACCAAGGACAAAGCCACTCCCGTCTTTGCTGAAGCCATCTGCGCTTTGGTAAGGCTAATTGCACCTTTTGCACCCCACATTGCCGACGAGCTATGGTCTGCTCTGACTATAAGCTCGGGCTTTACCGATTCTGTTCATCGACAGCCGTGGCCCAAAGTCGAATCGGCCGCCCTGGTGGCTGATGAAATCACGCTGGTTATTCAGGTGATGGGTAAGACCAGAGGAACCCTCCAGGTGCCTGCTAGCGCCGACAAAGCGGCGTTAGAAAACTATGCTCGTGGATCGGAGATAGCCCAACGCTATCTAGACGGTAAAGAGATCAAGAAAGTGATTGTTGTACCTGGCAAGTTGGTCAACTTTGTGGCCACATAGCAACCCGCATTTGTATTGGGAAATACAAACTTAATCATCGTTAGTATAAAGTCAGGAAAGCATCGCCAAAATTACTGTGCAGACCTGATAAGATTTGCCTAGAGTCTTTAGCCGTAAATATACATAGGACGTACCCCATGGTTGCGCTGACCTCACCTCAACTTCAAACTGATGTTCGAATTGGTTTGGGCAAAGTTTTACTTGTCGAGGATGAAGAACTCATCCGCGAGACAGTGGCGCTCTCCTTGGCAGACGAAGGGTTTGAGGTTTGTGTCGCAGACAACGGTCAGCGAGCGCTAGAGATGATTCTAGGGGGTATAGAGCGAAGCGGAGCAGAAAAGCCCCAGCCAGTGGCCCCAGACATCAGTTTAATCATTCTAGACTTGATGCTCCCTGGGATGAACGGACTTGACCTTTGCCGCCTGGTCAGACACCAAGGCATCGATATCCCTATCCTTATCCTTAGTGCAAAAGGCACTGAGACCGACCGTGTCCTGGGGCTTGAAGTTGGCGCAGATGACTACCTGACTAAGCCCTTCGGTATCCGGGAGCTAATTGCCCGATGCCGCGCGCTTCTTAGGCGCTGCCAATCCCAGGACAAACCCAACGAAAAATCTATTCTCCGCTTTGCCGATATCGCTTTACACACTGATGAGTGTCGGGTTTTCCTAGGTAGTACTGAAGTTAGTCTTTCGCCAAAAGAATTCAAAATTTTAGAATTACTCCTCAGCCAGCCTAAGCGCGTCTGGTCGCGTAACCAGATTATTGATCAGGTTTGGGGCTACGACTTTATGGGTGATAACAAGACGGTAGACGTACATATCCGCTGGCTGCGTGAAAAGCTAGAGGAGAATCCTGGTCAGCCAAAGTATCTAAAAACCGTACGTGGCTTTGGCTATCGCTTGGGTTAGCTTTCGATTCTACGTCAGTGTGGGTGTGCCAGAGTTTTGGCGCTTCAACAGATGGGTGTGGCGTATCTATCAGCTTGAGTCTGATGTCTATGTAGAGACTGATCGCAGCCCAGCTTTTCCTTCTGTAGAAAAATAACAGCTCTATACTTTTCTAAAAGTGGCTGAGGAAGATCAAATCAAAGCGGTAATATACTTGCGCCAAAGTTTTCAGCAGTAGCTTTTGTAGAATGAAGAGTTTAGACGGTGGTTTTAACTAATTCACTGCAGATCTATTCACGACTGCAAACGGCCAAGAATGCATCAATAGATTAGAGACTAGGGTATGCTCTGTGATAACAAGTGCTACTGGCCTCGCTAGATAGCAGATTATCAAGAAAGCATATGCCTGTAGCTATTCATGCGACTGAAAAACCGTTGTTCAAAATTTTTAGCGACGACTTTTTCTTTTCTATTCCACCTTACCAACGTCCTTATGCTTGGACCATAGAACAGGCAAGCGAATTACTGACAGATGTACTTGCATTTCTAGAGGGGTCTTCATGCTCTGTATCAGACGTCAATCCCTATTTTCTGGGGAGCATTGTCTTAATTAAATCTGACGATCCCAAAGCCGATGTTGTTGATGGACAGCAACGTTTAACAACGCTCACTATCCTTCTTTCAGTTCTTAGGAAACTAGACAAAAGCGGTCTAAATCTTGAAAACTACCTTTACCAGCCAGAAAACATAGTAGCGCAAATACCAGCCCGTTATCGGCTCAAACTACGCGAGAAAGATGAGAGATTTTTTCGTGATTATATCCAAGAAGAATTCGGACTAGAGAATCTACTGCAGTTGGACAGTGCTCAAATTTCAGACAGTCAGCAGCGTATCCAAGAGAATGCTCGTTATTTTCTAGAAGTACTGCGCCCCCTAGATGAAGCAAAGCGTCTACGGCTTACTCAATACTTAATGACGCGATGCTTTCTAGTCGTCGTCTCTACGCCTGACTTGGACTCGGCATACCGCATATTTTCTGTTTTGAATGCTAGGGGATTAAACTTAAGTCTCGCCGACTTGCTTAAGTCGGAGATCATAGGAGCCATTCCCAACCACCAACAAGAGAGATATACGCGGATTTGGGACAGTGAAGAAGAAGACTTAGGACGAGAGGCATTTCAAGAGATGTTCTCGCATATTCGAATGATTCACAGGAAGGCAAAGCTTCGCGAAACAGCTCTCAACGAATTTCGAAAGTATATACTGCCAAATATTAAGCCACCCGAACGATTCATTGATGACATTCTGAAACCGTACTCAGACGCACTAGAAACTATTAAAAAAGCGAACTACCAAGGTGGGCAGGAAACTGAAGCGGTTGATGCTTGCTTGCGATGGCTAAACATGATAGATAATTTTGACTGGATTCCTCCAGGAATTTTGTACATCTCAAGATACAAAAGCCATTCTCCTGAGCGATTAGAGAGATTTTTTGTTGATCTCGAAAGGCTAGCAGCAGGACTTATGATCTTGAGAGCAAACATCAACACTCGGATAAATCGCTATGCAGAGCTGCTGACTAGTATTGAGAACGATAGCGATCTCTATGAAGATGACTCACCGCTACAGTTAACTTCAGCAGAAATGACGGAAATAGCAGACACTTTGAACGGCGATTTGTACTTGATGACTCGCATCAGAAAGTATGTTTTGCTGCGTCTTGATTCCGCATTAGCAGCGGGTACGGCAACCTATCAATACCCTATTATCACCATAGAGCATGTCCTCCCTCAAAATCCTAAGGAAAACAGTCAATGGATGGAGTGGTTTGAAGGGGAAGAGCGCGAACAGTATGTACATAAAATTGGCAATCTGACTTTGCTTTCTCGCAGAAAAAATGCACAAGCGCAGAATGATGATTTTGACCAAAAAAAAGAAAGATATTTTTCTAGCAGTGCAGGTGGTGCTAACTCCTTTGTTTTAACTACCCAAGTTTTACAGAAAACCACTTGGACGCCAGAAACAATTGAACAGAGACAACGTGAGTCGGTTGAAACTCTAAAGTGCTTGTGGCGACTTTAAAGGACGTTGTGTACACCACTCGACTAATATCGAACATATTTAACATTCGTACGGTGACGTGAATAACGTATAGCGCAACAGACGATTACTATATGTATATTCAGGTGAGCGCCAGGCGATTTCAGACAGGCTAATAGCGTGGTGCCGATTTATCCTGGCTTCTCTAAAACTACCAAGGCTATTTCACAAACGTTACCGATAGTTGAGCTAGGAGTTTACGAGCACAAGAATGCGCTACTTGCAAAAATTACAGCAATTTCCACTTGGCCGACTTCTACAATTTGGGATTGTTGGTTTCAGCGGTGTTTTTGTCGATTTAATCGTGTTCTATCTACTGCGAACTGAAATTGGGATGACCCGATCGCTTAGCATCCTTCTCTCTATCGAAGCCGCTATCATCAACAACTTTTTCTGGAACGATGCCTGGACGTTCGCCGATATCGCTCAGCAGCAAAAGGGTTGGCCAGCTAGGCTTCAACGATTCTTGAAGTTTCATTCTGTCTGTTTAATCGGCGCCGTACTGCAATATCTCTTGATTGAGGGATTTTTGCTCCTACCGTTTGCGCAACAGATTCCGGCACTAGTGAGTCAGGTGGCTGTGGGGAAATGGGCAAGCGCGGCGGATGAGTATGTGGCAAAAGTGATCGCGATCACCCTAGTCACCCTTTGGAACTTCTGGCTTAATCTCAGACTGAGCTGGCGCAGTCGAAGCTGACGCCCTTAAACGAGAGCAGTAGAAAACAACTCCAAAAACCCAGACACACTAACAACTTCGCTAATAGAGATATGACAGCGTTTAGTCTTACCTGAGATGAACGGCTTAATCAGCCTATCAATGGCACTCAGTCAGCAGGCTACCGGTACTCTGCCAATCCCAGATGTTATCTAAGTAAGAGAAAATAAGGCTTCTTCAATATATTTCTCTCTAGGGTTTGGAAGGGTTTGGAACTAGTTTTGGCTTCTTTATTAGTACGTGATAACTAGCTCGAAAAGGAAAGGTTTTGATAGGTTCGGGTGTACTATTCTAAGTTTGCCCATCGGCATCTGTTCGTTCAATGTACAAGGGCCGCCGCTGTTGAAAACGATAGGTTGAACTACCCACACTCGAAGAGTGTTCGATAGACTTCCTCAGTTGCCCTATCTGTTGGAAAGAGACATTCTAAACGTAGCTCTTGAAGCGTAATGTCTTGAGGCGTTCCCAACGTTGTCAGGGTCGTGAAGAAGCTCAGCCGTCGATCGGACTTCGAGAAAATAGTGTTCAATAGTGGCAGTTGCCAGTTTTCCTTCACAGGCGATCGCCAAAGGTTATCGACCTCAGGATAAGCTAGAAGACTGTTAAACAAGACTTGCGACTGCTGCTCGCCGCCTGTTCGTGTCTCTCGATGAACGCGATGAATAAGATGAGAAGCCACTACCTCCCAGTTCTCAACGTGTTCTTTAACACCCTGTGGGTGCAGCATTAGCTTAATCAGATTAGGGCCAATCTCAGCGGGCAGTTCCTTTCCTTCTGTCAGCCACCCAATGAGGCGCTTAGCTCCCTGATTCATCATGACCTGGTTCCAGTAGCGATCCATCACCAAGGCCGGGTAAGGTTCTTGCTGTCGCAGTGTAAATTCTAAGGCGCGGCGAATAGGCGCAACTTCTGGATCACTTAGGTCAAACTCTGAATAGAGAGCCGCAAAGCCAGCAGCTGTCAACATCTTGTTCTGTTGACGTAGAGGAATATCCAGCACAGTTGAGAGAGTAAGTACCATCTCACGGCTAGGCTTAGAGCGCCCTGACTCCAGAAAGCTAATGTGTCGTTGAGAGACGTTGCTAGTGATGGAAAGGTCTAGCTGACTGAAGTTGCGTTGCGATCGCCACTGCTTCAGCAACTGACCGAACGCATTGTCTATGATTGCTGCCATCGAGGTAAACCCTCCCTTACGACTTGCCTCGAACGTTTTAATCTTATTACCTCACAAGTAATTGAAATAATTATCTCCCATGCGCACAATACAAGCATGCACTCAAAGACGACGAAGCGAAGGAGAGTCAGAATGCAAACAATTCTTACCCAAACGGACAAACGGACTGCTGATGTGAGCCGGTTTTACGGCATCTGTAGCGCACTTAGCGTTATCATTTCGTGGGGCATCTTCTCACAGTTCCTGCTCTCAGGCGACGCTTCTATCAGCAGTTTCTTCGAACAAGCCTTCAGCACCCCTGTTTCAACCCTATTTTCTAGCGACATCGTTATCACAGCGCTTATTTTCTTAGCCTTTGCGCGGATTGAACTAAAGCGACTAGGAATGCCTGCTCATCGACTCGCACTCTATGCCTTAGCCACCTACTTTGTGGGTATCTGCTGTAGTCTCTCTTTATTTCTCTATCAAAGAGAGCAGTGGCTAAACAGGGAGGACCATAGCGTATGAGAAGCTTGTTGTTTCATCTGGGTTTCTCTACATTGCTAGCTCATGAGCTAGACGCAATGACGCAAGCGGAGTGGAGACTCTTGTTTATTCTACGCCAATTTCCCGACCTACTAGCTCGTAACCTGTTTGTCACGCTTCATGTCCCTGTTGTAGCTATCTTGCTATGGCTTATTCAGCATCCGTCGACAGTTGTGCGCAGATGGGCGAGAACAAGTTTAGCTTTGTTTATGGTTATCCATGCAGGACTGCACTGGAATCTAAGAAACCACCCACTTAGTACATTCACGTCGACGCTTTCTCTAAGTCTTATCTATGGCGCGGGACTGCTAGGGTTCATCTATGTGGTCTCTGCTAAGCGGCCTAAAGGTTTATGGCAAGCAGTGTAGTGCTTTTATAATGACGGTTGGTTCTTAGAGTCCGACCCAGTATTATCAGAAGTCTAGCTATCTGGTGAAGTACACTATCAAAAAACTATAGATAGTCTCATTATTTAGAGGTTTCCGTACCTTCAGAAATTATACTTGTGGTTGACCTATAAAACGCCCTTGCTGTATATCCTGCAAGCTTTTGTCCTGTACTGAGTTGCCGAGTAACCTAATCCACCCGTGTTTCAACAAATATAAGAACAGCGGGTGCGACCCCTTATGAGTAATTTGCTGCTTTCTCCCCCTAGAGGACCGTTAGAAGTTCCTGACAGTCTCTCGATAGCAGCCTCATCAAAAGCAACAGAGACTATCCTGTCTTTGATTATCCCGACCTATAAAGAAAGCGGTAACGTCGATAAGGTTGTTGCTCAACTGACTGAGCTTCTAGACAACTTTATTCCAGATAAATATGAGCTAATTCTAGTAGATGACGACAGCCCGGATTCGACGTGGCAAGTTGCACTAGCATTGACAGACAAATACCCTCAGCTTCACGTGATGCGACGTCAAAGCGAGCGTGGTCTTTCCTCTGCGGTTATTCGCGGCTGGCAGATGGCTAGAGGAAAGATATTAGGTGTTATCGACGCAGATCTACAGCATCCGCCAGAAATTTTGCTGAAGTTGTTAAGCAGTACGCTTGACGGCGCAGATCTAGCGATCGCTAGTCGCCACATAGCCGGTGGTGGGGTCAGCGACTGGAGCATTGCGCGTAGGCTGTTGTCGAGGGGGGCTCAAGTCCTGGGTCTGCTCGTATGCCCTCGGGTGGTAGGACGAGTGAGCGATCCGATGAGCGGCTATTTTATGGTGCGCAGAAGTGCGATCGCTAGCCGCCGACTAAGTCCCATTGGATACAAGATCTTGCTTGAAGTGATCGGACGGGGCGAAATAAAAACCATCGCTGAAGCTGGCTATGTTTTTCAAGAACGTAATTCAGGCGCTAGCAAAGTTACCTGGAAGCAATACGTCGAATATATCGGCCATCTGATTCGCTTGCGATCGCAAAAGCGCGTGAGTCGCACTCGCCAAAAGTGGCCAATGAAACGCTTTATCCGCTATGGCATCGTTGGCTTTGGTGGCGTTGTTGTCGATATGGCCTTGCTCTATTTACTGTATCAAGCGGTTGGATTGGGACTAATTATCAGCAAAATTATTGCTGCTGAAGCGGCTATTTTCAGTAACTTCATCTGGAACGATATCTGGACTTTCGCCGATATGCTCAAAGAGCAAACTGGCTGGAGCAACCGCTTTAAACGTCTACTTAAATTCAATACAATCTGTCTGAGCGGACTGGTGTTAAACATTTTGCTGTTACAAATGTTCTTCAGCGTCTTTTTCGAACATAAACTCCCCTATCTCGCCAATTTAATTACGATTTTTCTGGTTGCTGCCTGGAACTTCTGGCTCAACTTTAAACTGAGCTGGCGGGTAACAGCGCTTCAATAGAGAAGATTAGAAGTAGATAATAAAAGACAGACTAAGAGAAATGGTTTAAGCCAAAGAGACAGCCTACCCCTCTTCCCAAACTTCCAATAGCGCCGCTGCTCGGTCTGCGCCTTCTCCATTCTCCTGATCGCGATAGAGCTGTAAGGAACGCTGAAGTTCCTCAAGGGCGCTGTTTTTGCTGCCTTGGCCCCATAGTGCTAAGCCCAAGTTGTAGCGGACGCCAGCATCTTCTGGGAAAGCTCTTGTCAGCTGACGGTAGGCAAGTACCGCTCGAAGGTATTGCTGTCTTTCTAACAACAGTTCACCCAGCGCTGCCTGGGCTTGAAGCAGTCTTGGATTGTGTTCTACAGCTTGTTCATAGTGATTAAGCGCGCTGTTAATATCTCCTCGTTTGCGCAAAATCTCGCCTAAGAAGTACTGAGAGTCTGAGTCTCTTGGATTGAGGGCAACGGCTCTTTGTAAGGAATCAAAGGCTTGTGAGTCGTTGTCTTGCGCTAGCCAAATTCTAGCCAAGTTGGCATGAACACTCGCCCGGTTGGTGTCTATCGACCGGGCTCGCTCTAGGGGAGATAAAGCAGCGTCGTAGTTGCCTTGAGTCAGATAAAGGAGTCCGATAGCTTCGTAGGCCTGAGCATTACCAGGTGCTATAGCAACCGCTCTTTCATAGGCGCTGCGAGCATCGTCGTATTCTTCTAGCCTAAGCAGCGCTCCACCTAAACCGATGTATGCATCTGCCTCTCGGGGTGAGATATCAATCAGTTCACGATAGGTATCAGCAGCTTGCTCGAACGCTTCATCCATGAACAGACTATGAGCTAGGCCATAGTAAAAGGATAGATTGCGTGGGTCACGATCTAGTGCCTGCCGGTAGTACTCAGCGGCAGGCTGAAAATTATCTTGTTTTAGCTGCAAGTAGGCAATGCCGGAATAGATCCGGGGATTGTCACGGTCGATCTGGAGCGATTGTTCGTAGAGTGCGATCGCTCCTGGATAATCACCCGCATCGATCTGATACCGAGCCCTAGTTAACAGATCCGCTAGCTGCTCTTCTTGCTCACTGCTTAAGTTGCTATTGCCAGCTTGAGCAATGAGACCGTTGGGTATTTTCGTGGCTAGTTGGGTCTGCACTTGTTGATCCTGCACGCTCTGGGCTTGCACATCCTGCACATATAGAGAATCGACCTGAGCCGAGATTGCGCTTTCGGCAAAAAGTAGGCTGGCAGACAGGGTCATGCCCGTTGATAACCCAATCCGGGCAAAGCGAATTGTGAACTTGTGTAGGCAGACCATAGACTAATGCCTCCTAATAACTTGACAATGGCAAGGCCACAGAAAAGCACTTATGAAAAACTGCGCTGACCCATGATTCTATCAACAACTGACTCACTTCAAGGCGTCGATATCAAAAACTACCTGGGAATTGTCACTGCCGAGGTTGTCTACGGTAGTAATGCGCTGCGAGACTTTTTCGCGGGTATCCGGGATGTTTTAGGTGGACGTACGGGCGCTTACGAACGTGTTTTTGAAAAAGGACAACAAGATGCGCTCAAAGAGCTAGAGAGCCGAGCAAAGCGTCTTGGCGCGGATGCTGTGCTCGGCGTCCAAATCAGAACGGACACTATCAATATCGATGATCATGGCGTACTGATGCTGATTACGGCCACGGGCACTGCTGTGAGCCTGTAGTTCGCTCGCAATCATCGCCTACTCTCGTCGGAACACTACTGAAAGATTATTCGCAGGCATAGGAACAGTTTCTATCAATGCCAAAGAGTGTTTTTGGGCGACCTCGCTCACCGCTTCAAGATCTCGAATTCCCCAAAGAGAATTGCGATCGCGTAGCAGAGCATCAAATGTCTCGTTGCTAGGTGCCGTTTGCCGCCCCGCTTGCTTGAATGGTCCGTACAGATACAGGGCTCCGCCTGAGGGTAATACTCTCTGTGCTCCAGCCATCAAATGCTGACACATCTCCCAGGCTGAGATATGTAGCATATTGATATTCACAATTGCCGTAATCGGCTGAGCTAGCGCAAAGCCTTCGCTTTCGACTGGCCAGGGGTGCTGGCTTACATCTAGAGCGATAGGGTCCATCAAATTCTTGGCAGGTAACGCCTTTACCCAAGCGGCTACACTCGCCCTAGAATCTCGATCAGGTTCACTGGGCAGCCACTGTAAGTGACTTAACCTAGGAGCAAAGAAAGTTGCGTGCTCACCAGTACCGCTAGCAATTTCTAGAACCGTACCAGTCTTAGGCAGCACTTGCCGCAATACATCTAAGATAGGCTGGCGATTGCGCTCAGTAGCAGGCGCATACCTACGAGAATCTACCATGTGTATCCCAATTCGTATTTCTAGAAGCCTTCAAGTTTTCCGATACTATCCGTTGAAAATCAAGCTTCAGGTAGGCTAGCAGTTCGGCCTTCAAGCAGGTAGTGTCCGAAAGTCGTGCTTAAGAAAGACAATGCAATTGGACCAAAAAGGAAGCCTATGAGGCCGTGAACTGCAAACCCTGGTACGAAGGTAGAGGACAGCCACAGACAAAAACCATTGACTATCAAAGAAAATAGACCAAAGGTAACAAAAGTCAAGGGCAGTGATAGCAGTTGGATAATCGGTTTAACTACGCCATTGACTATGCCGATAGAAATGGCAGCTAGAACAGATGCAGTTACAGTATCAATTGTGATTCCAGGCAGTAGCCAGTCGAGAATTAATAGACTAAATGCGGTAATAACTGCAGGCAATACTATTCCAAGCATCCTAGAAATCTTTCCATTGCAAATTAAACTATCGCCCACAGTGGCTTATTAGTAGCAAGCGAAGCATCTTCATACAGACAGAGTTTTGGGGACTTGAGCCCCCTTTTTGCGCTTTTTATGCTTCTTGGAGACCTTAACGCCTTGATATGGTAAGTGAGGCATTCAATAGCGTTTTGGCAGTAGGGTAGTAGGCCGCCCAAAAGTAGGTTTCAGGATGCGATCGCCACTGTTCTCTGTTAACCTGTAGCGCCAGAATCGGTATTGTGATCCCTTCGCTTTCTACCACCACATTGATAGATACAATTGTGGTTAGCAAATCATCGTTAAAGCTACGCTGTGCACCTGATTTGGCAGCTATTTCGGCTCGATGAACTAGAGCTTCGTAGTTCTCTTCAGCTTCTCGAGCCAAAAATAAATCTAGGCGCGAAGTGTACGCTTGAGAAGCCTGAGGGGCGATGAGTGCCTCGGTAATCCAAACACCTGTGCCACCAAGCACCGCAGCTAGCCCTGCCGATAGAATTGAATGTCCTAGAGAACGCTTTAAAGAGCGCCTACGGCGTCGATAAATGGACCGCTTAGTAGGACGAGGACGCTGCATAGAGTAGGAGTCAGACGAAGGGTTGTGGGTTAAGTAGCGAGTTGACCACATGTGGTTAAATCAAAATTGAGTGTTCAGCAGCCAAATTTCACAGCGTACTACATGCATAGCACTGCATGCCTGCTGAGTTATACCTATCAAGTTTCCCAGTATAGAAGGCTCTCTACTTTTTCTACCTTAAGGTGTTATCTTTCCGAGCTATCTGCATAAAAAAGGCGCTGTGTAAAGCGCAAACGATATAAAACGCAGACAGTATCAGGCCTAGGAGGTGTAATAGCTTCCGGTGTATGCCGGGTCGCTATTTGCCAACTATGATTTGCCAACTATGTTGTTCATAGTGTAGTTGAGCCATCTCATCTATTTAGCTCAGCTGTCTCATCTATCATTTTTGTATGTATGGGGAAGTTTAAAAGACCTCTCTTGGACACATTTCTATCTGTCAAGGTCTAGCTAAGCTAACCGCGCCTAGCAATTTTTCAACGCTATAGTCTGGAGGCTTTCAATGCCTAACTACTGGGCCATCATAATTGGAATCAACCACTATCAATATTCGCGGCCGCTGATGCACGCTGGGGACGATGCTCTCTCTGTGTATCGGTTCTTCACACGTTTAGCAGACGTTGCGTCTAGTCGCTGTGTCCTGCTCAGCGATCTAGTAACAGGTGATCTAGCAACATCTGCCAGTGACCAAGCAGTCTATCCAGACAAGTCCTCGATCACTGAACGAATGCAGACCGTCTTGCAGCAAGTGGGTACCGATGACGTTCTTTGGATTTTCTTCAGCGGTTATGGCGTTCAAGTAGGCTGTACTGATTATCTATTGCCTATCGATGGCGATCACGACAATATTGAGGAGACTGGAGTGGCGATCGCCGATTTGATTGATTCGCTTGCTCAGATTCCTACCAAGAAGGTCCTTCTAATTCTAGACATGAGTCGGTCGCAAGGGGCCACAGCCGATCAGACCATTGGCGCCGAGTCTATAGCACTTGCTCAAAAGTACCAGATTTCACTACTGCTCTCTTGCCAGCCTGGGCAGTTCTCTCACGAAACAATAGATTTGCGCCATGGCTTATTCACAGCAGCGCTTTTAGAAGCCCTAGAGCAAAAATGCAATACCGCAGCAGCACTTAGCGCTTTTGTTGAAAAGCGCTTGCCTGAGCTATGTGAACATTACTGGCGACCTGTTCAAAACCCTGCGAGCTTGATATCTGACACTCAGCGAAAGGCTGTCGTCGTTCCCGCTTTTCAAAAACCGTTTACTGATCTCAACGCTTTGTCGGTTGATCGATTGTCACTCAATCGTTCGTCTCCAGGCAGCCTAGCTTTTGAACCAATTGCTGCCTCAGGTGCTGGCCCGTCTGTCCAGGCCGATGAACCTAGAGCTTCAAAGATAGCAACAAAGTCGATAGCTGCTGAGATTGCACTAGAGCATAGCCACTTCGGATCTAAAGGTCATGACTGCGACGAAAGCAGCGAGATCATGTCAGTCAGTCCAAGCGATCTCGCAAGGGACTTCGAGGAGAAGATTCATAGCAGAGAGATTGAGAAGGGTGCTAAAGGGACTGTAGATTCAGACGGCGGCACTACTGCCACTGTGCATGACAGCCGGAGTCGGAGTTTTGCTAAAACTCTTAACGGCACTAAGCTACGCAACTGGGGCTTGCTAGCGCTAGTGATTTTACTGATAGGCGGCACTCTCTTTGGACAACGGGCTGCTCAAAGAGCAGTGCAAGCGCTGGTTAATGGGACGATAGCTCTAGTCGGAAGAGAGCCAGATAGCGGCTTGAATCAAGACTCGAATCAAATAGACGGATCAGAGGCTACAGAGAACCTGAGTACAGCTACCCCCTTAGAAGAAACTGGCGCCAATGAATCGGCTAGCGCAGAGCTAGAGCCATCTAGCACGCAAGCGTCAGAGCCGGTGCCTACTAGCCCCGTAGCAATATCTTCAGATACCGTACCCCCATCTGATAGCGAAGATTCCGATGGTAACAACACGGAGTCGGCCACCGCTGCGGCACTAATTGCCCAAGCGAATGCTTCTCTTCAGCAGGCACAATATACTGAAGCCCTAAGCACTTTGCAGCAGGTACCCAAGGCACAGCGAGATAGCGCTTTCGCTGATGCATTAGCAAAAGCTAGAGTAGGCGCAGCAGCAGTACAGCAGATAGAGGCTTCGATGCTGACCGATGCGAAAACTTCTATTCAGCCTATCCAAGCTTCTAAGTTTGCAGAGGCAATCAATAAAGCGAAGCTGATTCAGCCAGGTGACCCTTTCTATGAAGAGGCCCAGCAAGACATTCGTAGCTGGAGCCAGGTAATTTTGGATATTGCAGATGGTCGCGCTACGAGTGGAAATTTGGAAGGTGCGATCGCAGCAGCTAGCGTTATGCCCGATGACAACGCTGAGTCCTACCAAAACTCTAAAGACCGCATTGCTTTTTGGCGACAGCGTCAGAATAGCCGTACTATCATTGCTGCTGCCCAAGCAATCCCCCGCTCTGGGCAAGCTAGCTCTTATCAAAAGGGTATTGTCAAGCTGCGCGAAGTATCTATCGAACACCCGGAATACGAGAGCGCCCAGCAGTTGGCAGACGAATGGAGTCAACGGATTTTCAGTATTGCTCAAGCCCGAGCTGCCCAAGGAAGATTTCGCGAAGCCGTACAGGCAGCCGTGCTAGTACCGGCTGGAACAGTAGCTTATGAGCCGGCTCAACAGACCATTAAACGGTGGCAAGCCCAATAGGCAAGACGCTAACGACCACAAATCGCTAGAGATTCTGCAGGGGTGTCCTTTGAGTCAGTTAAGTCAGTCACTCGCTTACTATCTCACTGGCCATCTCTTATAGCAGAGCGGGTACCAGTGAGGGCGTCTACGGTACGCTGTAGCTTGGCTTCGATCGCCTGTTTTTGGCTCATCAGCTGGCGGAATTTCTGGTACCGAGCGATCGCCATGCTGACCATTCCCATTTGCTCAGGCGGACAGTGTTGTGAGATAACTCGTCCACTTTGATCCATGTGACATAGGCGATACGTTGTCGTAGCCTTCTCCCCATCAGCTTGACTACTTTCGGCTTTACCACTTTCGACTTGACTACTTTCTTTAGAGCTAATCACTTCTACATACTGAAGGAGTACGTCTAAATCACCATGGCGCAAGATAGCAGCATCGACTCCGGCGTCCTTTGTAGCCGACTGCGATCGCGCTACCGAGGACTCTAGCCAGCCGTCAACCATAGGCCCTTGATCGTGTAGTGCATGTATGGCATCAACAATCTGTCGTAGTTGCTCGTGCCAAATAGAGACTTCTGATTGAATATCTCTGAGTAAGTTGAAAGCAAGTGCCGGATTGACCTCATGCCTTTGACTAACAAAATGCTTTGAGCGAACGGGTGGCAGCACGACTGTCTCAGATAAATTCTTAAACGTACTCGTGCCAGTATTTACACTCACTTGAGAATAAATCATAGCGGCTGAACCATTGGAAGAAAAACGCCTATAGCCCATGAATCTGAATAAAGGATGAGAAGGAGAGCTATAGCAAACATTGATAATCTAGCTTTTAGAAAACACAACCAAAGTTAGATAAAAAGTTAACAAAAGTATGTAGCTCTACAGATTCTAGCTTGATAAACGTTCCTGGCCTTATACCTACAAAAGTTCTTAGCTTTATACCGGATGCAAAGGCTTGACTTAGGTTCGATCGAATAGCCTAATTCGACAAATGGGCATCTTACCAACAGCGCTCACTGATTAGTACCTCCATCGAATGCCGCGATCGCGAACACGCAGCTACCCTAGGCTCGTCTCGCTTTCAGATAATCAATCTCAGACAATAAGTGCTAACTTTGGTCTGAGATTAATCGTCTATTTCTCATTAGATTACATAGATTTGCGTACCGGCCGCGATATATGGTTTTCTATACGCTCGTTGTTCTTAACGTTGTCTAGTGATCTAGCAGCATGCAAAAAATACTGATCGTTGATGATGATCGCACTCTACGAGCTGCCATCACTCGCTATCTAGAAGATAGAGGGTTTGTTGTGAATAGCGCAGCATCTGGACTAGCTGGGTTCAACAGCTTCAGTCAAGAGGTGCCAGATTTAATCGTCTCTGATATAGTCATGCCTGATATGGATGGCTTTGAACTTTGTACAAAGATTAGAAATACTGACGCTGGCCAGCTCTTGCCTTTCATTTTCTTATCCGCACGTAGTGAGCTAGAAGATCGAATCCAAGGTCATACGCTCGGGGCCGACGACTATCTAGTTAAGCCTTTCCATCCCAGAGAACTTATTGCCAAGATCGAAGCTCAGCTAGCAAGAGCCGATCGTATTCGCTTTCAAATTGAACTTGCCTTGCAAAACGCTCATCCCCGACTGGGGCGTGAAAAGTCACCGCTGCCGCTGACACCTGCTGAAGAAAAAGTATTTTGGGAAGTTATTCAAGGCTATACCAATAAGAAGATAGGCACGCACTTGTTCATTAGTCCTCGAACCGTCCAAACCCATCTCAGCAGCATTCTTAGCAAGCTTGAGTTGGAAAATCGCTCTCAGCTAATTCGCTACGCCTTCGAAAATGGCTATACGCCGCTACAAAACACCTAGTAAACTAAGCAGGCATTCCACTATTCCACCATTACCACTATCATTGGACAAGTCACGACCCCTCAGGCAGTTCCTTTATCTTTACTGCTCTTGCCCTTTGTCTAACGCATGTCTTCAAACGCTACCGGGATAGATACGCTTACAGCCACACTCACCTCAGGCCCTACAAAAAAGCAGCTACAGGCTGTGTATGAGCTATCTAAACTGAACGCTACCGGCAATCGCATTCTCATCGATTTCTTAAAAACTGAGTTAATCGAGCAAAAAGAGGCGCCTACGGCTATTCATGGCAGTGCCTATCAACGACTTGGTACGAGTAGTTCGGAGACTACCAAAGCCTTCATTAATCAGCATTTTCCTAACGGTTTGCTCACACCCCAATCAGAACAGGGCATAGACTATAGCGAACTTCAGAAGCTGTTGGTTAAGCAAGATTATCAGAGCGCTGATAAACTCACCATGCAGAAGCTCTGTGAGCTAGCAGGCGAAAAGGCTGTGCAGCGAAAGTGGGTTTACTTTACCGAAGTCAGTCAGTTCCCTATCACTGACTTGCGAACAATTGATACGCTCTGGCGCATTTATTCAGAGGACCGCTTCGGCTGGAGTAAGCAGCATGAGCTGTGGGAGCGCCTAGGTAAAGACTGGGAACGGCTTTGGACACAGCTGATTTGGAAGTCGGCTGAGGGTGCTTGGACACGCTATCCAACCGAATTTATCTGGGATCTATCGGCACCCGTTGGCCACTTGCCACTTTCTAATCAACTACGAGGGGTCAGGATGATGGATTCACTTCTCTCACATCCGGCCTGGACCCGATAGGCAATCGCCCTCGATAGTCTTCGCGCACCCAGCTAGGATTCACCAGCGTTTGCGCTGCGCCCAATAGCTGACGCGGGTGATCGATTAGCCAAGCAGGTGACTGCTTAGCCAAGGCTTCGCGGCTGCTAAATCCCCAGGTCACCGCCGCAATCGAGATACCCACTTGTTTAGATGCATCGATATCTCTAGTCTCATCGCCTACATAGATTACTTGGGAAAAATCAAGCCCTTCCCGTCGAATGATTTGCTTAAGTGTTCGAGCTTTACTCAATAGGCCAACTCCTCCTTGAATCAGGCTAAACAAATTAGCAATCTGCTGCCGTTCTAAAAACCGTAGAATATTGTGCTTAGAGTTAGAGCTCATAATCATCAGCTGATGACCGTTTTCACTAAGGGCTTTGATCGTTGGCACCAGTTCAGCCGCAACGGGTACAGCATCGAGCTCTGTGGTCATTTCCCGACGGACCTGACGCAGTAGAAATGGCAGCCGAAACAGCGGTATCTCCGACTGTTTGAGCATCTCTTTAGTGCTCAAAGACTGATAGTATCGCAGCTTGTCTGGTGTGGTTGGTGAATAGCCATACTCTGGAGCGATGCGGTTAGTGATACGCACGATCGTATCGAGCGTGTCGGCAATGGTGCCGTCAAAGTCAAAAATTAAAACTGCCACGCTGCCGGAAAGAAACTGAAAGGTCGTTTCATCAGCATACCTTTATCCTCGCTATTGCCAACGACCAGAGCGCAAAATGCTGCCAATTAACCACAGTCCTAAGAAAGATGCTGAAGCAAATAGTGAAACACTCAGCCACTGCAATTGTTCAGTCTGTTGATTAGTTGAAACAATGGCTGCGCCAATGATCAAAGCAGCAACCACTGTACTAAATGCTCGCCGATTGGCAGCCTTTTCTAGACTGCGCTGCATAGAAGATAAGCCTTGAATTTGTAGATTCCATCGTAAAGTTTCGTCACTAAGTCGATCGAGTAAGAAACCAACTTGCCTAGGTGCAGACATCGATAGATTACGCAGCTCTAAACCTGTACGCAAGAAAAGCTGAAGCGGATCTGTTCCAATCAGCTGCTGCTGAAAGAGATCTATCATCAGTGGCTGAATCTCGCTCATAAGGTTGACAGAAGGGTCAAACTGTCTAGCTACCCCTTCTAGATTGGCTAGAGATTTGGTAAATAGACCAATATTAGCCGGCCAACGTAAGTGATTGCGAATGCCCGTCTCGATAATCGCACCGAATGCTTCAGCCGTATTGAACCGGCTAAGATCAAGGCCATAGTAACGGCCTAGCAGGCGAGCGTAGTCACTTTCTAGTCGGACAAGATCTACTGGCTTGAGGGGTTCTGTGACCTGGAGCGTTAGCTGAGCGCAGCGCTGAGCATCTGAGCTAACAATAGCCAACACTAATTCGGTCAGCGTAGCTCGTGTTTTGGGGTCCAAGCGGCCCATCATCCCGCAGTCTAGAATGGCGATTGTCCCGTCGTCGAGATAGAACAGGTTGCCAGGGTGAGGGTCCGCGTGAAAAAAGCCTGTTACAAAATACTGTGAGAGAAAAGCACGAAACAACAGCGTTGTAATTTCGCTTCTTTCTTTCTCTTTTGCGTTTAGGCTATCTGTACTTGCATTTGAAAATGGACTCTCAAAGAAGCTAGGGAAAGTACTTTGAGGCAGGCGACTAATCGATTCGAGCGGATTATCCGTTCTATCGACGAACTGATTGCTAGCAGAGTGGTTGTGGGTAGGGTGATTCTTGGCAGCCCTACGAGCAAAAATATCTGCTTGTAGCAGCGGTTTTCCGTCTAGCCATTCCATCACTAGAATTTTTGAATTCGTCAGTGGCCAAAGAATTCTCGGCACTGTTAACCGCTCGGAATCGACCCAAGCGCTATCCAATAGGTTTTGGCGCAGCTCATCGGTATAACGAGCTTCGGTAGTAAAGTCTAGTTCCGCGGTAAGGGCGGCTTTGAACTCGTCAGCGAGCTCGATGATGTTGTAGCGTTGGCCAAACTGCGTGGTAGAGACTAACTTGGCGATGTCTTTGATCAAGCTCATATCGCGCTCGACCTGTTTGATAATGCCAGGACGCTGCACTTTGACAGCGACAGGCTGGCCGCTCTGGAGGACGGCACGGTGGGTTTGACCAATAGAGCCCGCCGCGATCGCAATGTAATCAATCTCAGCGAATACCTCTTCAGGCGATCGCAGCATATTTTGCCGAATGAAAACTTGAATTTGATCGACTGGCACAGCCGGTACCGTCGATTGCAAATCACTTAGCGCTTGAATGTAAGCAGGCGAGAGTAGATCAGGGCGAGTACTCAGTAGCTGGCCGAGCTTGACATAAACCGGACCTAGCTCAGTCAAGATATTTCGCAGTACGGCCGGTGGCGGAAGTTCTGGTTCGTCTTCTGCGTTACCAGTAAGCAAGCGTCGCATGTAGTCCCAACCATTCTTGAGAAAGACCTCAGCAATCTCGCGCTGCCGTGAGATTAGGCTAGGTGTCAGTATGGAGGGAATAGGACGAGGCATAGTACTAGCACTCTAAAACATATAGGTGAACGTCAAATAACGGACGGAAAAGATGCAGACAAGTCTCTACCCTAATGCTAACAAGTGTGGCATCACCTGTGCTGAAGCCGGTTATGGGCTCCAATATGAGATCAGCCTGATTATGAGGTTGGTCTGGATCTGGTAGGAGTTGTCTTAGCAGTGATTAGTAACTGCCCAGCGTTCCTTGTCGCTTGGCCTGACCTTCTGCCCAGCGGAAAAGTAAGGTGCCGATTGTGAAATAGATCATGCCGTTGAGTAGCGCGATCACCCACCTATTCCAATCTAGCCCTTGATTACGAGCCATCAGATCTCTTAGCAGTCCTGTACTCGGCAGAATTGGCAGTATGTTAGCCACTATCCGCGCGGGTCCTGTCCAATCTTCAGTTGGAGTCGCGAGCAAAAAGAACAAAACGAACTGAAACATACTCAATACTTGCTGAACTTTCTTGAGGACCAGGGCAAATGAGCCAATAAAAAAAGCAAGACCGTAAGCGCTAAGCAATAGGGTAATCAACGGCAGCAATAACACGGGCGGAAAGGCAATCTGACTGCCTGTCATAGCGATGATAATTGCCAGCACAGCCAGGATCAGTAGAAAGCGAAGCGTCAGACTAGCGATCGCTCGCGCTAAAAATACCTTTGGTGCACCAAAAGGTGATAAGAAGACTTGTTCTAACGTGCCGGTCCTTGCCTCCGTCTGCAAGTTCGTCGCAATGTCATTGACAATGTAGACCACCAGCGTCCAAATCACATAGCCAACGACAATCGAATCTAAGCGATCGCCAAAGCTGCCACTAGACCCGGATATATACTGAGCGCCAATGAATATGCCGTAGAATACGGCGGTCAAAATCACAACGCCACCGATGACTTCAGAAGGGTAACGCAGCGTCTGCACCCAAGTACGCTTGAATTCACCAATAAGTAGATCGATCATGGGTGGTTATTGCTTGATTAGCTGTAAGAAAATATCGGTAAGATTAGCTCTTTCCTGTCGGATCTCTACTAGGGGTAGCGGGTCTAGGATGCTGAGGATCTTGTAAAGCTTGTCGGACGCTCTTGTTTTACTATTCTGATAGGTAGAACCATCTGAGCGAGCGGATACGTTGGGGTAATAGTGAATGTAGCTATCACCGACGGTAGCTCCTAGCGCTGTAATCGCCGCCCGCCTGTCCGGGTCCAACCGCCCTTCAATCTCGATATAGTAGCCTGCGTCCTTAGAAAATTGACGAATCAACGCTTGAGTTGTTTGCTCTATGACGATCGTGCCTTCACGGATGATGGCAACCCTATCGGAGAGAGATTCAGCTACGCTGAGCTGATGGGTAGTGAGCAAGATAGCACAGCCAGAATCCGCCACCTGTCGAACTAACTGTTTAACGGTTTCGCCTGCTTCTACATCTAAACCTAGCGTCGGTTCATCTAGCAGTAGCAAATGAGGTTGATGGATCAAGGCGACTGCGATCGCGATCTTTTGTTGCATACCCCGTGAGAGCTTTTGAACTGGAACGTTGCGCTTTTCGACCAAACCAAAAGTCTTAAGTAGGTCCATACCTCGCGATTTAGCCAACTTTCGCGGCACCTGTCGCAGCGCTCCAAAATATTCTAAATTCTCTAAGGGTGTCAGTCGCCAATACAGGTTTCGATTACCTTCTAGCACTGCACCCACCCCTTGAAGCGCTTGCGGATCTCGATGGGGATCTCTACCGGCAATTTCAACTCTGCCTGCATCTGGGCGAATCAATCCCGCAATCATTTTGATGGTGGTCGTTTTACCTGCTCCATTGGGACCTAGAAAAGCCAATACCTCCCCGGGTGCAATCTTCAGCGAGACACCGCGCACCGCCTCAAATTGGTTTTTACCCCGGCCATAGCTTTTTTTAAGTAATTCAGATGAAAGCGCAAAGCTCGGTGCAGATGGCTGATTAGCAAAGAGGTTATCTGGCACCGATGGCATAGCAAGCAAAACCAAAAAATGTTTAAAGAGGCTGTTAGACGTGTATGGTAACGCTCTGACACAAATAATTTTTCTTCCGTAGAAATATAGAAAGCCGAACCTTACAAAGTGTTAATAATCTGTTAACATTCATTTACAAAACGCAAACTTTATAGTCACCAGCTTAATTTGCGGCAAAAAACCACCAAATCTTCGAGCTGTTAGCAGGATCTAAACCCATCAGTATGACTTCTTCCGATTTTCGCGATCCCCTAGAGACTTTTAAATCTGGGTCCTTAGGTATGCAAGATCTAAGTGGACTACTAGAAACTCACCTTCGGCAGAGAATTCAAAACTGGCCTAGCTTCTGCTTTTCTATTATCGACCAGGCATTTTTAATTTGGGGAGGACTGACGCTAATTATCTTTTTGATTGGCCAGTTTTCGTCGGTTAGTTGGATGACGCAGGCGACGTTTGATGCCGCCCTAACGGGTGTGGGTATTGCCAGTACGTCTAGTCTCACCTGGGCCCTAATCAACGACGAACGATTGAACTGGGTAATTCTTTTATGGGCTGGGCTAATGACAGCCGGAATAGTGGTGACAGCCTACGGAATCTATGGAGGGGTAAGCACCCTCATGGTAAGTCTTTGCCCTATATGGATGGGGTTGTGTGCACTAGGCTATGGGGCGATGGCAGTAGGTATGCGATCGCATGCATTTACGGCAGCCTGCCTGGTACATACGCTAGCAATTATGCTGCTATACAATCAGCCTAACTGGCAGTATCTAACGACTGGCCTAGTGATCTCATCGACCCTGCTGTTCTTTTCGATAGTGCCCTGGGATATGCAGATTGCTGAAACAGATACCCTTATAAGTAGTCAGTGACGAGAAGTCTAGCCGTCATAGTGAGTAGATATATTCTTAGCCACTGAAGCCTAAAGCCACACAGTTTGCCTTTCAACGCAAAGTATAAATTGAGTGATTCCAATCTTCTTGCGCGTAACATGTACGAACTGGCTCTTTTGACTTTGCTAAGTTGTTAATTGCTCAAGTACTCGATCGTGGTAGCTACTCAGAAGTTTTTTTAACTAGCTGACTAGGCAGCTTGAAGACGTAGCGTTCACCATCAAGGACTAAGACAGGTTGTTCTAAATCAGCTGGAGATGGCGTGCCTGATGGCTGTATGCTAAGTGACGATATGCTGGGTGACGGCGTACTGCTATCAGCTGCTGCGCCAGACTCAGTGATAGCCTCAAGGGAAAAACGTGATTGCGATCCCTCAGGAAAGACTGGAGCTAAGGCCAAACCAGGTGCTTCTAAATCAGCCATAGGCCGGTTCATAGACTGCTCAGTGAATGAGCGATCGGCTGGTGGCAAGTTTACTGTATTAAGGGATGTACCTAAAGGTTCTAGCAGCTCAGCAATTTCTGTCTGCTGTGCTAAAGAGTCAGTTGAGGAAACCAACGTACCTAACCCATTGATCAAGTCTCGAACTTGACGGCGTAGGTCTGGATCGCCGGTTAGTTCATCCACATCGGCCATTACCTTTTGAGCACTTGATAAAGCATCTCTGGCTGATTCTAATGTCTGCTGAATGAGAATCAGATTTGCTGGCGTATTCAATGAAGCAGTAATCGTTCCTAAATCCTCAGACGCCTGGGCTGCATTGAGTAGCAGTGCTTCTAGGTTGCCAATCAGTTCACCACTTTGAATCGTTGGCCCCAGCGTATCGACTGCGTTGCGTAGCTGCAAGCTCGTTGCCTGTAGGTTGCCCAGCGTATCGACTAAGACAACCCGGTTATCACCGATCAAACTGTTGATATCGTTTGCAGTTGAAGAGAATTGCTCAACCGTACCTTGGATTTGAAGGGCCGCGCCTGTTGCCGCCCCAGTTGCAGTTCGAGCCGCTTCTAAGATTGAGGGCAGTTCGTCACCGACAGTCTGTGTGAGCTGTGTGGCCTCTTGGGTTAAGACACCAGCTTGGGCGGTAGCTTCAGACACGTTTTCTAGCACGACCTTCAAATTATCTAGAACCTCTGGGTCGGCGTAGAGTTCCATCAGGCTAGTCGTAGAACGCAGCAGTGCTTCGTAGCTAGGACCTATCTCTCCTTCCAAGCGATCGCCATCACAAAGAATAACGCTGCTATCGCACGCTTGTTCGCGAGGATAAACCTCTTCCGCAGCCTCAGAAAGCTCAGCCAGTGGGGTAATCTCTACAGAAACTTCTCCAATCAAGCCTGATTCAACTGTCTCTACTAGCACTTCATTAGGAATTCGAAGCTCTTTGGCGGTAATCTCCAACCCTACTTCGACAGCATTAGATTGCGGGGTAATCGACATTACTCGACCGACAGAAACTCCTCTATACATAACAGGCGTACCAATTTGCACACCCATCGTGTCATCGAATTCAGCAATTAATCTGTAAGGACGATTTGCTGGATTGAAGCCACGCAGCCACAGTACTAGCCCTCCAAACAAGCCGATTCCTAGCAAAATCAGCAGTCCTACAGAGCCTTCTCGAATTGTTCGTGCCCGCATGAATCTTCTATCCTCCTACGTGGATTGGCCCTTGCACCTGAGCGCTGAAAAACTGGCGCACAAATGGGTTGTCAGTGGTGTCAATTTCATTTACATACCCGCTCCACTGTACCTGCCCACCGTGTAGAAAAATGACGCGATCAGCAGTGCGACGAATGGTGCTTTCCTGATGAGTGACAATCAGGTAGGACTGACAGGTTTGCTCGTAATGAAGTTCTCGGATGAGGTCTTCAATGACGGTAGAGGCAATGGGATCAAGCCCGGCTGTCGGCTCATCGTACAGCAGAAGACCAGGACTATCGGATGGGTTCTTGGGATTAGCCATAACCGCTCTAGCAAAACTAACACGTTTACGCATTCCGCCTGATAGCTCTGCAGGGTAGAGATCGGCGATATCAGGTAAGCCTACGACAGCTAGCGCTTTATCGACAAGCAACTTAATTTCACGGCGTGAGAGATTAGAGTGTTGATACAGTAAGAAGCCGACATTTTCTTCTACAGTTAATGAGTCGAACAACGCGGCTTGTTGGAACACCATACCAATGCCAAACGGGTCATCCGCATCTTCTATGAGTCCTTCTCGCTTTTGACCGCCTACCCAGATATCCCCTTTGTCAGGTGCAAGCAGGCCTGCTATCACCCGTAGAATAGTTGACTTTCCAGTACCTGAAGGGCCAATGATAGCCACAGCTTCTCCAGGCTGCAGGTCGATACTGACGCCGTTAAGAACTTGATTATCGCCAAATCGCTTAGCAATTCCTTGAACCCTGACAAGAGAATCTGGGCCGCATGGCAGACAGTTTGGATCGGTTTCGCTAGCAGAGTGAGATGGATGGGACATAGATAGACGAAGGTATAGAGAGAGTAGTAGAAGGCCTTTTGACTATTCTGTATCAACTTTTCATAATATTGAACGGAAAAGAGAACAATAGGGTACAAGCTCAATAGTGGGACAACACTTCCTATTACGGTTTAAACCTAGTGCAGTATGATGCCAACTGCGATCTCAACTGTCGTTTGCACTCGCTATGCGCCCAACTCGTAGAAAGCTATATGCAACGCCTCGGCGTTGGGCAAGGTGGCTGAAGCCAGGACTATTTGTGAAACGCTGGCTATTCCTGAGCACGATAGGAATCGTGGCGATTGGCTTAGGCGTGATGGTTTGGCTGAAGCTAACGCCGGTATTCTACACAGTCAGGTTTGTCGGTAACTTACTTAATTTAGTTACTCGGCTAGTTCCTAGCTATATCAGTGGTCCAATGGCAATTCTTGGCGGACTGCTGCTGCTAGTGTGGGGACAAACGCGAACACTTAGCACCATTGTCGAGGTGTTGCTACCGGCAAATGGGAAGGACAATCTTTGGGATGCGATCGCCACGCATCGTCGGCTAAACCGAGGGCCACGCATCGTTGTAGTGGGTGGGGGGACAGGCCTTTCAACGCTTTTGCGCGGACTGAAGCACTACAGCGCAAATATTACAGCGATCGTGACTGTAGCAGACGATGGCGGCTCTTCAGGTAGACTGCGCCGGGAGATGGGGGGCATTCCACCAGGGGATATCCGCAACTGTCTGACGGCGCTAGCCGATGAGGAAAAGCTACTGACCGAGCTGTTCCAGTATCGATTTGAAAATGGGACTGGGTTAAGTGGCCATAGCTTTGGCAATCTGTTTTTGTCGGCAATGAATGAGATTACTGGAGACTGGGAACAAGCCATTGCAGCTAGCTCTCAGGTGTTAGCTATTCGAGGTCGAGTCTTGCCTGCCACACTTAGCGATGTCAAACTGTGGGCAAATTTAAGCGATGGCCGCTACATAGAAGGCGAATCCAACATCACCAAAGCAAGGGGCAATATCGATGAGATTGGCTGTTGGCCCGAAAATCCACCCGCTCTGCCTCAAGCTGTTGAAGCAATTAAGGAAGCAGACTACATCATCGTTGGGCCAGGGAGTCTATATACCAGCATTATTCCGAACTTTTTGGTGCCAGAACTCGTTGATGCGATCGCCGCCCGTCAGGTTCCTAGAATCTATATTTGCAACATCATGAGCGAGCCTGGTGAGACTCAAGGCTATACAGTATCTAAGCATGTTGAAGCAATTGATCGATCTTGCGGACACTACTTGTTTGATGCGGTACTGGTACAGAAGCGGCTGCCGTCTGAATCTGTGATCAACCGATACTTGAAAGAAGGTTCAACCCCAGTCATTTTGGATCGAAAGGCTGTCACCGACTCAGGCCGACGAATAGTGATTGCTAACATTATGAATGAGGAAAACCATACGGTACGCCACGACCCAGACCGTCTTGCTAAGGTTTTAGTGAAGTGGTACGAGCGAACAAGGGGCGCATGGTAGGTGCTTAGTAGGCACTTTGCAGCTATATATAGTACGTATAGTTAGTATGCTCAGTTAGGTCGTATATTCAAGTCATAGCTAAGGACATGCGCAGATATGGACCTTTAATGAGTTCTACAGTAACCGGCTCTACAGTTAAATCACTTCGACTAGATCATTTCGACACTTAAGTCGCTCCGACAGCTAGACCACTCTGCGTAGGCAAACTACCGTCCGCTTACTTTGGTAGAAATTTCTTTCCTACCCAGCTCGATATACCGCTGATGAGTGCCCCTGCCATCAAAATGCCAATCGCAGGCATAAATAGTGAATCCCAAAGGCTGTACCAAAGATCAAAGCCGAGATTGATGTTGGCGGCTCGTCCAATTAGCGCAATCACAAACCAACCAAAGCTCAGCAAGACAAAAAACAGGTTGAACATCAGCCCGGTATTGAGGAGAGTACCTACGCGATCTTTTAGTCGTTCTGTCATGAAGGCAAAGCTCAAACAAATAGTTCAGTCATCTTGGTTATCTTAGTCGATAGTTAGTCGATAGAAAGATGGCCACTTCATGAGAGAAGCGGCCATTTTTTGACTATTCATAATGTCGATTAGACGCTTTTGAGCGTGTACTTGACGGACTAGACTGCTTTGACGCCCTCCATGTCCGAGATAAGGAGATTATCTGGATCGACATAGTGACATACTGCATCATCAATACAGATTAATGCCCAGCCAGATTTATCTAGCTCTACAAAAGTGTAGTCTGCATCTTGAACAAAGCTACCCTTGTGATTACGAGTTTCTGGCTTGATTGCAACTGGTTTAAGGTTCATAATCAGCGACTCCTAAAGTAATTTAGCGCGGTAGAGAAAGTCTTAGTAGCTCACCCAAGTCATTAAGACTTTAAGTTAAGCAGGACTTATCAACCGCTTTACCCAATCTTATCAGTCACTTTAGGGATCGCTCATTAAGTTATTGTTTCAAAGACTGCGAGCCCTTCTGTAGCGCATAGCGGTCAGTGGGTTACTCTTATCAAGAATACTCAAACCTTGACTATAGAAGCACTTCACTAACGTCGTGGGGATCGCTAACAACGCCGATCCCACTCGCATGTTTCTGAATCTTCTTGTTATTACTTAATGAACTAGCGTTAAGCAGTTCTTGGAAGGAAGATAGGTAAAAGTCTTTGGTAACGATTGATTCAGGAATCAAACAGCCATTTTTGGACTCTCTTTAAGCTCTTCCAGTTTGGCTTTCTTCTTAATCCTTCTTCAAAATTCTCTTGGACTTCCGATTTGAGTTCGTCTACGGCGAAGAGCACCTGGGAAACCATGTCAATCTGTTCGCGCACACCACTTTTCCCTGTTTCTAGTAGGGCGATCGCTAGGTTGATCCTTGCTTGGGGATCTTTTGGGGCGAGTTTGACAGCTCTTTGCGCTGCTTTGTAGCCAGCATTAGGTTTATCTGCTAACAGGTACAGCCAAGCCAAACAGGTCTGAGCAGCGCTATTCTTGGGTGCTTGAGCACAGATATCTTTAAAGGTTGGCAAAAGAGCTTCAGCAGACTCGCCTTCTTTGTAGCGAGAGATCCCCTCTTCGAACCGAGTTTCTAAGGTTTGCATATCAAAAAGTGACCTGTTTTCTATCGTTAAATCGCGAGCAGGTTAGGTGCCAAAGGATTTGCCACAGCCGCAGGTCTGGTTAGCGTTGGGATTAGTAAACTGGAACCCGCCACCAATAAGGGCATCACTGTAGTCAAGCATTAGCCCATATAGATACAGTAAGCTCTTGCGATCACAGACGACTTTGAATCCCTCGTAATCGTACACCTCATCGTGCTCGCCAACGTTGTTAGGATCTTCGAAATCCATCATGTAAGACATCCCAGAACAGCCGCCTTGACGCACACCAACACGCAAACATAAATCGCCTTCTTGCTTATCACGAAGGGCTTTGACATGAGCAAGTGCAGCTTCAGACATCAGAATGCCTTTTTCGGCCTGAGCGGCTGGTTGAGTGGTGGTCTGAGTCATAGGGTTTAGTAGGGTATTAATGTAGAGATGTTGATTGGCTATAGTTTAGCGCATCAGTTTTCGATCTTTTAGCTGATGGTTAACTGTCGTGTCGCTCTACTACACCCGAAGGTAGCAGCGCCTACAAAATCGGTAGAATGGCACAGACTCAATAATCGAAATCAAATAATCGAAATCAAACGATCAGATGATCAAAATTAAACGATTAGAACTGAGAATCCTTACAAGCCGTTTAGCCTCATGCATCAACTGAGCCCATTTACCTGCCGTCGCTTGAGCCAGCTACCTCGTCTGACGAGTGTATGGGAGTGCGATCGCAGACCGTTACCAATGGTGCCCAGAGCAGTAGGAGACGATGATGAACCGCTCAAAGGCGACTGCATTCTGTGGGTAGACAGTCTACAAGGCGTAGTGCGTGGCATGAATGTGGTACCCACAGAAACTGGCCATGAGGCGATTGTGCGAACGCTTTTACAAGCCATAGAAGCTCCCCAGGGGCAAGTAGATCCAGCTAGGCCTAGAAAGGTAGTGGTCTGCGATCGCGAAATTCAGTTTTTTTTGCGAGGGGCATTGCAGTCACTAGATATTCCGGTTGAACATGCCTCAGAACTGCCGGTAATAGACGAAATCTTTGAGAAGATTCAATCGGCCGTGCCTGCCCAAGTTGAAATTCCACCCAGCTTTCAAGAGATCTTATTGATGAAGGCAGCAACGCTCTGGCAAGACCAGCCTTGGACCGCATTTAATGAGCAGGAAATTCTAGCGATAGAACTCAACCGTTGGGAAATCGAGACGCTATATCTCTCTATACTAGGCATGGCAGGCGTAGAATTTGGTCTGCTGTTCTACCGTGATTTAGACTCTTTGAGACAGTTTCGCCACAAGCTTCTCAACAGCAACGACAAGCAAGAGGCAATGCAGCAGGCCTTCTTAGAACAAAACTGCCTTTTTGTTAACTTCAGTCCGATCGAGGGTGTCGTCCCTTTATCTCGCATGACAGCGAGTGGTTTACCAGCAGCAGCGGTAGATTACGACTTTGGCAGCGTGCATCCGTTAGAAGGATTACGCTCACAGTTGGCTGAAGAAGAGGCGGCTAGTCTGGTTGTTGCCCTAGAAGCCCTTCATCGGTTCTTTAAAAAACACAATGTCCACACGAAAGACTTTTCACTCCAGCCAGTGAGTAGTCGGTTTCGCATCACTGATCCAACGCGTCTAGAAGAGGGAAAGAAAGAACTCGTCCCCGTTAAAGTTTCTACGCTACCAGAAGTCTCTGCGGCCTTTTTAACAGAGACAACCCGTAGTGGTAGCTTAGTTGATCTAAGCGCTGATCTCGATAGAGAGTTCGGAGATTTTTTGAACTCTGCAAATGCCGCTATCGTCGATGATAGTGTGCCTGAAGGATCACTAATCATATTAGGGCACTACAAAACCAAAGAACTCGAACAGCTCAAAGCGCATCACCCTATCTACTACCAAGATTTTCTTACCTGCCCAAAGAGACAACCATCGACCAGGGCAAAATGGCCAGTCCTAACCATCCAAACCACCCGGCCCAAAGCCAAGCAGCTAGTCGAGCAGTTTAAGCAAGAAGGTGGAATCCAGGCCATCTGCTTCAACCCTGGACATGACCCTACAAGCGGCCAAGTATTTCAAATTGGTCTGATACAGACGGCCGTAGGGGCTTTGCATCTGTTTAATGAATACGAAATCAGCGACCTGACCGATTCTCAAGCGATTGAAAAGTGGATGCTCAATAGTGACAACAACCATAGCTGCTGTGGCTGTATCATCGCAGCCGGAGCAAGCGGCATGAAACGTGGTCGACCTACCATTAAAGAAACAGTTGCCTTCTTTGAAGTCCTGACTAAGCAGCCGGAAGAATTGGGATTGATGCCTCTGGTTATGAGCTATGCACCTGATTGGTAAGTAGCGCAGGTAGTCCTAGAGGCATCTAAACGCAAGGGCACGTGCAGCAAATATACATGCAGCAGATATATAAAAGCAGCAAATATATAAAGTAGAGGTAGATAGAGGTTGATGGAGCCACCTATATCATTGGCTATGTCATTAGCCATTATTGGGGGTAATTGCTTACTAGCAGGGCTAGTGATAGTTATGGCTATAAAGCTTTGGTGCTATCGGTGCGAATTAGCAAGGTTAACGGCTTGGTTAGCGGCAATGACTGAGAGTGGCGTTTACGACAGTGATGGTAGAAGTGCTAGCAACTCAGTGGAGATCGCGTCTCGGCGCATAGGATTAACACTGATGGTAAAGCGATCGCACATAGCAGCAACTCGACTGCAATTAACCCGGTTAAGGTTGATATCTCATCAAATTAATCAATTACTGGGTCTGATGCGTTTACTGATGATGATTAGTCGAAGACGTAGACGTAGTGGCAAACTATGAAGATCACGAGCTATGAAGATCATCAATATCCAAATCAAGAATCGAGTAGATCTTGAACGCACAGAGATCCAAAGACATAAATTCTGAATGCACGGCCAATCTAAAAGCGTGTAGTGCATAGTTCCAGTAGTGCATAGTTTCAAAGTACGCTTGGAGATAGGGTAAAGAATAGTCAAAATCAATCTAGGCTTAGATCAAACCAGTCAGAGGAAGATAGCGATGGCAGGCGAGAAATCAGAGGGACTACTCAGCGGAATAATCATCGGCGCAGCGGTTGGAGCGATCGCAGGTATGCTTGCCGCACCGCGTACGGGTAAAGACACTCGGCGCATCCTAAAGAAATCTGCTGATGCGCTGCCCGAGCTAGCAGAAGATTTGGCTACTAGTATCCAGTTTCAGGCAGATCGCCTATCTGATCATAGTTTGAGCAATTGGGAACAGACGTTAGATCGACTTCGCGAAGCAATTGTTGCTGGACGAGCAGCAGGTCGGCAAGAGTGGGAGCGTCAGTGCGATCCCTTCACTGACAGTCCTACCAAACACGCTAATCACGAATCTAGTATCGAAACGAATAGTCAGTCCACTGGAGAGCCCACGGGGCAGCCGAACCCGTATGAGCAAGTGTCTAACTGGTCTGCCGTTCAACCAACGATTCTGGAAGAATAGTGAACAGTCCCTTCCTATGGCTTGGCGTTTCTATCTTGCTAGTCGCTATTAGTTTGATAGCACTACTTACCGTTGCTATTTTGACACTTCAAGAGTTAGCAAAAGCGGCAAGAAGCGCGGAGAAACTGCTCGATACATTAAACCGCGAGCTACCACCGACCCTGACTGATCTACGTCTTACTGGGAAAGAACTTTCTGGTCTGACTGATGAAGTAAGCCATAGCATGCAAAAGGCCCGTAATGTCGTTGAGCAAGTGGATAGAGGCATTGTAGAAGCCAGCGTTCAAGCAAAAAAAGCACAAATAACGACCCATAGCTTCTTAGCAGGGGCTAACGCCGCGCTAAAGGTCTTGATTCAAAGCAAACCCCGTCGGCGCCGCCGGCCACCCACTCGTCGTCCAGTAGCAGCGCCAATTTCTCATCCGAAGGCAGCCTCTGCGCCTCTAGGCTCTAGAGAAGAATCTGTGAACAGACCTAACACTTCTTACCCGACGCCTAAAGGCGACGCTAATAAGATCACGAAGGAGCCTGTTGAAAAAAATCATTCTACGCCTCCGCCCCCGCTCTCTCCTTCCCCTTGAACCTTAGAGTTTCCTGTTTATCACTGCGTTCCCCCTCTCATCAAAACTCTGATATCTTAAAGTTAGGTAAACAACTGTAAAGATAGGCGTTATTGCCTGTGCTCTTTAACACATGAGAATTTGTTCCATAGCCTTGTCTCGACGAATGACCCGACTAGTTGGAAATTTACGAGAGAGAGCTTCCTTCCAAGGACTAGTGCCAAAATGGATAAGCTGCTTAGTCGCGTCCCTAATCGTACTACTTGCCCTAACGCCTTCCCCGGCTTATGCGGTAAATAATCCTGAGCTTCTCCCCAATGAACCTACTGTCGTCATCGACCTTGCCCGTATCTTAAACACGGCGCAAGAAGATTATTTGAATACAGAGCTACCAGAGTTTGAAGCATCAACCGGCTGGAAGCTACGGGTATTGACTCAGTTTGATCAAACACCCGGCAGAGCGGTCAAAGAGTTCTGGGGACTAAACGAGCGCAGCATTATGATGGTTGCTGATCCTAGAGGCGGGAATTTGCTTAACTTCAGCGTAGGAGATGAGCTGTATCCTTTACTGCCTCGGACCTTTTGGATTGAGTTGCAGACTCGCTTTGGCAACCAGTTCTATGTACGTGATAACGGTGAAGATGGCGCTGTATTAGGCGCGATTAATGCGCTAGAGACCTGCTTGAACCGAGGCGGCTGCGCAGTTGTACCTGGATTACCGCGCGAACAGTGGATTTTGACACTAGTAACTTCTATTTTGGGCGGAGTGATTTGTGGGTTTGCAGCTCAGCCTAGACGCGAAGGGCAGGGTATTGCTTGGCAGTGGGCGCTACTATTTTCTCCACTTTGGGGAATTTTGTTCATTGCCTTTGGTCTAGGTCCGGTAGTTACTCGTACACCGGAGCTGTTACCCGTCATTCGCAATGTTTCGGGCTTTCTCATTGGTGCGATTGTAGCCTTCTTAACACCTGTGTTTGGCAGTCCACCCCCTGCTGACGACAATGCATGATCCCGAACTTAGCAGCTCGCCGCCAGCGCTATATGCTAACGATGCCAGACCACTGAACTTTTTTCTCTTTTGTACGACGGTAAGAGAAAAAAGTATCGGGTTCTTGGTAGGTACAGTGGGGGGCGATCGCAATGCACTCTGGCTGAATTCCAATTTTGACAAGCTGCATCTGATTGATTCGGCGAACGTCTAGTCGAACCCGGCCTTCTACCTGATCGCTTAGTATAGGTGGATTATCTATCGCCATTAGATGTTCGATCAGCGCCTTACCGTCCAGATGGGACACGCTTTTGCCAACTTCAATAGCGACACTGTACCCAACTTGATAGACGCTGCCGTCTATGGCCGGACCTAGCGCAATGCGTAGGTTCTTTAGCTGACTACCTTGAGATTGAAGGCGAGCGATCGCGTTAGGCAATATCTTTTGAGCCGTCCCTCGCCAGCCAGCATGAACAGCTGCTACCTGCCCAGTTTCCACATCGCCAATGAGTGCAGGCGTACAGTCCGCCGAGCATGCCCAGGCCACTTGGTTTGGCTTTTCAGTCGCGATGCCATCAGCTAAGGGAAAAGGGACAGTGGTCGCCTCTGATGGGTGAGAAAGTTCTGATCGGTGAGAAAGTTCAGAGGCTGTGGCCGACTCTATCTCACTGGGCAACAGCACATCACCGCTATGAACTTGCTTGACGCGGTAAACTTCAGCTTTCGGCGAAAGTATCTTGGCTAGTTCAGCCGGAGCTTGAGGATAAAACTGACTCGTGAAAAAGCCATGGGGCTGAGGGAGCAGTACACAGGTTAAAAACGGTTTTCCCGCTTGATTCTTCGCAGGTTGCCAGATCCAGATACTCATATAGGTCAAATAGGTCAAACTCTAATAGGTCAAACTCTAACGACATGCCAACAATTACTGCACAGGGTAAAACGTTTGCTTGCAAACAGGGCGCTAATCTCCGGCAAGTCCTGCTAGATAATGGCATTGACCTGTATAGTCCCCGCGCAAACTATATCAACTGTATGGGTATTGGCACCTGTGGCACTTGCGCAGTAGCAATAGAAGGAGACGTTTCCAAAGCGAACTGGCGCGACATCGCTAGGCGCAGCCTTCCCCCTCATGATGCTCAGAAATCACTTCGGCTGGCCTGCCAAACGCAAGTACTAGGTGATATTAAAGTGACTAAGTTTGAAGGATTTTGGGGACATCAGTCCGAAACGGCTTGGACGCCAGAAGGCAGCGATTAAGCTTGCTCTGCGTCTACTTTATATCTACAAACTACAGGCTACAAACTACAGATTAGATCGATTAGGATGTGTACACTAGCCTGTATTGACTAACTCTATTTAGCTCATTACCTAAAGGTAACTGACTACAAGACAGCTAAACTACAAGTGGCGATTTGCCTTAGGACAGGCGTGGCAATGGCAGAGATAAAAGGCAAAGCTGATGTTTAATAGATACTCGCTTGGGGCTACTGTCTTAGGCATTTTTTCGTTGGCAGTCTTTGGAATCGTTCGAGCTTTTACCTGGTTGAGCGAATCACCTAACCCTGAACCCTTTGTTGATAGAGGTGAATTCGTTGAAGTAGATGCAAACGAAAGATCTAGGAATGAAATAACCAAGAATACTGATGACCAGTTCATCGAAGACACTCGTGTTCGTGATGGCCGTAATGACGATCTCGCATTAACTTTTGCTGACGATCAGCCAACTAGCCCATCTGATCAGACAAACAGCTCATCTGAAGACGACGTATCTTCAGATAGATTCTTAAAAGATGTTCTTGACCCAACTTTGCTGGACACTGATGATGCTGCATTAACTGAGGCTACATCGACACAGAGTGATATTCAAAATGATCAGCTAGTCCCGTCTGATCTTAGTAATGCTAGTCCTGTGAGTACTGATGCTGAGAGTACTAATGCTGAGAATATTGAGCCGACAGCACCTGCTCCTCAATCTGTTCCGGCGCTGTGGTGACTAGAGTTTCGACCATGCAGCAGACAGATGTCATTGTTATAGGCGGCGGAATTATAGGGCTAGCGATCGCCCTAGAGCTTCATCAGCATGGTATGCAGGTTACCGTTCTTAGCAAAGACTTTACTGCTGCCGCTGGACATGCTGCTGCTGGAATGCTTGCTCCAAACGCCGAACACCTCCCCCCCGGCCCAATGTCTGAGCTGTGCCAGCGCAGCTTAGAACTCTATCCCACATGGACTAGCAAGTTAGAAGATCTCACTGGCCAAGACAGCGGCTACTGGCCCTGTGGCATACTTTCGCCCTACCTACAGCCCCGCAAAAATGCAAAGACGGCTTTTCCAATCAATGCGGAGGCTATCCATAGCTATCAGCCAGGATTAAGCCAAAGTGTGATAGGTGGCTACTTTTATCCAGAAGATGCTCAAGTAGACAATCGGGCTCTAATTCGAGCATTACTCACTGCGGCCCAAGATGCTGGTATAGAGATCAAAGAAGGCGTTGCGCTTGAAGGCTTTGTTCAGCATCAGGGTAGAGTCATTAGCCTACGGACTTCAGCTGGCGAACAGCAAGCTGATCATTACGTTCTAGCGACGGGTGCCTGGTCTGGAGGGCTATTGCCAATTCCTGTAACGCCGACAAAAGGTCAGATGGCTGGCCTGCGAGTTCCCCTTGAGTATAGTCAGGCTCAACCCTTGAGCCGCGTGCTCTACGGAGAGAAAGTGTATATCGTACCTAGGCGCGACGGACGTATTGTTTTGGGCGCCACAGTAGAGAAAGTCGGATTTGCACCCCATAATACGCCTGCTGGAATCACTCAGCTACTGAATGCGGCCATTGAGCTCTACCCTGAGATTGCGAATTTTCCTATAGAAGAATGCTGGTGGGGGTTTCGCCCAAATACGCCTGATCAAATGCCCATTCTAGGCACTAGTCCTTGCAACAATTTAACGCTGGCAACCGGCCACTATCGCAACGGCATTTTGCTAGCCCCTATCACTGCAAAGTTAGTAACAGCTCACATAAAAGGTCACGCCGATCCGCTATTAGACTCATTCTCTTACGAGCGGTTTCGAGAATCTACTACTAGCACGCTTACACTGAGATCTTCTACTCGCCCGGCTCCAGACAGTATTAGCTACTCCCCAACCCCCTCGCTTCCCATGCAACTTGCTGATGTTCGCCCCCTTCACTCCGCTCCTACCACTGATTCTCTTTCGATTGCGGGTAAAACCTTCCGCTCGCGTCTAATGACCGGCACAGGTAAGTTCAGCAGCCTAGAGACCATGCGCCATAGTCTGGAGGCTAGCGGAAGTGAAATCGTAACGGTAGCCGTACGACGGGTACAAACTAATGCGCCTGGGCACGAGGGACTCGCTGAAGCAATTGACTGGGAGAAAATTTGGATGCTCCCTAATACGGCAGGCTGTAAGACCGCGGACGAAGCTATCCGGGTAGCCCGACTAGGTCGCGAGATGGCAAAGCTATTAGGCCAAGAAGCCAATAATTTTGTGAAGCTAGAGGTGATTCCGGATGCGAAGTATCTGCTCCCTGATCCAATCGATACCCTTAAAGCCGCTGAACAGCTAGTGAAAGAAGGGTTCGCGGTATTGCCCTATATCAACGCTGATCCACTGCTAGCAAAGCGGTTGGAAGATGTCGGCTGCGCCACGGTGATGCCCTTAGGATCGCCAATTGGATCAGGTCAGGGAATCAAGAACGCAGCGAATATCCAGATCATCATTGAGAATGCAACGGTGCCTGTAGTAGTAGATGCTGGAATCGGGACACCTAGCGAGGCAGCGCATGCGATGGAGCTAGGCGCCGACGCGCTACTAGTAAATAGCGCGATCGCACTTGCTAAAGATCCCGTTGCGATGGGTAGAGCTATGGGCATGGCAGCCGAAGCAGGCCGACTTGCGTATCAGGCTGGGCGTATTCCGGTTAAAGCCTACGCGAGTGCTAGTTCGCCCACTACTGGGACAATTAGTCACTGAGTCAAACTAAGGTATCAGCAGCCTATATAGCTCTGTACCTGTGCTATCGCTAGCTTTTCATTGCTCCTATATCTGCCTTTATGTATATTTAATCTTTAAGGACTAGAAAAATCTCCTTAGCTTTGTTAACATAAGTTTACAAATAGATTGAGAGCTTAAAGCGTATGAGATATACAGAAGATGAAGGTGGTTTGCTAAACAACTTTGCAGTTGAGCCAAAGATGTACCAGGCTGAGCCCCCTACTGGTATAGAAAAGCGTAACTACATTATTCTTGGTAGTCTGGCGGCTAGCCTAATTGTTGGTCTGTTTGCAGTTGCAGCCTCTGTTTCATAGTCGTTCTATTTATTGCGGACTCTTAGCCCCCCTTAAAACTGAAAGCCCGTTTCCCCTAGAGGGAAGTACTTTCTTTTAAAAACCCGCACTTAGTGCGGGTTTTTGCATTGCATGCTGTACTGAATAAGGAGTCTATTCGCTAGATACTAGATCAGGCTCTGATTAAGGAAGGCTAGCAATGGTAGCTCATTGGATTTTCGGCGAGACCCGAAGTGGCAAAACGCAACAGCTGATTCGCTTTGCTCAGCAGGTAGGAGCGCAGCCGCAGCAGCCTCTGTTAGTGTTTGGTGCGAATGGCGACAACCGGATTGCGCTAGCGGGGCGCTTGATAGACGATCTAGGCGATCGCGTCGCTATGCTCACGTCTACCCCAGCTGGATTTATTCAGGACGAGATCATCCTTTTCTGGCCGCTGCTAGTCCAAGCACTCGGCTTACAAGCTCAGTTTCCCCTCAAGCTCCGCCCCGAAAATGAGCAGGTTTTAGCGACAGAACTCTGGCGAACCCAGCTTGATAGCGGCGAGCTAGCAGTAGACGGCTGGCGCGAATCGCGTTTAGTGCGCCGAAGCCTAGATTTTTTGCTGCTAGCCTCTCAAGGTTGCATTCCTATCGAAGAAATTGCCGATATTCTAAAGGCGGGAATGCCAGGGTCTTTAGCACCTGCTGCGCTATGGGACTCGGTAGGCGCAGCGTTAATACGTTGGCAGAGTTGGTGTTTACAACGAGGTCTGTTGACCTACGGCATTATGAGCGCGCTCTATTGGCGGTATCTGTTGCCAATGGAGCAGTATCAACATCAGCTGCGGTCTCGGTTCAAAGGCGTATTGGCAGACGATGTGGATGAATACCCAACGATTATGTCTGCGCTGCTTTCAGTCTTTCTAGAAGCGGATTGTCCTTGCCTATTTACCTTCAATCCGCAAGGTAAGGTGCGGTTGGGCTTGGGCGCAGACCCAGCAGAACTGCTAACGCTATCAGCTCGGTGCGAGCAGATATCACTAGATAGTCCGGTGAAGGACTCTTTGGGAAAATGGGGCAATCGCGTTGCCGAATGGGTCGCAGATCCGCTGGCTATCCCTGCTCTGCCTGATGAGATCACGCTTTTGCAGGCTACTTCTAGAGGGCAAATGCTCCGAATTACCGCCGAGGCGATCACGCTGGCTATCGAAAGTGGTCAGGTTCAGCCAGACGAAATAGCTGTGATCGCCCCTGGCCTAGATTCTATCGGGCGCTACAGTCTGATTGAGATTCTCAGCAGCCGAGGCATCGGTATCGAATCATTAAACGATCAGCGGCCCCTGGTCAGTTCACCGATGGTGCGATCGCTTCTGGCTTTGCTGGCACTGATCTATCCAGGCCTAGGGCGATTAGTGGATCGAGATGCGATCGCCGAAATGCTTGTTGTCCTTAGTCAACATCCTTCTTCCACTCCCTTAGTAGCTCATTCTTCCACGTCTTCTACTTCGCTACGGAGCGCCCCCGATACCTGGTTTGATCTAGTTGCCATCGATCCAGTTCGCGCTGAGCTAATTGTCGATAACTGCTTCGTTCCTGATATTGAAAACCCTCACCTACTTCCTGCCGAGACCTTTTCACGCTGGGATCGGCTTGGCCACCAAAGTGTCAATGCCTACAACCGCATCTTGAACTGGATCGACTCTCAAAAGCAGCTCCGCCAGCAGCGACTCACCCTCAAACCAGTCATCACCATCGACCGCATCGTTCAAGATTTTCTGTGGCGCGGCACTCACCTTCCTGCTGATCAGCTCGCTACCTTACGCGAACTGATGGAAACGGCCCAATACTTTTGGGAAGTAGAAGATCGCCTAAATCTAGTTGATGGTGCGTGGGGCACGACGGAATCATCCGCTGCTAGTCACAGACTAAGCGATGTCGGTCGCTTTATTCAGCTCATCCAGAAAGGGACAGTTTCAGCCAACCCCTATCCAGTGAATCCGCGTGCTTTGGGCCAAAGAGGGGTTACGCTCTCTACTATCTATCAATACCGCGCCCAGCGTTTGAATCACCGCTGGCAATTCTGGCTAGATGCCGGTTCGCCTCTGTGGGGCAGCAGTGCTGGAGAACTCTTTGGCGCACCGCTATTCTTACAAAACTGGCCTGGAAAACCCATTACGTTAGCAGAGATAGAAGCTGCCAACGAGGCTTACCTTAGTCGGACTCTACACGACTTATTGGGCCGCGCTCAAGAACGGGTTTTACTGTGTCACAGCGAGCTAGCACTGACGGGCCAAGAGCAGATGGGTCCTTTGATTTCGCTAGTGGGTGCGGCACAACCTGCTGACGGCTCGTTAACCTCTGATGAAGCGCTTGTGACAGCTGAATAAATAGTTATTCCTCTCTATGTCCATTCTTTAGTAGTGGTATAGATTTGAGTTACAGCAGGTCTATAGCTGGGTTTATATAGAGTAGGGCGAAATCTTGGTCTCCAACGTGGTTTCTAACAGAGAACTATTTGACTACTGGTACTCACAGGTCAGATTCAAAAATGAAACACTGATCGCGGCTCCAGGTCATGTTGAAACATTTAAGCTCAGACACGATTGCACAAACTACGATCAGCTTTGGAAGAGTCCTGCGGTTACGCAGCTACCTGGACTAGAACAGGATCGCACGGTCGCTGTAATCAAATACGTGTGTACCTCTCGCGTTTTGCAACGCCGGTCGACTTTATTGCGATCAAAAATCACAGAGATAGAAGATAGTTATGAACAGCTGGAAGCCGAGCGCTCTAATTTTGAAAAGATCATTCGTAGATTTCAACAGGTCCTCTTTGGTAAAGTCAAAGAAGCGGAAACGCTGCAAGCAAAGATTAGAACGCTGACGACAGAAAACGAAGCGCTGAAAGTAGAAGCAGAAACAAGTAAAGCCTACACAGAATTACTAGAGAAATTTGAAACACTGCAAAAAGCATTTGAGAAAGAATCGAAGCGCCGAAAAGAACTAGGTAAAAAAAACCAAAGCCTAGGAGGACGAGTCGCCCACACCAGACGATTTCGTAAAGAACGAGATGAAGCTAGAGCAATTTTGTTAGAGCAAAAGGAACAGATCGCCCAGCTTACCCAGCTCAATCGAACCTTAGAAACTCAAAATCGGGAGATGCGTGAACAGCTTTCCCAACTTCAGCCCCAGCAGTCCCTAACTTGATATTCTCTTGTAAAGAGAAGCTACATAAGCATGAAGCTATCTAAGCTGAAACAAAAGGTTTATACCACTGCTCAGGTTGGAACGACTCGGCAGTTAAAAGTGCAATATCCCGCGATTAAGGCTTTGGACATGCGCTACAAGAAGTCGTGGGAAAGTGCCTTATCGCTTGTTCAAACAGCGCTTTCGGTAGATTTTGAGCCGAACGATTCGAAAAATCAATCCACGCACCCTGCTCAAATAGACTCAGCCAAAGAGAGTTTGATCTTTCAAGATTGGCTGAGCGATCCGCCAGATGAGTACAAAGACCTCTTTGCAGAAGCAGACGCTGCGTTAACTTCATTTGGTGAAAAGCTAAGCAAAACCAAGCAGCTGACAAAGACCGCAAAAGCGATGGTTGCCAGCTTGGATGAATTTGCCGAAGCGACTGTAGAAGAAGCGCAACAGCTAGCCTCTGCAGATTGACAGCATCAATAGACTCGAATGCTGAGATCTCAAAGCTAGACTTAGCGACGGATGCCGCCACGGCGATCGCGACGCGCTTGACGCATAGACTGAAGCTGATCGCGCTGCTCTTCAGTTAAGAGGGCACGCACTTCTTCTCTAGAGGCTTCGCTGATGCTGCGAATTTGGTCACGCTGGCTGTCAGTAAGATCAAGCTCCTTCCAAGCCCTACGACCTTCAGTGGATTCTAGAATGGCTCTTTGCTCTTCTGTAAGAACGGCCTGAACTTGGCTACGGGTATCGGTGAGGATAGCCTGAATTTGTGAAGACTGGTCGTCGCTCAAATTTAGCTGTTCTAAATGGTGGCCAATGCGATGAGCGCCTCCAGCCTGGGCGGAGCTGATGAAGACAAGCGGCGCAGATAAGAGCGCGATCGCAGCCAGACTACCTAAAGAGAAAGTTTTTAGATTGAATTTCATGTGTACTTAATAGGGTTGAGTTTGCAACGTTTGGGGGTTGTTTCCCCGAGATATGTCTACTGTATGAGGCGAGCAATTGCTTTGAGAGGCGGCAAAGGTCACGATCACACCCATGACTTTTGTCATGACTAGGCGATTGAAACAACCCCCAATGCCGCGGCTAAGGGATAGTTAAACTAGGCGCTCTGTACGATTTCACACTCTTGTGAGTAGCTGCTCCGTTGAGAAAACTTTGATTGATTGATTGCGCTATGCGAGCAATTCGGTTTCAAAATCATCCCTTCCGCTTTTTGCTCTATTTAGAATGGGGCTTATTAGCGATGGCAATGGCTAGCGTGCTGGAGTCACCCCCTGGACGATTGGCTAAACGATTAGGCAACGAGTCATGGCGATCAGGCCGTTCGCCGTCGGATGCAGGTCTAACTAGTTTTATCTGGCACTACAGTCCTGTGCTTGCTCTCGTCTCATTGATGATTTTTGGAGCAATGGGATTGTATCTACCCAGTGGGCGACTGGCAAAATTAGGACATACACTAGGACAAATTCTGCTGGTTTTAGTGGCTTCGGTGACCGTTTTCAATGATGGCCGCACGTTCCCGTTCATTTATTTGGTGCTGGTGATTCGAGGCTGCCTGATGTTTGCGCCGACCGGACGGATCATGCTAGCGGGTATCGCCTTTATCCTATTCTTAGGCGGACTAGTCTTTCGGCTGCGATTACTTTTTGGGCTGGGTGGTCGGCTACCGCCCCAAGCGCGCGATCGCTTTCGAATGCTAGCGATGGGACTACAGCTAAACTTTATTGTGCTGTTTGCGCTATCTCTATTGCTAGTGGTCTTACTAATCAACGCGCTATTGACAGAACGTCAGAGCCAGCACCGGCTTCAGCAGGCAAACCAGACCTTACGCCACTCTGCCCAAGAAATTGAAAAGTTAGCCATGGATCAAGAGCGTAGTCGAATCGCGCGTGACATCCACGATTCATTAGGGCATTCGCTGACAGCTTTGAACATTCAGCTAGAGAGCGCTGTGAAGCTGTGGGAGAAAGATCCACAGCGATCACACCAGTTTCTACAGAATGCTAAGCGGCTTGGGAGCCAGTCACTGCAAGAAGTTAGGCAATCAGTTGCCACCCTACGTCAAGATCCGCTGATGGGTCAAAGCTTGGAAACAGCGATCGTTCATCTGATCGAAGATATTCAGTCTAGCCCATCGAACCATCTCGATATCGAGCATCACATCAAACTAGCAACTGCGCTCCCTAGTAACCTGCAGGTTTTACTCTATCGGATTGTGCAAGCAGGACTCACGAATATCGTCAAGCATGCCAATGCTAAACATGCTCGGCTACAGCTGCTCAGCTCCCAGGCAATTGCCACTTTGAGTTTAGAAGATGATGGTGAGGGCTTTGATCCGCTAGGCGCGAAAGCAGGCTTTGGATTACAGAGTATGCGCGATCGCGCTGAATCGGTAGGGGGAACTTTTGTGCTGAATAGTTCTCGTCAAGGCACCAGCATACAGGTAAGTTTGCCAATTGGGAGGTTGATAGCGTCATGATTAAGATTCTTTTGGTTGAAGATCAAAAGCTTATTCGAGAAGGGCTCAACGCGCTGCTTTCTCTAGAAAGTGATCTCGCGATCATCGCCGAAGCTGCAAACGGCAAGATCGCGCTTGACTGGCTGGCCAATGCAAAACCAGATCAGCTACCTGAATTGGCTTTGATAGATATGCGGATGCCCGTCATGGACGGCGTTGCCACCACAGCCATGATTTCTAAGCACTATCCGGCTATCAAGGTCTTGGTGCTCACTACCTTCGACGACGATCAGCTCATCGCCCAATCGATGGCAGTAGGTGCTCAAGGGTATTTGCTTAAAGACACCCCTTCTGAAGAGCTAGCGGCAGCTATTCGCTCAGTCGCTAAGGGCTATAGTCAATTTGGTCCTGGCATCGTCCAAAAGATGATCGGCGCGTTGCCAAACATAGCAGCGCCACCGGTATCGCGATCTACACGAGCTAGTAGTGCGCTCGATACATCTCTTGAAGCGAATAAAGTAGATCTACCACCCGAAGTCGCTGCGCTAACGCCTAGAGAAACCGAGGTATTAGTCTGCATTGGCAACGGAGCAAGCAATAAAGAAATTGCACAGCAGCTGTTCTTGTCTGAAGGAACCGTGAAAAACCATGTGACGAGTGTGCTGAGTCGATTAGGATTGCGCGATCGCACCCAAGCTGCTCTACTAGCTCAATCGATTCATCTCCAATCCACTCAGCAGAGTTAAGTACCCTTCTTGGGAAAAAGTACGGCCTAGAAAGAAAGGCAACCAAGAGAACGAGAGAACAGGGACAAAATAGGGTACAAATAGGCAGTCAATCGCGTTAATCGAACTTGATATGTTCGTATTCGTTACCTTGCCTGGGCGTCAGCCGCTTTTTGGATATTTCATTGGGTTTGCAGTTGACGAATGTTACCAACGTTGCTCTAATTTGACTACTTAACCCTGCCTCTTTTGCCAAGTCCTGAAACAAGGTTGAATATCGGCCTATTTTCGTTCTTGTAATCAGCTTTGAAACCCACGCAAAAGCACATAAGCGACTCCTATTTCTTCCTATGAAGTCTTCCTCCTACACTGAGTCTACTCGGTCCGCTTCGACTAATTATGCGCCTTCTGTACCTATGTCAGTACATCGAGAGCTAGCCGCCGAGCTGCGGGCGAATAAAGCCGTCATTGATTCGCTCAACAACCGCAACGAGCAGCTGCTAAGACAAAATCAGAGACTAAAGCAAGAAATTCATCATGTTGTCCAAGCAGCAGTCAGCCTAGGCCACACTGCTGGTGTCACTAGGGGAGCTAAAAATAGCGTTTACAACAGCTCGCGTAGTGGCCTACGGAGCGATAAGAAAGAACCTCTCACTAAGAACACTGGCGCCAAACACACTGGCACCCAACGCAGTAGGCTCGATGCTGCCTCAGCTAGCTCAAATCGAACACAGAGCGAAAAGCAAAGAAGTGAAAAGAAAACTGGAAAGCAAACCGGCGAAAGACCAAACACTCAACGCTCTCATCTACTCGAACTCATTGACCCTAATCTCATTGATCAGGCCGCAATGCCATACGAGCCTTCAGCTGCCTCAGCTCAGATTACTTCGCCATCAACCCATACGCTTGTGCATCAGCCGATTAGCGAAGGCCACCCCACGGGGCGTTCTGGCAAGAAACAAATCTCTAAGCTATCTGAAAATACTAGCCAACAGCCTCAGAAAGACTCTAAGCTAAGCTTTCAGTTTTCTGCCATGATGCCTAAGCTCTTCACAGAAGAATCTGGCAGCCATCATAGCTCTCTCTTAGAAAAGAGCGCTCAGCAAGAGATTAGCGGCATTTGGCTAGCGCTTTCTATTTTGTTGATTGTTGTGACGGCTTTTGGCGCTGGGTTCCTAATTATGAAGCCATTGCTAGGCAGACGTTAGATTCTTCTATGATTGAGCTGATACTGTATTCATTGTTACGGTGATAGGGTGACCCTGCTCTGCTATAGATTCTGTTAGGTTGCTAAGGTCAATCATATCCGCCGCAAGTGCTAGAAAAGCAGTAGGCAACCTGTGTAGCAAAGTTGCGATGCATTCGTACTTTGCTACATATACACATCAGAATCGGCTGAATCCTTGGGAGAAAAGTACGTAAGTCATGAAAAGAATTGAAGCAATTATCCGTCCTTTCAAGCTAGATGAGGTAAAAATTGCCTTAGTCAATGCTGGTATCGTTGGTATGACCGTCTCCGAAGTGCGAGGATTTGGTCGTCAGAAGGGGCAAACAGAGCGATACCGGGGCTCGGAATATACCGTTGAGTTTTTACAAAAGCTGAAGCTAGAGATTGTGGTAGAAGATGCTCAGGCCGATATGGTCATTAGCAAAATTATTGAATCTGCTCGAACCGGCGAAATTGGTGATGGCAAGATCTTTATTAGTCCAGTTGATGAGATTGTACGGATTCGTACGGGTGAGAAAAACTTAGAGGCTGTTTAGTTTGCGGCCGTTTAGTTTATAGTCAGTTAGTCTGTGGTATATAGGTTCTAAACTTGAGCAACCGCTAGAGTTAGATAGTACCTGTATCTTGCCGCCAACTGTTTTAGAAGGGAGATAGAAACCTATCTCCCTTTCGTTTTTTTGCCTTTTTGCGCTACGTCTCTTTACTTATGAGTCTGCCTAGTTCCTCAAGTTCGCTTCAGCAAACGGTCGAAAGTCGTCTGCAAGCATACGCACGCTTCGGTGTGGAGCTAGGTCTTGATCGGATTAAATCCGTCCTATTCGCCTTAGGTGAGCCGCATCGTAGGGTACCGATAGTTCACGTTGCTGGTACGAATGGCAAAGGATCAGTCTGTGCCTATCTATCTTCTGTTCTAACAGCAGCGGGCTATAAGACGGGGTGCTATACGTCGCCTCATTTAGTAGATTGGCGAGAGCGCATCCGGGTAGATGGTACGCCAATTAGCTGGACAGCTTTGCAGACGACGCTAGATTCTGTGGAAGAAGCGATCGCTCAGAGAAAAGATAATGCTAATTCGCTAGATGATTCTATTCCTACCCAGTTTGAAGTGTTTACTGCGATGGCTTGGCAGTACTTCGCTCAGCAGCAGGTTGATGTGGCAGTCGTTGAAGTCGGGCTAGGAGGCCGACTAGATGCGACTAATGTATGCGATCAGCCATTAGCTACGGTGATTGTCTCGATTGGCCGCGATCACTGGCAAAGGCTAGGCGATACGATAGCAGAGATTGCGGGAGAGAAAGCTGGCATTTTTAAACCTGGCGTTCCGGCGATTGTTGGACCTTTGCCGCCGGAGGCAGTCGCTATCGTAGAGTCTAAAGCCAAAGAAGTAGGCGCGCCGTTGATATGGGTTCAGCCTGCTGTGAAGCAGGCAGAGGCTAGCGATAGTAAAAGTACAGATAGCGACGGACTGCTTAGCTACGGTGGGATCGACTATCAGCAAACCTTGCTAGGAGAGCATCAGCATGTAAATTCTGCCTGTGCGATCGCCGTTCTTCAGTCGCTGCAAACCCAAGGCTGGACCATCTCCGATGAAGCTATCACGCAGGGTATGGCTAATGTCCGCTGGCCGGGGCGGTTACAGCAGGTGCAGTGGCGAGGGTATAACTTACTAATCGATGGGGCGCACAACCAAGAGGCGGCGCGATCGCTTAGAACATATCTAGATCACACGTACCCGGATCGTTCTATTACCTGGTTGATGGGAATGCTGCAGACCAAAGACCATGAGGCAATCTTTAAAACGCTGCTGAGACCAGGCGATCGGCTACATTTAACAGCAGTCCCCGGTCATTTAAGCGCAGAGCCTGAAGCGCTCAAGGCGATCGCTCAGAAAGTCTGTCCCGCACTGAGCTATACCCAAACCCATCTTGAGTTAGAAACAGCGCTCGTAGCCGCGGTCCAAACGCAACCGACAGTTTTTTGTGGCTCCCTTTATCTAATCGGTCACTTTTTCAAGGCGCTGTATGCTTCTACTCCTTAAAAGGCGGACTAGAAAAGCAGGCCAGAAGCAGCGGATTAGAAAAGTAGGCCAGAAACTCACTGCTACAAGATGCTACTATTTATCCTTCCTTTCACTTCATCGGCGTTAGATAGCACCCGGCAATCTTCCATTCTCCTGTCCATTGCCGTTGCATTAGGTAGGTGGCTCGAATTAACTTTCCTGCTTGATCCATCAGCATTACCTGCTGGGCAGGTAGATCGTCTACCTTTAATACGTTCTCAAATACAACTGAACGAGGGCGATAGACAGATGGATAGGCAGCTTCGACCATCGCAGCAAAATTGTTGGCCGTAGCAAATTGCTGCTGAATACCAGGTGCTGCCTGAGAAAAAGCGGTGGTCACGTCACCTTGCTGAAACGCTGTAATCTGTAGGCTAATCACCTGACGGATAGCTTCTCTATCGGCTTCTTCCATCTCCATCAAAGTTACCTTCTCCTATCAACTTAGCCAATCTCATGTTGTCCCGCGATAAATTCTAGAAGCCTTTACCTTTCGATAACCGCACTGCCCACTCTGAACCTGCTTGCTCTACACCTACCTGCTCTAGACTATGGTGAAAGGCGAACATCTGACCTAGACTATGCCCATTATCGATGTCCAAAATCTAAGAAAAGTCTATCCGGTCGCCGTTAAAGAAGCTGGAATGAAAGGCACGCTTCAGCACTTTTTTCGTCGTACTTACCGCAATATTGAAGCGGTCAAACGAGTATCTTTCACTATCGAACCAGGCGAGATAGTTGGCTTTTTAGGACCCAACGGCGCTGGAAAGACAACCACACTCAAAATGCTTACTGGCCTAATTCATCCATCTTCTGGCCATGTGTGTGTCGCTGATCATCGGCCGTTCGATCGCCGCAATGACTTCCTTAAAAAAATCACTTTAATCATGGGACAAAAGCAGCAGCTCCTGTGGGATTTGCCTGCACTCGACTCCCTACGAATCAACGCTGCTGTCTACAGCCTCAGCGACGCCGAATTTCGTCAGCGCGTCGGGGAGCTAGCTGAAATGCTCTCTATTCAAGACCAGCTCAGGCAGCCTGTTCGTAAACTATCACTGGGCGAACGCATGAAGGCCGAGATGCTAGCGGCGCTGCTTCACCGTCCTAAAGTTTTATTTCTCGATGAACCCACACTTGGTTTAGATGTCAATGCGCAAGTGGCCGTCCGCGCTTTCCTACAAGAATACAATCAGCGATACGGGGCCACCATACTGCTGACGAGTCACTATATGGCTGATATTACCGCCCTGTGCGATCGCGTCCTTGTCATCCATCAAGGTAGCTTGATCTACGACGGCCTGCTTGACGGTCTACTCGAACAATTCGCCCCTTACCGCGAAATTTCGATAGAACTTGATCGCACTTTGCCCGTCGATAGGGCTACCCTACAAACCTACGGTAATCTTCAATCGCTAGAAGGTTGCCAGGCCACCTTCTTAATCAAATCAGACAAACTCACCCAAACGGTTACCCGCTTGCTAAACACCCTTAAGATCCAAGATCTTACGATTACCGAGCCGCCAATCGAAGATGTCATTGGCAAAGTGTTCGAGACAGGACGATCTGACACGATGGATTCTGTCACGATAGATAGTGATAGGGGATGAATCCTATGCGTCCTTTTCGCGTTGCGCGCACCCTACTTTCTGTCTACTACGCCTATATGGTCGAGTACCGGGCCGAACTTATCTTCTGGGTTCTTTCAGGTTCTTTCCCGCTAATCTTTTTAGGGCTGTGGAATCAGGCAGCCCAAGACAATGATCTTGGCTTTACATCAGCAGAGTTTGCTCGCTACTTCTTGGCAATTTTTCTAGTACGACAGTTCACAGTGGTATGGGTAATTTGGGACTTTGAGAAAGAAGTTGTCCAAGGGAAGCTCTCTCCGCTACTGTTACAACCGATCGATCCAGTATGGCGGCACTTCTTCGGGCATCTCGCTGAACGGCTTACTCGTATCCCCTTCATTCTGCTGCTGATTGGACTATTTTGTTTGCTGTATCCAGAAGCCATTTGGCTACCCACACCGTTTGCCTTCTTTTGGGGTGGGTTAGCGCTAATGTTCTCTTTTTGCTTGCGGTTCTTGATTCAGTACACCTTCGCGATGCTGGCGTTTTGGGTAGAAAGAGCATCCGCAATTCAACAGTTTTGGTTTCTGTTCTATACCTTTTTATCTGGCATGGTGGCACCGCTGACACTCTTTCCTGATCCAGTGCGCGAGTTTGCACTTTGGACACCATTTCCTTACCTGGTCTATTTCCCAGCGAGCTTGTTGATTGGGCTGCCCGTTGATTTACAAAGAGGCTTAGTAATGATGGTCGCTTGGGGTGCGATCGCTTTTTTGATCAACCGCTGTCTATGGAGAGCCGGTCTAAAACGATACTCTGGCATGGGAGCTTGAATAATCAGAATTGGCTTTTGATGAACGCAGCTAGAAATACACACTCTTAATAAGTCAGTAATTATACGAAGAAGCATGAGGTATGCAGCGGTCACTTCATCTAAGTGATATCTACAGTAGCAGCAGGTATAAACTTCTGTGGCTACGCGTAGTCATTAGGCAAAACCGCTTTAACGTCTACCTCCATTCATAAAGATGACACCGCAGCTAGCACAACGGTCGACGCAGTCAGAACCGAATACGCCTGTGCATATGTCTCTGTTAAAAACATCACTGACTCAACTATCCAATAGCGAACTTATTCTTCGCTGTCAGAAGCTAGACAGTAGAGACCGTACTGCCTTTGAGGAATTGGTTGCTCGCTACCACCGCTATATCGACAAGCTGCTTTTCGATCTCGCATCCGATTGGCTAGATCGAACCGACTTGGCGCAAGAGGTATGGATTCGAGTTTATAAAAGTATCCACAAACTGAACGATCCTACAAAGTTCAAGAGCTGGCTAAGTAGAATTACGACCAATCTGTTCTATGACGAATTGCGTAAGCGAAAACGCTTCCAAAGGTCTGTCTCACTAGATGCGCCTCGCTATCTCAATAATAGACACTATGAATGGGAGCTACCTTCTGACCAGCCGACCCCTACGGACGACGTGTTGACCCGCGAGTTTCGTGACTATCTTGAGCAAGCAATGTCAGAACTACCCCAAACTTTTCGAGAGACCATTGCCTTGCGAGAGCTGCAAGGTCTTTCTTATGAGGAAATTGCAAGTATGACGGGCGTTTCTTTAGGTACAGTCAAGTCTCGCATTGCTAGGGCTCGCCGGAAGCTACAAGAAAAACTATCTATCTATCGCTATCCACCTATTTAAGAGCCGAAAACAGTACTAACAACGACTGATCGCACAAGATACTTAGCTAGATTAAGACAGACCCAGGCATTTTTTCTTGAGTAGTCCTATGCTGTAGTATGGCTGGCATCGAAGGCTTGGCTCTTTACGGTCTAACTTCTCTAGAAGTAAGCTGTATCGGTTTAAAACTAGTCAAGCATTTAGTAGATAAGAGATTTACTGTGACAATCGCTCAGTACGTAAGAGTCCTACAACTGTTTTGGCAGGTGACGATTGCTGCCGAGTTAGAATATCGTGTCAATTTTGTAGTTGCAGTGATAAGTAGTCTAGGTGGACTAGTCGGCAGCTTGTTTGGGCTGTTTTTGTTCTATCGCACTGACTACTCGTTTCCAGGCTGGTCATGGAGTGAAGCACTCGTGGTGCTAGGAATTTTTACGATCTTGCAAGGGTTTGCAGCAACTTTCTTAGTCCCAAACCTGAATAAGATCGTTGGCTACGTCCAAGAAGGCACGTTAGATTTTGTGCTACTCAAGCCGGTGAGCTCTCAGTTTTGGCTGTCGACGCATACGGTATCACCCTGGGGGTTTCCTGATCTAATCTTTGGGGTGGTCATTGTTCTCTATGCGGGCGCTCAGATTGGCCTATCCGCGCTGGACTACCTATCGATGCTACCGACACTAGCGCTTGGTTTAGTTAGCTTGTACAGTCTGTGGTTTATTTTAGGAGCGACCAGCATTTGGTTTGTCAAAATCTACAATGTCACCGAGGTACTGAGATCGCTTCTAGAAGCGGGTCGATTTCCGATCGAGGGCTATCCTGCTGCCTATCGGGTTTTCTTCACCTTTATTATTCCAGTCGCTTTTCTCACTACAGTCCCGGCTAAAACCATGATGGGTCGCAGTGAACCAACGTGGCTACTTGGTTCAGCTTTGCTAGCACTGATTCTGTTTCAATTCTCTCGCTGGTTCTGGCGATTTGCGCTGCAGTTTTACACAAGCGCTTCGAGCTAGCTTGTCTAAACTCTCTATGCAGCGGCTTCTATGCAACAGTTTCTGTGGTCTAGCTATTTGCTTGGGCTCTAAGCAGCCTTCTCATGAGCTACTTCAATGACGGTATGTACATTACCGCGCGGCAAAAAGTCTCCTTTGATTGTGACTGAAAGCGGGTCGCAGGCAGCAACGAAATCATCCATAATTTGATTAATCGATTCTTCGTGTGAGATATGGCGATCGCGATAGCTATTGATGTACAGCTTGATTGCTTTTAGCTCTACAACTCGCTCGTCAGGAACATAGTGAATATGAATAGTGGCGAAGTCTGGATAGCCAGAGAACGGGCACTTGCAGGTGAATTCTGGCAGCGTGATATCGATAGTGTATACCCGCCCCGGTCGAGGGTTAGGAAACGTAATTAGCGTGCCTTCTGCGATCACCCGCTCACCGTATAGCAACTGGTCAGTCGAGCTCGAGGTAGATATGTCTTGAGGGGTCATGTGTCAAAGGGTTTATTGAGGATACTGGTTCTTCAGGCTATCAGATCTTTTATTGCATCTGTTGAATTACTTGGAATACGCCTGAAGATAGCGCCCTCTATCAGACAGAGCCGCTCAATCTGCAGATTTCCTAACGCATTAAGCCATCTGCGACAACGCCTCAGATCTCCTGAGCGGCTCTCTCACTAGGACTCTAGGTCGTAGGAGTACTTGTGACTCGGCGCGGCGCGCTTAAACACAAGATCTGCTCCAACAGCCAGGGTGAGATGCGATCACACCAGACCGCCAAATGCGACTGCCAACCGACTAGCACCTCAGACGCATCTTTACTGAGTCCTTGGGTCAGTGCCTTAGCAACCTGCTCAGTACTCATTGGGATAACCCCTCGAAACTTTTCCATGTCCTTAGCCATGTCAGTATCGGTCAAAGAGGGCAGTAGTGTCATGACCCTGACATTGTGCGGGGCTAGCTCCATTCGTAGCGCCCGAGTAAAGCCAACAATAGCAAACTTAGTCGCTGAATAAGTCGCCATCGTGGGCGCGGCAATTTTTCCCATCAGGCTAGAGACATTGACGATCGTACCGCTGCGCCTAGAGGCCATCCGCCGAGCGATCGCACTCGTGACGGTGTACATTCCCATCATATTGAGCGACATCTCGGCCTGCACCTGACTAGAACGACACTTCAAAAAAGGCGTTTGATAGGCAACACCTGCGCAGTTGATTAGCAGGTCGATATCGCCGTAGTCGCGCCAGATCTTAGCCATAACAACACTGACATCTCTAGAGATAGTCAAATCTAACGCAATCGGGATAGCCTCTACATTCAAGCAGCGAATGTCGTTGGCCACTTGGTGAAGCTGATGGGCACTCCGAGCTACCAGAATGAGACGGCGGATGCCATTTTTGGCAAGTTCGTGCGCGATCGCTCGGCCAATACCCCTAGAGGCACCCGTAATCAGAGCGATCTTACCTTTGATATTCATCAGTAGAGACCTTATTTTTTGCGTGGTTCGGCTGCAGGCGCTTTAACCGTAGCGAGCAGCCCATAGCCTTCGGCAGATATGAAGGACTGTTTTTGCCAGTACCTTTGTATTACTAGAGCGTTGAACTAGAGGGTAGAGCTGGCCTGAGTACGAGCAGAGCCACTTAGTAAAGCTCGCGCGGCAAACCAGCAAAGCTTCAGTGAGATAGCCACAGCAGCTCTCATCAGAAGGTGCTGTAAGAAGGAAGCGCAACTACCTAAGCTGGCAACGAATGACTGGACTAGTCGGCTAGACAAAATAAGTTTCATAGTTAGCAGACTCCTTGAAGTACAAGAATGTAGATGCGGATGAAACAAACTGATGCGGATGAAACAAACTATGGTGAGCGCCTAAACATAAAGACTTTTAAAAGGAATAGGGCTTTGCTCGAATCAACATGCATACGCTAACAGCAGATGCATGGATCCGCAATACTTTTTAATATAAGACCATTTTCGTAATATTTATTAACGCTAATCTTTATGTTGAAGCCTTCGCATAAACACTGAAAGGGAAGTGAAAGGCTTGCAAGATAAGGAGGATAAGGATTTTTATTGCTAAGCAATATGAGAAGTAGCTATCTCATCTGAGTTTAGCTTTGCGGATGGCTAGGTCCTTTTGTAACGATCTTAGAAATAAAAGCTGTCAAGGTCTTTGAGCGAGCAGAGCAAACCAGTAAACTGCGATTAATCAACACGTACTCTTTGATATAGGCGGATTTTGGATTTCTCTTCATTAGTAAAAAGTTGGTGCTGGCACAGTCTGATATTTTTCATCGTGACTGCATCAGGCTATCTCTTTGTATCAGGCAGTCTCTACGTTCTCTTCTTCCTTAGGAAATCCTCAAAGCGTTCACCTATTGTCACTAAAAAGCTCAAAGAAACACTTTCGGTCCGTAATCTCTGGGTCTCTGTTCGTCACGACGTTCTGCTCTCGCTTTGGTCGTCTGCTATCTTCGCGGTCTGTGCATCGCTGATGACTACGCTCTATACCCTAGGCCATACCCGACTATATCTAGAGCCTACTCGCTATGGGTGGTGGTACATCGGCTTCAGTCTATGTCTAGTCCTCTTCCTGCAAGATACCTACTTCTACTTCACTCATCGGCTAGCCCATCACCCAAAATGCTATCGATGGATGCACCAAGGCCACCATCGTTCAAACAATCCCACTCCTCTCACTGCTTTTTCCTTTGATCCAGCAGAAGCTTTGGTTCAAGCACTCTATGTAATGGGTGCAATCTGCCTAATCCCAATGCATTTGAGCGTGCTGTGCGCGGTAGTTCTTTGCATGAGCTTAGGCGCACTGATTCATCACTTCAGCCTACGCATGTTTCAAGACTCAGTCGCTGGTCGCTGGCTAGGTAGCTGGTTAATCGGGCCTATGCATCACTGGTTTCATCATCGAAAGTACAACGTTCACTATGGTTTGTACTTCACCTTTTGGGACAAGATGTTAGGCACGCACTGCTATGGCTACGAAGAAAGCCTAATTCCGCAGGTTACGAAGCTTCCCGCCCAGAAATCCACCCAAAAATCTGGTCAGGAAGCAGAAAAGCTGTCTTTATCCATCACACCGGCCCCTCGACTCAAAGTCTTACCATCTCTGGTCCCTTCTAAAAAAGTATCCTAGCTGTTGGGTAGCATAGCCAGTCATCTTGAAGTTCGACCTCGAAGCCTATCTCGAAGCCTATAAGTAAGAGAATCACGGTGAGGAGTCATAGCAGTAACCTAGTCAGTAAGGACTCAAACCGCTAGGCTGATTAGAGCCTAAGTTTTTCCAACTGCTCTAGACTCATATGCGACATCTCATCACCAGCGCGCTACCTTACATCAACGGTATCAAGCACCTTGGCAATTTGGTAGGCTCAATGCTGCCAGCAGATGTGTATGCCCGGTTCTTACGGCAAGAAGGTGAAGAGGTCCTTTATATCTGCGCTACAGATGAGCATGGAACGCCCGCTGAAATTGCAGCGGTAGAAGAAGGCCTAGAAGTTGCTGAGTTCTGTCAGCGTCAGTATGAGCGGCAGGCAGATATCTATCAACAGTTTGGCCTGTCTTTTGACTATTTTGGTCGCACCTCCTCAGTAGAACAGAAGGAGCTAACGCAGTACTTTTACCGCCGTCTCGATGAGCAAGGCTATATCGAAGAGCGTGAAACTAGCCAGGTCTACTCTATTGCCGACCAGCGATTTTTACCCGATCGCTATGTGGAGGGAACTTGTCCAAATTGCGGCTATGAGCGGGCTAGGGGCGATCAGTGCGAGAACTGTACCAAGCTATTAAGTCCGACAGAGTTGATTGAACCGCGATCAGCTATTTCGGGTAGTACAAATGTAGAAGTGCGCGCTAGCCGCCATCTGTTTTTACGCCTAGACCAGCTGAGTGACGATGTGCGTCGTTGGGTAGACGCGCAGACCAACTGGCCAAACTTGACGCGCTCGATTGCCTACAAATGGTTGGATGAAGGGTTACAAAGTCGAGGGATTACTCGTGATTTGAAATGGGGGGTGCCCGTACCTAAAGAAGGGTTTGAGGATAAGGTCTTTTATGTTTGGTTTGATGCGCCGATTGGCTATGTATCAGCAACAAAGGCATGGAGTGATCAGCAGAGCGACGAGAATACAACGGACTGGAAAAGCTGGTGGTATGACGCAGATGACGTGAGCTATACCCAGTTCATGGCCAAAGATAATTTACCGTTCCATACGATCATGTGGCCAGCAACGATTTTAGGAACCAAAGAGCCTTGGAAGATGGCGAACTACATCAAGGGCTTTAACTGGCTAAATTACTACGGCGGCAAGTTCTCGACGAGTTCCAAGCGCGGTGTGTTTCTCGATCAGGCTCTAGAAATCGCCCCGGCGGATTATTGGCGCTACATGCTAATGGCCTCTGCGCCAGAATCTGCCGATTCTGCGTTTACCTGGGAGCAGTTTCAGACCAAAGTAAACAAGGAGCTAGCTGATAATTTTGGAAATTTTATCAACCGGATCTTGAAGTTTACGGTGTCGCGTTTTGGCAATGAGCTACCAGCTGGGGGTGAACCCGGTGAGGCAGAAGCAGCGCTAGAGAAAACCTGCAAGGAGATGGTTGCTCGGTTGCGTTCGCACCTCCAGAATATGGAATTTCGCAAAGCCACCGAAACGCTCAATGCGCTGTGGTCGGCGGGTAACCAGTACATTGATGTGCGTGCGCCCTGGACGCTTTTCAAGCAAGATAAAGATGAGGCTGCTGTGGTAATTCGCACCTGCATCAATCTGATTCGGCTGTATGCGATCGCCTCATCACCGTTCATCCCCGCGACATCCCAGCAATTATTCGACGCTTTACAACTGACTAAAGCAGAGCGAAACAGTAGTATGAGCGCTGCTAGCGATCTAACCGTCTTGAAAGCAGGCAGGACATTTGAACTACCGCCTGTACTCATTCAGAAGATAGACGACGATAGGGTCGCTGAGCTTAAGGCCCAATATGGCGGCGATTAGCTAAAGATACGAACCAGATTACAGGCCGTCAGATACAAGGCCCCTAGTGCTTCTATTGGGGCATAGGTCTCTAGCTACGCATAACATAGCCAACTCCTCTGACAGTCTGAATTAGGCGAGACTCATTTTCGGCTTCTAGCTTTAGTCTGAGGTAGCGAATATAGACTTCGATGATATTAGAGTCGCCCATAAAGTCGTAGCCCCAGACTTCTTCGAGGATGCGATCGCGGGTCAAAACCTGCTTGGGATGCGAAATTAGGTAGTCCAACAGGTCAAATTCTTTGGCGGTCAGCTCAATCAAGCGATCGCCGCGCCTGACCTCTCTAGTCTTACGGTTCAAGCTTAGATCAGCAAACAAAAACGACTCTGGATCTTCCGGCTGATTGCGCCGTAAATGCGCTCTGACCCTCGCGAGTAATTCTTCGATGCTGAAGGGCTTGACCACATAGTCATCTGCACCAGCATCTAATCCCGCAACTCTATCTTCGATGCCGTCTTTAGCCGTTAGTAAAATAACCGGCATCATCGCACCCGTAGCCCTCAGCCGCCGACAGACTTCGACCCCAGTTAGCCCGGGCATCATCCAGTCGAGTAGAACTAAATCAGGCTCGCTGTCTCTAGCGGCCATCAATCCGCTGAGTCCGTCGTTGGCAACAATTACCTCATAGCCTTCATAGCCCAGCTCTAGCTGGACAAACTTCGCCAGCTTCTCCTCATCTTCTACGATCAGAATGCGGACGGTATCCTCAGACATGAATAGAGTCTCCTTAAGTGAGCAGGTAGATATGGGATTAGATCGCCTTTGTTGGGGTGTTAATGCTCGTGTTCCCTTATAGCAAAAGCGTTTGTCCATTGAGCGATCCTTAACGTTAGGTCGCCTTCCATAAACGGCAATAGAGGCAGATTTAGGACTAAGTGGGCAAAGAAACAGTGAACACACTCCCTTCACCTAGTTTAGATTGCACCTTCAGCGTTCCGTTCATACCTTCTACTAAGGTTTTGACAATTGATAAACCAAGGCCGGTGCCGCCTGTCGCCCGCGAGCGATCTTCGTCTACCCGATAGAACGGGTCAAATATTTTGTTGAGATCGCTAGGAGGAATTCCCCGACCCGTGTCTTTAACTTCTATATAGGCTTGATTTCCCATCTTTTTGAGTGTGACAGTAATTGGCTCACTAGCAATCGAATACTTGAGCGCGTTATCAATCAAGTTGAGCAGCACTTGCTTAAGTCGATTGCGATCAACTAGCGCAGTAGCTGGTTCCAACTTTAAGTGGATGCGGCCCGTAGCGTAACGGCATATTCCTATCACTTCCCGCGTGATATCGTCTAAAGACTCTCGTTCTATCTTGAACTGGAAATTGCCGCTATCAGCGCGGGCAAGATCAAGTAGCTCTTGTAGCAGCTTAATCGTGCGATCGGCCTCGGCAGCGGCAATTTCGAGTCCTTCTTTTTGAGGAGCAGACAGGTTACAGCTGCGGCGAAGGGTGCTTTGCAAATAGCCGTGAACTAGAGTGAGTGGTGTCCGTAGCTCATGGGAGATATCGCTGACAAATCGACGCTGCTGGTCCCAGGCGGCAGACAGCCGAGAGATCATTGTGTTGCAAGTTTGAGCAAGCTCTTGAACCTCGGTAGGTGCGCGGTCAAACTCTAAACGAGTACCAGCTAGATTCTCAGCGCAGATGTTACCCGCTAAGCGGTTTAGTTTGCGAATGGGTCGCAGGGCTCGGTTGATGTAGAGAGACGTCGCGATCGCGCCTACTCCAATTGCTAGCATGCTGGAAAACGCTAGCATACGAGTAATCTGCGCCAAGCTTTGGCTATCTTCTGTAATCTCGTCGACAACATAAAGTTCGCCAACAAGCTCTCCATTGACCTCTAGAGGACTAACACAGGTAATTAGATGGCGATCTTGCAGCCGAAGTACGCCTAGTCCGGTCTCATCTTTCACCTGCTTCATCAGCTCCCCAGCGAAGTTATTCGCTTGCCAAGATCCCACCGATAGCGTATCTGATTGAGCAATTACCTTCCCACTAGTATCAGTTACCCAAATAGCAAGATCTGGCTGTTCCCTATAGTCAATCGCCATATCTAACGCCTCTTTGACAACCATCGATTCTCTAAAGAGATCAGCATCTTGTTCTAGCCGATTGGCAATCACCAAAGCATTATCCTTATGACCAGCGACTAAGATTTGTCGCATCCGTAGGTTGAGCCAGCCAGTGAATCCGCTAATACCGATGGCAGAGGCCAACACCACACCCACTGTTATACGAAACTGAATAGAATTTGGGTCAAGAACAGGCTTCATGAGTAATGATGGTGAAAAAACGGGCTTAGCATTTGCGGCTCGGCCTAGAACCTATAGATACAGTAGCTTTACAGTACAAAAAGATTCTGAGGAGACGCTGATAGACGCTCAAGTTTCTCTGAATCGATTGGGTTCAGCTAGGCTCAGGAATTAATTCCCGACTTCTAATTGAAATCTCAGCCTTCTACAGGTCAATGACCTTTAATAGAGACTGTCATTCGAGATACAGTTTTGCTTGCTAGCGCATTCGCTTTCACACTTTTCATTCAAAGGTTATGATTCAAACTCTTTCTACTCCAGTAACACCATTCGAGAAAGCGCTAGGCAAGCCGCTGTCGAAGCAGACTATCACGACACTACAGATCAATTTGGGTCGCCTGTGCAATCTTTCTTGTCAGCATTGTCATGTGGAAGCTGGCCCCCACCGGACCGAAGAGCTTTCACCCGAAGTCTGCGAGCAGCTACTAACGATTATCGATCGCTTCGATCAAATCAAAACAGTTGATTTAACCGGTGGTGCGCCGGAGATGAACTACGGCTTTCGGCCTATTGTAGAGGCCGCTAAGGCAAAGGGCAAAGACGTAATTGTGCGCTCAAATCTAACGATCTTTTTTGAGCCAGGGTATGAAGATTTGCCAGAGTATTTCGCAGCGCATCAGCTGCATGTAGTAGCCTCGCTGCCTTGCTATCTCGAAAGTAATGTTGATGCGATGCGCGGCAAAGGCGTCTATGACGACTCTATTCGCGCGATTCAACGGCTAAATCAACTAGGCTATGGTCGTGATGCCAAGCTTCAATTAGATCTAGTTTATAATCCGCCTGTTCCAAAGGATGCGAATTTCTCTTTGACACCCTCACAGACAAAGCTGCAAGCGGACTACAGTGCCTACTTACACGAGCACTTTGGGATTGTCTTCAATCATCTATATACGATTACCAATCTACCCATTGGTCGAACAAAGTTTCAGCTGCAGCATCGCCATCTGCATCAGCCTTATTTACAGTTTTTGGCCTCTCATCACAATGCCGACACCGTAGAACATTTGATGTGCCGCAATGAGCTGTCTGTAGACTATCTAGGCAATGTGTATGACTGCGATTTCAACCAGATGGAGGCGCTGCCTGCTAGAGCGCCGAATGGAGAAGCGTTGACCCTCAGCACCTTCCTAGCAGCCGGAACCCTAGATCTGATCGAACAGGTAGCCACTCGCCCTTACTGTTATGGCTGTACGGCAGGGAGTGGTTCTAGCTGCGGAGGGTCGCTTTTGTGAAGAGTTTGGGGTTTGTACGCCTGGGGTGCGAGTAGCACTCCGTGGTAAGTGCTAGGAAAACAAAATTGCTTAGCGGCATATCAGTTGAAAGTTTAGTTCTGTTGTTTTGATATATAAGGGAAAAGTTTGATGAGAGTTGTTCATAAGCCTATTCAAGGGTCTGTTGAAAGATCTGTTCAAAAGTTTAGAATTCATCGATTGTGGAAGTGGATAGCCTTGGGTATATTCGGTAGTCTGTTGTTTTCTGCGATGCCTGCGCTAGCGCAAGAGGGTGGCGGCGGTCCATTTGCCTTTATTGGTCAAATTCAACAGTGGCTAGTGAGTGTTGTTGAGTGGATTGATGGCTTGGGTGCGATCGCTCCAATTGTGTTCGTGCTAGCCTACATCTTGGTAACAGTAGCGTTCTTACCGGCCTCTGTGATCACCCTGGGTGCTGGGTTTGTTTTTGGTGTCGTCAAAGGCTCGATCTTAGTATTCATCGGGGCAATGCTGGGTGCAACAGCGGCATTTTTAGTCGGCCGATTCATTGCTCGCGACTGGATTGCAAAAAAGGTGGAGGACAAAAAGTTCTTTAAGGCTTTGGACACCGCGATCGCAGACGAAGGTCTGAAGCTAATCTTCTTAATTCGCCTGTCGCCTGCCTTTCCGTTTAATCTGTTGAACTATGCACTGGGCCTCACTAAAGTTTCTCTGCGCGACTACGTACTCGGCACAACAGGTATCATTCCTGGCACAATCATGTACGTTTACTTAGGATCATTGATTGGGGATGTAGCCATGCTAGGCACCGGTGAAGCACCGGCCAACCCATTTATCGACTGGACAATCAAAATCTTGATCTTTGTCACTGTTGTCGCTATTTCTCTCTACATTGCTAAGATTGCGAAGAAGGCACTCAATGCTTCTGTACCTGAGACGGAAGAAGCGAGTACTGATATGGCTTGAGTACGACCTAGATCTGTACTATCGAGTCTTCTTTGTTTAATCTGTTTGCTGTTGGATTGTTATTAGATCAATGGGCAGAGTTTCAATCTGTCCCCATCGCGATTTTGTGAGACTTACTAAAAAAACTTTAGGTTTGTTTGTTGCGGCCGCTGCTCTGACAGTCTTTCTGTCCATGAGTGGCGGCCATACTCTGTTGGTGCTGTTTGATCGAATGGCGCTAACTGACTTTTTTGAGGAAGCAGGCCATAGCAGTATCGGGTTATTCGTGGTAGCTCATATAGTAGCAAATGCGGTTGGGGTGCCAGGCACGCTGCTAGTAATTGTGGGTGGGGCAGTCTATGGCCTGTGGTGGGGAACGCTATGGTCAGTTGTTGGGGCAAGCTTGGGGGCGATCGCCGCCTTTTGTCTGGCCCGCTATCTGTTCTCTGACTGGTTCAAAGCACGGTTCTACCACAAACCAATTTTCAAAAAGCTCAATACCGCGCTGTGCACAAATGCGCTGCTATGCGTTCTAACTATTCGCTTCTCGCCGGTCTCCCCATTCAATGTCGTCAACTTTGCCTTTGGGCTAAGCCCAGTTCCAGTTCGCGCTTATGCTATAGGTACATTTATTGGCATCATTCCAGGCACACTAGCTTATACCTGGCTGGGTGTTACTGGCGCTGCAGCGTTAGAAGGGAATAGTGTTGTTCCGCTAGTAATTTGTTTGCTAATGCTAATGATGCTATCTGCACTACCGCTAGTAGCTAGAGGCAGCGGTAAGATACATCTATAAAGAGGAAATGGCTGCTCACCACGGGTATCAAAAGAGGTGATAAAAGAGAGATCTGGGCGTTCCAGGCAGAATGAGTAAATATCTGTAGAACGATGCTTTCGTCTAGACTTATTTTCCCAGACTTATCATCAAGGTTGCTTTATCTCGCTGGTTGATCACACCGCAGCTTGTTTTGAGTTCCTATGACGATGATTATCGTTTATGGCAGTTTGATCCATCCGAAACAGCTTCAACAGCACTCGGACCTCTTTGCTGAGGCTCATCCAGTGTTGGTTAGAGGATACAAGCGTATTTTTAATCAAGAGCCAAGCTGGCGAAAAGGCAATGGTGAACATAGGGCTGTACTAAACGTTATGCGCTCCGATACAGCGTTTTTCAACGGTCTACTGGTAAAACTCCGTAAGGAAGAAGATCTCGATAGATTAAACGAAAGGGAAAGAGGTTATTATCTATCTGCGATCGCACCTTCACAACTAAGCTGTTTAACGAACGTTTCAAGTTCAGCGGCGATAGATCTAGCCTGTTCGGAACTCGCGAATCAGCCAACATATCTTTACCTTGGTAGGCTAGAAAAACGAAACAATGACATTCTGCCAAACAAAGGCTATTTAAACATCTGCCTGGAGGGAGCGCAGTATTGGGGAGAGGCATTCTACGAACAGTTTTTGCAGACAACGTATGTTGGCGAACTCACTTTAAAGACCTTTCTTTAGCTTGCTTTAGAGTAGTCTTTAGATCAGCATCGAAGGACCGTTACTGGCGTAGATAGCTTAGTTCCGATATCTTAAAAAATGTTAGCTCCCTAGTCGTATGACAGATCGTTCTAGAAAGACCCGTCGGACATTTTTGGCGACAGGTCTCACAACAGCACTGGGCATTGCCGGATACTCGTCGCTGCAGCGTTCTTCAGGTATCTCTTCTGTCCCTATTGGCTCAGAACTTGCACCAGAATCTGTGAGTAGCCATTTGCTAGAAAGTCACAACGAGATGCCGTTGCGGCACTTAGGACAAACGAATATCCAACTGCCTATTTTAGGTCTAGGCACCGCGGGTCAAACACCTTTAGCTCGATCGAATCAGGAGCAGGCTGCTATTGAGCAAATCGAGAGAGCTTTAGCGCTGGGCATCCGCTACTTTGATACAGCAGCTAGCTATGGGCCCAGCGAATCTTTTTTAGGAAAAGTACTGCCTGCCTATCGAGCGGAGATTTTCTTAGGCAGTAAAACGGCTGCTAGAGATTACAGCGGTGCGTGGCGCGATCTTGAACGGTCTTTGCAACGGCTCAACACTGATTATCTTGACCTCTGGCAATTTCATCATGTGGCGATCGCCGCTGATCTCGACGCTATATTCAGTCAAAACGGTGCGATCAAAGCACTAGAAGAAGCCAAAGAGCAAGGCTTAGTTCGCTTCAGTGGAATTACTGGCCACCACGAACCCAGTAGTATCGTAGCCGGGCTTCAACGCTACCCGTTCGATCACGCGTTGATTCCAGTAAACGCCGCTGATATACATCACCCTAGACCGTTTATCTCTAGCGTATTACCCGTCGCTACAGCTCAGAACGTTGGAATCACAGCGATGAAAGTCCCCGCCTATGGCCGGCTGCTAAAACCAGGCGTGCTCAGTGGCATGAACCAGGCGCTGGGCTACACGCTCTCACAGCCGGGTGTTCACTGTGCGATTATCGCCGCAGAAACCATTGAACAGCTAGAAGAAAATGTGCGCACAGCCCGCGCCTTTCAGCTGTTGCCAGACTCAACCCTTACCGAGATTGAGCGAAAAACAGCTACAGTCTGGCAAGATAACAACTTCTTTAGAGCTTGGACATAAGTCTTAAAATCTGGAGATATTCGAAGACAATCAAAATCTATAGAAACCCCTACAGAGGTAAGACGAACTACGTTCTGTAGGGGGTGGTATAGCAATGTGCGGATGCATTCGTGCATTGCGAGTCGCTTAGTCTGTTGAAACACAAGGGTTAGAGCCAATGACTATGCCGTAAGCTAAGTGACTAAAGCTATAGATGCAAGGCTTCGGATGCTTCAAAGGTTAGCTAGAGCTAGTCGCACTGCCTACAGCGCCTTTAAGCGCAGCGATACCCTGCTCAACGCTTGCCCATAGACCCATATCAGGCTCCACGCCCGCTAGCTCACGGGTTCCAGCGAAGTAGAGGACGCCTTTCAAGATTTCTTGGTGAGCCCGGTTCTCAAAATTAACCTTGTTCAAAGGCTCCATCGCATCTTGCAAATCATCATCCAAAGATTGGGCAGCTTTGTGTAGAACAAGTCCACTCATCGTTTGCTGATGCTTTAACAACTCAAATTCAAAGAACTTATCGAACAAGGTCAGCTCAGAACCGGACATCATCTCCTTTACTTTTTCTGCATGAGCTTGGCTGACAGAACGGGCATCTGCATTGGTGCCAAGCTTAGCGACGGCTTTTTGAATATCACTTAGATTTTCACGGTCTTGATTCAATATCTTTTCTAGCCGTTCGCGAATAGTATCGTCGCTAGTTTCTTTTATCAGCGTTTGTTCTGACTCGATTAGAACATTCTGAAATAGCTGAAGGTCAGCCAGCTTAGTAGCAATATTAGTCGTATCTGTCATATGTTTGGTTTCCACGCGTTTCCGTATAAATCTCCGTATAAAGAGATTTGAGTTTTCTACAACGTTGTTACTTTTCTATGATCGGGTGAGCCTAGTCAGTTCTCCTCCGTCTTTTGAAAGATTCAAACCGGTTCGATATATAGACAATTCTGTAGCGTTGATTACACGATAGACATAGGCACTCCGATACATTGCGTTTGAAGCATCGCTAGTGCTTGTCACTGCTACTATAAGCTTCGAGCAGGCTATAAATCGGCTTCGAGCGGAACTTAAGCAGAGGAAAATGGATGGGAACACTGCTGGTCAAAAATATTCATACCCTTGTCACGATGGACGAAGAGCGTCGGGAGATTCGCCACGGGGCACTTTTTGTTCGTGACAACGTGATTGAAGCAATTGGGAGCCATCATGATTTACCCGCTACAGCTGATGAAGTGCTTGACTTACGCGATCGCCACGTTGTTATTCCTGGTTTAGTCAATACACATCATCACTTCTTTCAAACCCTTACTCGGGTGCTGCCCGCTGCTCAAAATCGCGACCTTTTTGGCTGGCTGCAAAACCTTTATCCGGTGTGGCAAAATCTCACCGGTGAAGATATCTATTTCAGCACGCTAATGGCCGCCGCCGAGCTGATGCTCTCTGGCTGCACTACCGCTAGCGATCACCTCTATCTGTTTCCCAATGATTGCATGCTAGATGATGAGATTAGAGCCGCTCAAGACATTGGTATTCGCTTTCATGCCAGTCGCGGCAGCATGAGCGTCGGTCAAAGCGATGGCGGTCTGCCGCCCGATACACTAATTGAAAAAGAGCCAGACATTCTCAAAGACTCGCTACGTCTGATTGAGGAATACCACGAGAGCGATCGCCACGCTATGACGCGCATTGTCCTAGCTCCTTGCTCACCGTTCACGGTCTCTCAAGACTTGATGAAAGAATCAGCAGCAATGGCTAGGGCCCATCCTAATGTCCGTTTACATACTCACCTTGCCGAAAACAAAAGCGACGTGGACTACAGCTTAGAGAAGTTTGGCCTTCGACCGGGTGACTACGCTGAATCTGTCGGCTGGCTAGGAGAAGATGTTTGGCATGCTCACTGCGTACAGCTAAACGATAGCGCTATTGATAAGTTTGCTCGTACCGGCACAGGTGTTGCCCATTGTCCTTGCAGTAATATGCGCCTAGCTAGTGGCATGGCTCCCATTCGTAAAATGTTAGATAAAGGTGTTGCCGTCGGCATCGGGGTGGACGGCGCTTCTTCTAACGACGCTTCTAACCTGCTACAAGAAACTCGCAGCGCCTTTCTAATGGCAAGGTTAAGAGATATTGATGCTACAGCGATGAGCGCTCGCGAGGCGCTAGAGCTAGCGACTAGAGGGGGGGCAACGGTTCTAGGAAGAGATGATATTGGCTTCCTGGCACCTGGTATGTCAGCTGACTTCATTGCATTCAACATCGACACACCTGCCCTAGTGGGCGCTCACCACGACGTTGTTGCGGCGTTAATTTTTTGTCAGCCACCTGCGGTCGACTATAGCTTTATCAACGGGAAAAAAGTAGTTGAGCAAGGAAAGCTCACTACGGTCGAGCTGAACCCATTGATCGAAACCTGCAACCGACTTTCTCTGGCTTTGGTGAAATAAATCTTTGACAGTAAGTTCTTTAGACAGTAGGTCTCACATCGGCTCAACAAAACTAGCTCAACTAATTTCGTTGAGCTCTTACCCATCAATGTATCAGTATGTAAGCGCGCTTGTTTACAATCTGATGATAGCTGATAGTGTATGAGTATGGGTATAATCCAGCTACATACGGATGCATGAACGATCTTGGAAAAGCGCTATTAGCAAAGCTGGACAATATTATAGAAACTTGGGTAAAAGCAGTTCGAGTAGATGTTGAAATTGATAGTAGCAAAGGCTTAACCTTCGAGGCTGTACATGACGGTCTGCCAGAGGTACTGAAGTCAGTCGCTACGCTGCTGACAGATGCCTTTAGCGATGAAGCGCAAGAGATAAGAGAAGAGGCGTTAGAGCATGGCCATGTTCGCGCCAATCAGGGGTTTGACCTAGCTGAGATCGTTAGAGAATATCGGATTCTACGAAACGTACTCGTTATGGCGCTAGAGCCAGAGCTGACGACTGGAACAGTCCCAGAAGTCATCGAGGCAATCCGAAAGATAGACAGTGTTCTCGACGATACTGTTCTAATCACGTTAGAGAGCTACATGGAACATCGTTTCTCTTTGCTCAAACAAATGCATGGTCAGTTGTTACTGACCAATCAAGAGCTCATCCGACTCATTCAAAATCAGAAAGATGATGTCTCGCACCTAGCGCATGAATTAAAAAACCCGCTCAATGCCATCATTAATTTCTCTTCTATCTTATTAAATAAGCAGAAAAAGCACCTTCACGAGAACGTAGGAACTTCTTTAGAAATACGCCAGATGGAGCGTATTGTTAGCAACGGGCGACAAATATTACAGCTGATTAACAACACCTTAGAAGTCTCGCGGCAAGAGTCTTCTAAGGCGGCTTTATCTATTGCTAAGGTAGAGGTCATTCCTTTAATACAAACTGTGGTTGATTCTTTAGAACCTAGCGCTACAGCCAAAGATCTCGATTTAATCATAGAGTGTAGCCAAGTACCTCAAGAGATTTATACAGATAGCTTGCGACTCCAACAGATTCTCACAAACCTCTTGAGTAACGCAATTCGCTATACCGATGCAGGCTCTGTCACGGTAAACGGCTATAAAGTAGATGAGCAGCAATGGGCGATCGCTATCAAAGATACTGGACGAGGGATCAAAGAAGAAGATCAGCCAAAAGTGTTTGAACCCTATTTTCAGGTAGAAGAGAAAGAAGAAAAGTTACCAGGTAGTAGTGGGTTAGGACTTTCCATTGTTAACAAGCTAGTTCAAATGCTACACGGTAAGATAGAACTGACTTCCGAAGTTGCTCAAGGGTCTACTTTTGTAGTCGTTCTTCCGATCAAAGTGAGCTAGGCAATAGGCCTTCTACTAAAAGAGTGAATACAATTAGTCAACGATTGAATGCAATTAGCTATAGAAAAAAGATATTCTTTCATCTAAGTTAAATATCTGATTGGTTCGAAGCGATTGGTGTGCTTGGAGTAGTAGTTCTTTGAGTAGTAGAGTAGTGTATGGTTCCTAATAGTATGGTTCGCCGGGCTAAAGAGAAAGACGTTACCGCGCTAGTTCGCCTCTCAATCGATAGCTTTCGCAATGCTTTTGAGCCGAATAACCCCAAGTCGGATATTGATCTTTACGTCGAAGAGAACTTTTCATTCGAGCAGATTTACGCGCAAGTGTTGGAGCCTAGCAACCTGTTTCTGCTGTTGTTTATAGAACCCATTCAAGAACAAACCTCGCCACCTGTCGGCTATACAAAGCTACGAATGGGACCCCCCGAATCGTGTGTAACCGGAGAAAACCCTGTAGAGATTGAGAGATTCTATTTGGATGCATCTGCTATCGGCAAAGGATTCGGATCGATGCTGATGCGAGCTTGTTTAGCTGAAGCCGAGGCACGGTGCTATCAAACTGTTTGGCTAGGGGTATGGGAATACAACTACCGGGCGATCACATTCTACAAACGTTGGGGATTCACAATCGTCGGCTCGCATCCCTTTCAGCAAGGAACAGAAACTCAAACAGATCTAATCATGCAGCGAGCAATCTCTGAAAAGACTCTTACGGTAGATGCACTCCTACGGTAGATGCTAAGCCAGATTGAAAGCTTTTAGGCTTAGACTAATCTTGTTAATTCATTATGAATTCTACTTTTGATATCGAAATGGCTTTTAGTCGTCTGCGCGAGGCTATGCGGGCATACCCCAAAGCCGCCATGTTTCAGCTGGCTGAGGAAGGCTATCGCTCTGCATTCGAGCAGCTAGTTTCGTGCATAATTTCGGTTCGGACCTACGATGAGGTCAGCCTGCCTGTTTCTCGTCAGCTATTTAAGCGCGCCAACACGCCCCAGGCAATGAGCGAACTATCTGTTGCTGAGATTGAAGCGCTGATCAGACGTAGCACCTACGCAGAGCGCAAAGCTCATCAGATTTGGGTGATCGCGCAAGAAATTGTCAACCACTATGACGGCATCCTACCCTGCGATGTCAATACCCTACTCGCCTTCAAAGGCGTCGGCCCTAAATGCGCTCATCTCACATTAGGAATCGCTTGCGAACAGCCCTACATCAGTGTTGATGTGCATGTACATAGGGTCGTCAACCGATGGGGCTATGTAGCCACTAAAACTCCCGAAAAAACCACTCAAGCGCTAGCAGCAAAACTTCCCAAAGGGCTATGGATTGAGACCAACAAACTGCTGATGCCTTTTGGTAAACAAATTTGCAAAGGTCAATATCCCCTGTGCACACAGTGCCCGTTGGAAGACAGTTGTCCTCGCGTGGGCGTGTAAAGCCCAAGCAGACTACTAGAACTCAAGTTATGCATGTAGAGTTCGAGCACTTTATCTAGATCTCCGTTTTGATTGCCTAAGGCTCTACGACGGACGCTTCAGACATAGAGGCTTAACGCAATTAAAAAATAATCGTTTTGTTCTGTCGCTCTTGCCAAAAAGGATTGCTATTGTGAATCAGTAACTGACTTGCAATGCACCTTCGCAAGGACCTATTCCCCAAGTCATGACCAATACTCATCCCTTGCCGACGCTCCCAACTGGCTTTAGCGCTGAGGATTTTTGGGTGCTACCCGCGCCGTTACCTGATGCTGAAGAAAGGCTGCATAGATTAACCGAAGCGATCTACACCGATCTAGACATCCTGAACTATCCAGCTAAAACCTGGGACTATAGCCGAGATCATGCTGTATTAGAAGTGGCAATACTAGGGGGAGGCCACTGCGGCAAATCGGCCGCATTCGGGTTGCGTAGGCATGGGATAGAGCGCGTTCGAATATTTGATCGTGCCCCGGTAGGCTACGAAGGCCCATGGCGATCACATGCCCGTAACGCCACATTGAGAACCCCCAAACAAGTCACTGGCGGCTTAGAGTGGGGGATTGCCAATCTACACTTCAGCCGCTGGTGCAGCGCTCGCTATGGAGAAGCCTACTGGCAGCGCATTCACTATATTCCTCGGTTGTTCTGGGCGGACTACCTAGACTGGTACGCTAAGATTCTCGATCTGCCTATTCAAAATGATACGAACATTCAAGATATTACTTGGAACCAAGCTGAACAGTGCTTCTGGCTAGAAGCGATTTACCAGGGACGCCCAGAGCGCTACAAGGCAAGATTTCTTGTATTCGCCACCGGAATGGAGTGTGCAGGCGGAAAGAAACTGCCGCCTATCGTAAGTGAAAGCCTGCCCGAACACTGCTATTACCACACGATGGATAGTATTGACTTTCCAGCTTTTGCGGGTAAGCGAATTGTTGTTGTCGGTGGGGGAGCGAGTGCTTTTGACAATGCCCTGCTGATGCTCAAAGCAGGCGCCAAGTCCGTTGATATTGTGGTTAGGCGGAAGTCTTTGACCAACTTGAACCGGATTCGCTGGAGTGAGTGGAATGGCTATCATCGCCACTATATCGACTTACCCGATCAGATGAAATGGGCGTATAGTCTGGCAGAATTCCGTCTAGGTCAGCTACCGCCTGCACATACCTACTATCAGGCGATCGCTCAGCCCGGGCTAACGCTCCACACCGATGCGCCGATCGAAAAGCTAGGTTATTTCGACCATGAAATTGTTGGCACTTATGGAGACGCTGCGCTGCGCCACGATGCAATGATTTGTGGAACTGGGTTTGTGACTGATCTAGATCGCCAACTGGAGCTGCGATCACTTGCCCCCTACATTTCTCGTTGGCAAGCTCATTTCACTCCGCCTCCGGGCGAAGAACATGCCGAAATGTCTCAATACCCCTACCTAGGAAAAAGCTTGGAATTCACGCCGACTTCCGCAGAGCATGACTACCTCAAGCGCTGCTATTACCTATCGGGTGGTGCTTTTCTCAGCGGATTTAGAGCTTACCTTTCCGGGCTACAGTTCGCCCTGCCGCGAGTGGCTTACGACATCGGCAGACAGCTATTTATCGAACATCAAGGTGATATTTGGGATTCTTTCAACGCCTACGATACCAAGGAATATTGAAGGTAAACAATAGTCTCTAATTTGCGTTAACCGTATTACACGATACGATTGCCTCACATAAATAGATTTAGAAGATAGAGTAAGACGATTTTCATATTGCATCTTCAAAGAGACTAGTTTTTGATAGCTAGTTGATTAGTCCTGCCTGTTAGCCCCACCTATCAGCCCCATTTATCAGCCTAGAGAGCTGCCAAAAGTAATGTCAACCTCTACCAAACCGCCTATTCAGCCGCTAGAAACCAAGAAAGCTGCTGAAGAAGATTATCCGTTGAGCGCCGTACCCTTTAGTGATCGCAAACCCTTTTGGTCCCTATCGCTATTACTAATGGGCTTTGCACTGACCTCAACGACGCTGTTCGCGGGTGGAACGCTCGGCGCAGCCCTAAGTTTCTCTCAGCTGATTGCAATTATCCTTATCGGCAACCTAATTTTAGGTGCCTATTGCGCGGCCCTAGGCTACATCGCCTGCAAAAGCGGTCTGACGACGGTGCTCATGGCTAGGTTTAGCTTTGGCAATGTCGGCTCTCGCTGGGTGGATTTCATTTTAGGCGCTACCCAAATCGGCTGGTATGCCTTTACTACAGCAATTGTCGTTCAGGCGCTGCTAGGCGTTTTCGGTGCGCCTGATAGTGGATTGTTCTATGTTCTGTTGGTGTTTTTCTTTAACTATGCTTTTTGTGCAACGGCCTATATTGGCTACCAGGCGATTGACTGGCTAAGTCGGCTAGCGGTTCCTGCCATGCTGGTTTTGGTGGCCCTGAGTATGGCACTAGCCGCTCGTGATTTCGATAGCAGCGCGATCGCCGAGCCTTCTGGGGCGCTGAGCATGGGAGCGGCCTTAGCCGTTGTTATCGGTACCTTCATTTCTGGAGGAACACAGTCTACTAATTGGAGCCGGTTTGCCGATACGGGTAAGAATGCAATAGTTTCTACGCTCAGCGCCTTCATGATTGTCAACGGTATCTTGGTATTTGCAGGTGCATTCTGTTCTCTAGTCTATGGCTCAGAGGATTTAGTTGCAGCGATGGGCCAGCAAGGAATTCTAGCCGGCGGCATTCTGTTGCTAATTTTGAACGTATGGACAACGCAAGACAACACTATCTATGCTTTTTCTGTGGCAGGCGCCAACATGTTTCGCACCCGCAAACGCCATGCTTTTGTGCTAGGCGGCGCCACCTTTGCACTTGTACTCACGCTCTCAGGCATCTATGAGTTATTGCCAACTTATCTAATCTTCTTAGGTAATGTGATTCCGCCAGTGGGAGGCATTATTATGGTCGATTTCTGGCTACGTCACCGAGGAGAATTTCCGGCCCTCTCCGCTAACATTCCTGCTTTCAACTGGGCTGGCATCATTGCCTATATAGTAGGTTCGGTGGTAGCCTACACAACTGGAAATGCAGGCATTGGGATTGGCCCACTAAATGGCATTGTGACTGCAGCGGTACTGTATGCTGTCTTGCACAAAGTAATTTCGCAGCCTATTCGAGCATATTAGAGCGGTCATTGGGGCAGTTCGAACAGCACCCGTTAGAGCGTAGTAGCTATTCAATATAGTTCAATATAGTTGATAAGAGTGACAACTACGCTCGCCTATTGCTTCAATCAAGCCGTGAAGTTCAAGCCGTGAAATAAGCGAATAAATGAAGTCAGCAGAGTCTATTCAGCTAGTTCGAGGGCGATGGGTATTTAGCGACCAAGGGGTTGTAACAGACGGCGCTGTGGTGGTCAGAGGAGAGAACATCTCAGAGATAGGCAATTGGCGAGAACTACGCGATCGCTATCCTACAGCTTTAGTTCTAGGCTCTGATCACCACGCTGTTCTACCTGGTCTGATTAATGCTCATCACCACAGCAATGGGGTACCCAATTCCCTTGCAGGAATAGAAGACGATTTGTTAGAGCTTTGGCTATATTCTCGTAATGCCAAGCGATCACAAGACTCAAAGCTGCGAACCCTGCTAAGTGCGGCCTATCTACTTAGAACAGGCGTGACCAGCGTTGTTGATGTGGCTAGCATCGGTGGTTCTGTAGACGCCAGCTATCAAGAGATGCAAAGCTGTCTGAGCGCTTACGAGCAAGCAGGCATCCGAGTTGCTTTTACCCCCGGTGCTAAGTACGACAGCTTTTTAGTGCATGGCGAGGGCCAAGACGCAGACTTTCTCTCCACATTGCCCCTTAAACTACAGCAAAAGGTGAAAGCACTGACAACACTTAGTCAAGGACTTTCATCCGGTGATTATCTAGATATTGTCAGTGACACAATCAAACAATATCAGGAGCATCCGCTGATTGATGTTTGGTTCGGTCCACCTGGACCTCAGTGGGTAGGCGACGAGCTGCTAGTTAAAATTGTTGAAACGGCAAACCGTTTGGGAACGAGCGTTCAAACCCACGTTCTAGAATCGTTTTACGAAAAAGAGATGGGGCCACGCTTCTACGGTGAGTCTGTGATTTCTCACCTGGACAAATTAGGCGTGCTTAGCCCTCAGTTTTCCATGGCTCACGGTGTATGGGTCAACGAAACAGATATTGAAATACTCGCCAGAACAGGCGCTTCGATCAGCCATAACCCTAGCTCAAATTTGCGGCTGCGAGCTGGCATTGCGCCGCTACCAGCACTGTTATCGGGCGGCGTGACAGTGGGATTAGGAATGGATGGAACGACACTCAATGACGATGAAGATATGTTTACTGAGATGCGTTTGGCTATGCGGCTAGCGCGATCGCCTCAGATTCAAGACAGCGTTCCCACCTATTCTGATATCTTCAAAGTTGCTACACAAGGGGGAGCCAAACTATTTGGCAAAGCAGACAGCATCGGCAAGCTAGCGCCAGGCTACAAAGCAGATATTGTTCTAGTAGACTGCGAGTGCATGAGCTGGCCCTGGGTGGCACCCGAAGTCGATCCGATGACTGTTGTGATGATGCGATCGCGCCAATCATACGTAGACACCGTTTTAATCAACGGAAAAATAGTTTTGAAAGACGCTCAGCCAACAGGGTTCGACTTTTCGGCCGTGGGCGAAGAACTAGCTGAGCAGCTAAAGAAAACTCCAGACAATACAGAGTATCGAGTTCTAGCAGAAGCCATTAGACCGTATATGGTCCAGTGGTATAGCAAATGGCCTATTCCCGAACTCAGACCTTACACCAAGACTAACTCTCGGCGTTAGATAACGAAGCTACTCAACCACTATCGCTTGTTATGTCTTAGATGTAGATTGGAGATGTAGGTTGAACAAAAGAATCCCCTGGGAAAACAAGGGCTTATATCGCTTTCTTAGAGCCGCTTGTGAACACTGCTTAGAACACTATTGCAAGCGATGTTCTTCCTATAAAAGGATACGAGTTGTCTTACTATCATCAATGGCATGGGCTGTTCCATCAGCGCGAAACGCGAAGGCAGCAGTTGTTTGGCGTGGATCTAAATCTTGTTGCATCTGAAAAACGCCTTTGAAAGTGCCTTCGCTATCCAGCTTACCAACGAGCTCTCCTGTTTTGACAGCCGATGACCACAAGCTGACCTCTAAGTACTTGAAGGAGATTGTCATACGATCCCCTTCTAAAGACGTGCTTGTCACCTGAGCGACCTGCTTCCCATACGCGAGTCTGTAATCCGTAGGGTTTTTGACAAACTGAGCGATACCAATCAAATGCGCAATTGGCAAGCTTTTTTGCATATCTGCCTGCGCCGGAGCAATAGGTTGTAAAAGCGAGCTGTTGACTCCAAACTGGGCAGAAGCAGGGATTAATATACTGGCAAATGTACCCACAGCCAAACTTGCGACAAAGATATTACCCAAAGTACTATAAATGCGTTTCACGAAACTCTCCTCAAGCAAAGCTGATGTTTAGCAGCTGATCTGTAAGAATACCTATCTATCTAGCGGATATTGATAGCTATCCTAGTTTGCATAGAGCATGGCATGTGATCTTCTCGGATGTCTTACCTAAACAGGAAGATCTCAGGAAGATCTCAAGAGGCGTTGAACAAATAGACGAAAGTTTTATGCTTTTTATTTTGTGGCCTGTGTCTGCCGGTTGAGTTAATAGCACAGATAGATTGAAGACTTCAGGCTTTTACGGCAATCACTCCATCGGATAGAGCGATCCGTACCAACGACCTTGTTACGATATTTGCATTAAGAAAGACGTATTTAGACATATCTACGTATCTAAGTGAGATAAGAGAGCAATGCTATGCCAATAAAGGATAAGCGATCACCTCAGAGGAAAGCGACCAACTGGGCGTTCTTGATCCTCAGTGGCGTTTTACTAATCAGCACCTTCTTGCCGCCATCCCTCGGTCAAACAGCCGAAAAGGTGTCCTACAGCACTTTCATCGATCAAGTCACCAGTCATCAGGTCTCTAGCGCTTCGGTCGGAGACAAGGTAATTAGCTACCAGCTAGAAGAAGGCGGAACGGTATATACTACCAACCCTGTCTTTGACCTAAACTTGCCAACGCTATTACAAGAGAACGGTGTAGAGTTCTCAGCAACGCCGCCAAATAGTAATCAGTGGTTCAGCAATTTATTGAGCTGGGTCATTCCACCTTTGATTTTTGTGGGTATCTGGAGTATTTTCCTCAGACGTAGCCAAGGTGGCCAGGGGGGTGTTTTTTCCATCGGCAAAAGCAAGGCTAAAATCTACGTCGAAGATGAAGACACCAAAACTACTTTTACTGATGTAGCAGGCGTAGATGAAGCTAAAACTGAGCTGGTCGAAATTGTAGATTTTTTGAAAAACTCTAAGCGCTTTACCGATCTAGGTGCGCGCATTCCCAAAGGCGTATTGCTAGTCGGTCCGCCAGGAACCGGTAAGACGCTGCTAGCGAAGGCTGTTGCTGGTGAAGCAGGCGTTCCCTTCTTTAGCATTTCTGGTTCTGAGTTTATTGAGATGTTTGTCGGCGTGGGTTCTTCTCGAGTTCGAGATCTGTTTGAACAGGCCAAAAAGCAAGCGCCTTGTATTGTCTTTATTGACGAGCTTGACGCGATTGGTAAGTCTCGTGCTTCAGGTGGTTTCTATGGCGGCAATGACGAGCGTGAGCAAACGCTCAATCAGCTCTTAGCCGAGATGGATGGCTTTGGCGCTGATGAGTCTACGATCATCGTATTAGCAGCAACAAACCGACCGGAAACGCTTGACCCAGCTTTGCTCAGACCAGGTCGGTTTGATCGGCAGGTGTTAGTTGATCGGCCGGATTTGAAAGGGCGTCAGGCAATTTTGGATATCCATGCCAAAGAAGTGAAACTTTCAGAAGAAGTGGATTTGGCTGCGATCGCCACTCGTACGCCAGGATTCGCGGGGGCTGATCTCGCCAACTTAGTCAACGAAGCCGCATTGTTAGCTGCTCGCAACCATCGCGAGGCCGTTGTCCAAGCAGACTTTGCCGAAGCTATTGAGCGTGTCGTTGCTGGACTTGAGAAGCGTAGCCGTGTGCTAAACGATAAGGAAAAAGAAATCGTTGCCTACCACGAAGTTGGTCATGCTCTAGTGGGCGCGGCTATGCCTGGATCAGATCAGGTCGAAAAGATTTCCATTGTTCCTAGAGGGATGGCCGCACTTGGCTACACATTGCAGCTACCGACTGAAGACCGTTTCTTGCGAGATGAGGCCGAGTTAAAAGGTCAAATTGCGACTATGCTAGGTGGGCGCTCTGCTGAAGAAGTCGTCTTCGGAGCGATTACGACTGGCGCGGCTAACGACCTGCAACGGGCGACGGATGTTGCTGAGCAGATGGTCACCAGTTACGGCATGAGTCAGGTGCTCGGTCCGCTGGCCTATGATCGCAGCAAGCAAAATAGCTTCTTAGATAATGGGATGGCCCCTAATGCTCGCCGATTGGTTAGCGATGAAACTGCCAAGGCCATCGACGAAGAAGTTAAGAGCATTGTTGAAGCGGCTCACCAGCGATCTTTGAGAATTTTGAAAGACAACCGAGAGTTATTAGAGACAATTTCTCAACAGTTGCTCAAAGAAGAAGTGATCGAAGGTGAGAGTCTGCGAGAGATGCTAGCAGGCGTAAAAGCAGGCGAAGACACCTCAAACTCCTTCTCACAGCATATGGTAGAGGTTTAGTACTAGACTGGCAGCAAAGACAAGATGACGCTAATAGTGATGATCTTGCTTCGATAGTCTTTCTTCCATGGATTGCTAATCCTATGATTAAGTACTAACACTCTACAGATGGTAATAGCGACAGGTAATTCTAACGAATTCCTGTCGCTTTCTCCGTAATTGTAGTTTAGCTGGCGTAAGATGTAGCCGTGTTTGAAAGCCTTCTCCACAAGGAAGAATATAGGCAAAGAGTGAAGGTTGCACTCTTCGCACACCTGAGTTGCTCTCCCACCTAAATTGCTCTACGTCTGCTCTTTCTACCCTTGCTCTATAGAGTTTATGTATACCAAAAAAGCAATTACACGAGCGCTTCTAGAAAGAGGTAAACGGAAAGCTCAGCTTACCAATCTGATAGGTAGTCAATCTAGTGAGCGGTCCGTTGCTCAAAGTACTGATAACCAAAGAGCTGGCAGGTTTCTAGATCGGCTGTCGGTATTGATATGGATAAGTGTGATCAGCGCAGGTGTGATCGCTTTGACCTCAGCCTACACTCGCTACCAGCAGCAGTTTCTCACACCGCCTGTCGCCCTTGTACTAGGAGGGGCTCCAGAACGCGAACGCTTCGCTGCTCAGTTTGCCAAAACTCACCCTACCGTAGAGATCTGGATTTCATCTGGCAGCAATCCCGAATATGCTCAATGGATTTTTGACGAAGCCCAAATTCCTTCGGAGCAATGGTCTCTAGACTACGAGGCCGTTGATACCGTTACCAATTTCACCACCCTTGTAGACGAGCTAGACGCTCAAAACATCCGCGAAGTCTATCTCATTACCTCTGACTATCATATGCGTAGGGCTAGTATTATCGCGCAGATTGTCTTGGGTAGTCGAGGCATCGCCTTTAAGCCCGTCGAAATTCCTACTGAGCGATCGCCCCACCGCCCAGAAACTATCGTTCGAGACGTTCGAGACGGAGCCCGCTCGCTGCTTTGGGTAGTTACGGGTAAAACTGGATCGCAATGGCGAGAATCTGCTGAAAGATAAATTGAATTAATCGACTAGATTAGATACCTTAAATCTGGATAATTTGAACCGTAGGTTGCTTCATATCACCTCTTCATATCACCTAAGAGAAACCCATGACCTCAGCCATTCAAAACTCGCCTTATACGCAGTCTCAAATTCAGGTATGGCTGCGCGGACTACTTACCATTGCCTGGGCCGATGGTCATTTTGACGAAGAAGAAAAGAGTGTCATTCATACGATGGTGACCTCTGAATTTGCACCTGATGTCAACTTTGAGAGCCTAGAGCCAATTGAACCTAAGGCACTTGCCGAAGCACTTGATTTAGATAGTGCTGCTGCCCAGAACTTTTTACGGATGGCCGTGATGGTCTCTCTTTCTGATGGGGTTTACTCCGAAGCAGAGAACGACCAGATTGTCGCGTTTGCCAAGGCCCTCGATTTAGATACCGACATCCTTACCTCATTGCAGTCCAGCTTGGAAAAGCTGAGTGCTACGACTGCTGATCAGCCAACGACCGATGAGTCAAAAGGGAAGATCACGAGTAAAGCTGCCAGTGCCCTCAAAGAGATTACTAGCACAAATCCTCTCAATCCCGTTCGCGAGTGGCTAGATGAGCTGAATGTAGACGATCCTCGCTTGGCGAAGTTTGTTTGTAAGCTTGTACCCTCTCAGTGTCCCTTCGAGCGAAACGTCAAGCTCTTTGGCGATAAAGTCATCCACATTCCGCCCATGTGTAAAATCAACCCGCTTTACGAGCAGCTAGTGGGTTTAAGATTCAGAGCGCTGACCTACTTAGCCGATGAAGTCGGTGAAGATGTGACACCTTATCTGTAAGCTTTCAATCTGTAGGCTTTCAGTACGTAAAAATGGATACGATTAGCGCAGATGTTCTGGTTGTCGGTGGCGGCACAGGTGGCACAGCCGCAGCAATCCAAGCAGCTAGACGCGGTCAACAGAGTGGCCAGAGCATTGTGCTTGTTTCGGAGCTACCCTGGCTAGGCGGCATGCTCAGCTCAGCAGGAGTTTGTGCCCCAGATGGCAACGAGCTAGAAGCCTTTCAAACTGGGATTTGGGGAGCGTTCTTGCAGGAGTTGCGTCGACGGCATCCTGATGGATTAGATAACGGCTGGGTCAGTTTTTTTACCTATCATCCGGCCATAGCCGCGCAGATCTTTGCCGATTGGGTGGCGGCTTTGCCTAATTTAAAGTGGATCTCTGGGCAACGAGCTAGAGAGGTTTTGCGAGAGGGCGATCACATTACCGGTGTCAGATTCGATCAAATCGCCGTAAATGCAACCATCACACTCGACGGCACGGAGCTAGGCGATGTGCTAGCGCTCGGTGAGGTGCCCTACCGATGGGGATGGGAAACTCGCAGTATTTGGGACGAACCAAGTGCGCCGGTTTCTTTGAACGATCCAAGCGATCCGCTCTATGAGATCACGCAGCGCTATCCCGTACAGTCGCCAACCTGGGTTGCGATTATGCAAGATTACGGGAATGCCAACGCTCCAAAGATCGAGCGGCCCGCCACCATTCAAACAGAAGGAAGTCTACTACAAGAGAGTGACCTATCAAATCTATTTGCAGGCGCCTGGTCAAACTATGGCGACGATCAAGTGTCTGCAGGGCAGGTATGCCTGGACTACGGGCGATTGCCAGACAATCTATTTATGATTAATTGGCCGCATCAAGGCAACGATTACGGCGTAGGGCTACATCGACTAGTCGAATCTGAGACAGCTAGAGAACAGTATGGACAAGAAGCTCTGCGCCATACTCAGGCTTTTGCTTACTACATCCAACGTCAGCTAGGCGGTCGCTACGGACTTGCTACCAATCTTTTCCCACCTACCAAAGCGTCTCCTGGCGGCGGTTTTGCTCTGATGCCTTACTACCGAGAAAGTCGCCGACTCAAGGGAATAGCAACCGTAAGTGAGCGCAATATCTTACCTTTGCCTCATACTCAAGCAGCAGCGCTGCCAAGAAATCAGCAAGGTGAAGTTTGCTCTATTGCTATTGGCAACTATCCAAACGATCACCACTATCCCGGCTTTGAAATGCCCTTAGCGCCTAAAGCCATTCATTGGGGAGGACGCTGGACCGGAACTCCTTTTGCCATTCCCTATGGGGCGCTCGTTCCACAAACAACGGACGGACTGCTGGTCTGTGAAAAGAATATTTCGGTTTCACACATTGCGAATGGTGCCACCCGATTACAGCCAGTCGTCTTAGGCATTGGCCAGGCAGCAGGCATGGCAGCAGCGATGTGTGTTGAAAATAAATGTAGTCCAAGGACACTTGAGGTGCGATCGCTGCAAATAGCTTTGATCGACGAGCCTACTATTCCGGCTGCTGTTATTCCTCTATTCAATCTGTTGCAGTCCAATTCACAGTGGCGATCTCTACAAAAGTACTATCTTGCTAGACCGGATATCTATCCTAGAAGCGGAAATCATTCCTTCAAAGAAACTACTATCTCAGTAAAAGTACAGAATCAGTCCCTGTCTAATCAAACCTTGTCTAATCAGACCCTGTCTAATCAAACAAAAGTGGTTGCTGGAAAATTTAAGAAACGTGAAAATGATTGCTACGAACTGCATCAAAGCGCGGCTACTGACTTGCCTCATACATTGACACTGGTAACGGTTAAACCAGATATTGAAGAGGGTTTTCGAAGGATTTCAGACAATCAATCCGTAGAGATCCAGGGCACATGGAACGCTGCTGGGAAATGGTTGCTTTGTGAGCAGCTATTTCAGCAATAGACTAGTTCAACTCTTCATATTTAGAACCCTGACTTCGCACAAATTTGATGTAGTAGTGGGTATAGTCTTGGATTAGAATCTCCTGAGTATTATGCTAAATACCTATTACTACTCATCTAGCAGGTTTGCTATCGCTTACCTAACCGGGGCGCTGCTGTGTTACGCGTTCTCCATCCTATCAGCAGCTGGAATTCCAACCGGAGCATTGAATACGCTAGAAAGTCCCAGGCGCGATCACAATCAACCAACGGCAGGTTCGCCAGAAGAAAGCGGCATAGGGTTTACAATTACTCATCGAGGCAGCGGCCGAATTGTCCCTATTCGCATTTAGTTTGAGTGGACTACACTTAGCCTATACAAATGAGCATAATTCAGGGAACGCGTTTATCTATACAGTTCCAAAGAATGCACTTACTCCAAAGAATGCACTTATCCGGACAGGCACTGTATGGAGATACACAGCAAAAGGCTTATTTTCAGCTAAGGTAGTGAATAGTTCGCATATGTGTAATGCGCTTATCAAATAGCAAACGGTAGATACGTTGTAAGATGTGACCGCATACTGACTGCATAAAAGATACTCGGCCATCTTGAGAGTCTTTAGAATACACCAGGCAACCCCTGTAGAACTAGAAACAGACCTTGTGCCAGAGGGTTTATCCCTCTAATCTTCTGTGAATTTTCTTCCGTGAATTTTAGTAGATTAGGCGTCTACGCCTGATTGAGTTCTCAATGACCAATAATACTAATCTTGTAAAGCAGCTAGAACCCAGTGCCATTGACGAGATCATGATGCACTTGGCCTTTAGTGCGATGTGTACAGGCGGACATCGGCATGGTGCATTTCTAGATGCCGCTGCCACTGCAGCCAAATGTGCCATTTACACGACCTATCTTGAGCAGGGCAACAATCTACGTATGACTGGTCACCTTCATCATATTGAACCTAAAAGGGTCAAGGTGATTGTTGAGGAAATGACCGCTGCGCTCACCGAAGGCAAACTCTTAAAAATGTTAGGCTCTCAAGAGCCCAGATATCTCATCCAATTGCCTCACGTATGGCTACAACAGTATCCTTGGAAGCCAGGGGAGTATCGCGTTCCAAGCAACAGTTTTACTCTAGATGAAAAGCGTCAGATAGAAGCGAAGTTAGAAGCCGCTAACCTGCTCGATACTATTCCCAATGCCAAATTGCTCAACGGCTTTCAGTTTATGGAACTCGTTGAATTCTTACACGCTAGATCGCAAGAGCATCTTCCTGAAGCACGTAGAATGGCACTTAGCGATGCCCTGGCTGAACATATCAGGCGTAGACTGATCTATGCAGGGACCGTTGCTAGAATTGATTCCCCGACCGGTGGAATGCCCTTCTATGCACTTACACGGACATCCTATTCTCCCGCTAGTGAAGAAGAGCGTACCTATACCATGATGGAAGATACCGCTCGCTACTTTCGCCTGATGAGAGAATGGGCTGATTCTCGATCTGGCACTCGACGAATCCTAGAAGAGCTCAATATTCCTTTGTCCGATCGTGAAGCTGCTTTTAATGAGCTAGATAGCATGATTAGTCAGTGGGCAAACAGGTATCACGACGATTCGGGGCAACCTACGGTTGTTCAGATGGCAATGGGTAATAGCGATTCGCCCCAGTAAGCCGGGTGGGGTTATGGAAGTGGAGGTATGGGGACAATAGATCTTATGCCCGGATGAGATCTTATGCGTGGATGATAGCTCAATGGTTGGAGCTAGTGATCTTGGAGCGGGTGATCTTCTGTCTTCTCGAAGGTAGGTAGCTGTACGGCTGCTAGAGAGTCAATCTTGCGTTGAGGGCGAAGAGGATTCAGTAAGGGTGAGATAGTGGTGCTTTCACGATCTATCAGGCAGACATCGTCTGTACTTTGTATCCTTGTGTGAGTGTGTTTGGACTGATCCTGTTGGACTTCTTGGTTAGTTTGAGCTTGCTCGCTATCAAGCTCAGACGCAGACAAATTATCATTGGCAAGCGTACTTTGTACTTTAGCCGGCGATACGGTGGGGTCGATAGGTAGGGCCTCAGTCTGCCAGTCTAAAGGCGGTTCGGCATCTACACTTTGTACACTTTCTGCGTTTCTGATAGCTTCTGCCTTAATAGCCGGTATGTTATGGGCTTCAATAGTAGGCTCATCATCAATACTATTGGCTGAGACTTCCATCACCCGCTCAATGCCTTGCCACGACGTTTGATCTGCTTTCGCATCAGCGACTGAGTCTTTAATATCTTTGGTGATCGTTGCTGAAGAGGACCGTTCTAGTTCTGTCTCTAAGCAAGTGTTTAGGCTACTAATCTCTGAACAGCTAGCTTCTAAAGCATTAGAATCTATAGGGCTCTCACCCTTTTGGCCTCGAATAAGACTTTCTAAATGGGGATCAATATCGGTAAACGAGGCCCTGCCAACCGCAGTCCAAGGGACTATACGCTCTGCTCTTGGCATGGAAACTGACGAACTTTCATTTGGTTCGTCGAACCAGGGGGGTGAGGCCGTTGAGGCAGTCACAGTAGGAGAAGCTTTGACGCTCAATGACTTTTCGAGAGCCGCTTTGAACTGAAGGGTGTAGCGCTGCTGACGTTGGAGGCGCGATCGCAGATCCCGGTTGATGGTATCGGATTTAATTCTAGCTTGAGCTTCATCTGCATGCTGCTGCGTCACCAAAGCACATTCACGCTCTAGCTGGTGGATTCTTGCGTGTGCGTCATCAAGTTCGGCTTGAATCGTTTCTTGAATTAGCTGCTGACGCTGTAGAGTTTCCCTTTCAGTTGCTAGCTGCCTAGCTAGCCTAGCTACTTGCTGTTGCATAGTCGGGGCGGGCCCGGTTGGCTCAGTTTGCTCAGCGTCGACCGGCTGATCTGATAGCTGTTCTGCCAACTTTTCTTGAGATACGGTTTCACCTTCTACCATAGAGTGAACAGACTGCTGTGACGCCTTTAGCGCTGTTTCTAATTTAGAGGCTTTCGATAACAGCACATCGTTGCATTCATTTAGATTGTGAATCAGCGTCAGCAGCTCCTGTTCACGCTTTGAACTTAGCGATTCAAAGTGTGAGTTATTCTCCGAAGTTGACAAGTCAACGGCTTGAGCATCGTTTGTCATTACATTATCTACCTGAGACACTTCTACTTTTGAGTCGGGCACTATAGAACCTATTGTTATCGGCCAGGGGAAATCTCCTGTATCTATATTCCTTCGTTATTTCCTGGTTTTCTAGGGATGAAATCGGGCGACTAAGTATGCTGGTTTGACAGTAATTCTAAGGGAAATTTCATAAAAATTCCGAAAAGACTGTCACGTAGATTCAAGTCACAGATTTCAACAGATAGCGAAGTAGCTAGTATTGCTTGGCTGGTATTACTTAGCATGGCTGTAGTTTTACCAGAAATGCAGGCTAAAGGCAGAGAAATTGTAGGAGCGATTATAGTTTCTTAAACTAGTAGCATAAAAAATCGTAGAGCTTTGCCTTATCCCATAGGGTAGAGCGGCTATGCCTTATTTAAGAGCTACTTCACCTCGCCCCGCATCAGTTGTGCTTCATCTTAATGCTCTTTTTAATGCGCTCTCGTTCGCGTCTTCCACTTGGCTGATAGCTCCTCGTTACTCTGCCATAGCAGCGCAGCAGATCGTAATAGCCCCGACTGACCGGATCGCTAAGCTCAATGAGCGAATCAATCCCAATGCCGTTCCTGCCTTTGTCCTTACCAGAACTGTGGATGTAGCGGCCCTCTCCTAGGTAAAGCCCAACATGTGTAGTCCGCACTGGCGTGCCGAAAAATACTAGGTCTCCTGGCTGTAGCTCTTCTCTGGTCACTCGTTCGGTAAAGTCTTCTTGCTGAAAAGAATCGCGCGGAAGCTGAATGCCTGCAAACGCAAAAGCGGACTGCACTAGGCCAGAGCAGTCATAGTTAGGGGCTGTAGTGCCACCCCACAAATACTCGTTGGGTGTGGCCATGGCTGCTTTTGCAAAGGCGATCGCCTTCCCAACTTGTCCGCGAATTTCATCCGTACTGAGCACCGGCGCCCGGTAAGGCTGAGTAGCTGGTGTCAGATGATGCAAATGCTCAGCTGCTATCCATCCTGGATAGTCATCCTTACAGCTACACACCCTGAAGACTCGGTGGTCTTTCGATACTTCGAGAATGCGTAGATGATCACCTACATCCACCTGGGTGACTAGTCCCTGGCAAGTCGGTGATTGATAGAGATTGACTGCTTGGCTACATACATACTGTTGAACCGCACCCCGATAAATGCCATCTTGCAACGCTTCAAGCGTAACCATAGGCTTTTTGATCCAACCCCGATATTCGATGACGCTAAGCTACCTTACCCAAAGCTTTCCCGCAATCAATTTTTTGACATCAGCACCGCCGTTAAAGGAACGCTGACATATCGCTGATGCGTCACCAACACGGTAGTCTAGGTTACAGATCTGTATTTTTTGGCCTATCTATTCCACCTATTGCTATCTCATCTGCTGCTAGACGGCACTTCCTTCAATGACTACCACCCTCTCTCTCAAAACACCGGCTGTTGACAACACTCATCTCAGTACGCTTTGTAAGCTGGACATTCCCTCTCGCCTATTATTAGGCCCAGGCCCCTCTAACGCCGATCCTGCCGTTCTAAAAGCAATGGATCGTCAGCCCATTGGCCATCTCGATCCTGCCTACCTTGACCTGATGGACGAGGTGCAAGCGCTGCTGCGCTACGCCTGGCAAACCGACAACCGCATGACTTTACCCGTTAGTGGAACGGGTTCAGCTGCGATGGAAGCCACGATTGCTAACGCTATCGAACCTGGCGACAAAATCTTGATTGGGCTCAATGGCTACTTTGGTCACCGCCTGGTAGATATGGCAGGTCGCTATGGTGCCAATATCAGTACGATTAGTCGCCCTTGGGGAGAAGTTTTTACCCTAGCTGAATTACGTAGCGCGATGGAAACACATCGCCCTCGGGTGTTGGCCTTGGTTCATGCTGAAACTTCTACAGGGGCATGTCAGCCAATAGAAGGTGTAGGCGATCTTTGCCGTGAGTTTGACTGTCTGCTACTGCTTGATACGGTCACTAGCCTAGGCGGTGTGCCCATATTCCTCGACAAGTGGGGCGTAGATCTTGCCTATAGCTGTAGCCAAAAAGGACTGAGCTGCCCACCTGGAAGTTCGCCCTTCACGATGAGCGATCGCGCCCTAGATAAGCTCAACCAACGCCAGAGCAAAGTCGCCAACTGGTATCTCGATATGTCTTTACTTAGCAAATACTGGGGTGAGGGCCGCACCTACCACCACACTGCCCCTGTCAACATGACCTATGCCATCCGCGAAGCCCTGCGCCTTTTGGCCGAAGAAGGCTTAGCCGCACGGTGGTCACGCCATCAGGAAACTGCCGAGTATCTGTGGGATGGCCTAGAAGATATGGGACTGAGCTGCCATGTAGCGCGCGAGTATCGACTGCCGACGCTGACAACCGTACGCGTACCCGAAGGTGTGAATGCCAAAGCCGTCACCGCCAAACTTATTGAGGATCACAACCTAGAGCTAGGCGGTGGGTTAGGGGACTTAGCCGGTCAAGTTTGGCGAGTAGGTCTGATGGGCTACAACGCTAAAAAAGAGAACGTAGATACGTTTTTATCAGCGCTGAAACAGGTGTTGGCCAAAGTTTAGTCCGAGATTCAAGTAGCGTATCTCAACGTACAGGCGGCCTTAAACAGCTCGGTTTCATAGCAACAGCCCTTGTAGATGGACGGTCTGCAAGGGCTATTCTTTGCATATGGGAGGTATTATAGAATACAGGATATAGGTGATCTATAGTCAGTACAAAACGCTACTACAAACCACCGTATTAGCTAATGCTTTGTTAGTTGCTAGGACGGGCTCTTTTATAAACCACATATCAATAAATGGCTACGAGATCTTTGTTCTACAGAGTGCTTGCGCTTAATATGCTGGTAATCTCACTGGTTATCCTTATCAGTTTTCCGTTTCAACAGATTAAACAGCAGTTCAAAGATGGTGGCTTCATTAATATCTTTTCAGGAATTCAACTATTTGTTGTTGCTTTCTATGCCCGTCGAGTGTTCAAGATTGGGTCTGTAGGCTTTCGCCGCCCTTGGCGATCGCCCGCTGCCATCTGGGGCATTATCAGCGCTGGCTTTGCTTTTTTAGCTCTCGACGAACTAGCCACTATCCATGAAGGGATAGATAAGCTGATTCACATCGTTTTTAACTTGCAAGAAACGGGTTTGAGCGATCGCATCGATGATCTCATTGTTGGGCTCTATGGCGTGGCTGCGATTGCGCTGCTAGTCATCTACCGTCAAGAGCTAAAAAGATACCGCTTTGTTTTTCCTTATGTGTTGGGTGGCTTTGTGTTGTTGTTTTGCATGATTGGCATAGATACCCTTACCAACCGCGATGATATTCTTCTAACTTTTCTTTCGGCTACCCAGTCCGATAGCTTGCTGAGCTGGATATTCATTCTCGAAGAAACTTGCAAGCTAGTTTCAGAAGTTTTCTTTGTGACAGCAGCTAAGTATTGTGAACAGATAGGACGACGCGATCGCTCTCCCGCTGCCATTGAGTCTTCGCAGCCACTACTTTGATTTTTTGAATACGTATTTTAAGCAGCCCCAAGGCGGTTAAGCATAGCTATAGCTACGGCACGCCTATTTCTGAAGTTGCGTGCGTGAACTGATTAGAGGCGAAGTCAAGAGACATAGTGTCAGTTTCTTCAACCTTCAATCTTAGACAAATATATAAGTACGATAGATCTGCACTAATTGGATGCATAAGAATTTTATTGCTGACATATGAAAGACCTTTTGAAAGAAGACTAAAGGCTGGTATTAAAGGCAAACAGCGATCCCGCAAGAATGTTCTAGGCAAGTTAATACAGGAATTCTATATTCGTTTTTCTCTCTTCCATCTAGGGTATGTAGATTTATGTACACACCAGAATTTCCGTAATGATGCGGTGATAATATTCCGATTGGGTATGCATTAAGTTTTTTTGTTCATGTCGCATCAATGGCATAAGCACAATTTCTAAACACGTTGTTTGAACATTTTCGGTTTGCTAGCTTTCTGTTTATGTTGTCTATCTGTAATCGCTTTCTAAGTGAATATCCCATGTTTTCATGACATAGGGATATGAAAGTATCCAGCGTACAGATTTCTGTTTGTGAATCTTTAAGAAAAAGATAATTCTATTGATTTCCCTTTTATAAGCGACTCCGAAGATCTTAGAAGATCTTATGAATGACCATGAATGAAAGAGATTTGGCGTGCGATATCTTTCACTCATATTCATTACGTATGCTGAGTTGTGTCAGGCAAGAGCTACACAGTACTGAGCGCTGTTGGTTAGCCTAAGGCACCTAAGGCAATTTCTCAGGCTGCAAATCTTTCGCTCTGCTACTCAACGTTGCTTGTATCAACGATTGAGTAACTATCAATCTGTTCAATCTTTAACGTGAAACTCAAGTAAGGAAAGTGTTATGGCTATAATCGACGGCACACGTTTCGCAGATATTCTTCAAGGCACTAATGAAGATGATATTATCAACGGCCTTGAGGGAAATGACTCTATAGAGGCTGCTGGTGGCAATGACCAGCTACGCGGCGGTGCTGGCGACGATACGTTGACTGGCGGAGCCGGCGCTGACGACTTTGTCATAGAACAGACTTCTGGTAACTCTAACAACACCGTTACAGACTTCGTTAAAGGTGAGGATGGGATAGACCTGCGAACTTTGGGAATCAGCGAGTTCGAGACTATACTCCCTCTGCTCTCAAACAACGCGGAAGGCAATGCCGTAATTACGACACTGCTAACAGGTTGGGTCTCTACAACTGAGATTGAAGGTCTCAGCGTAGAGCAGCTGAGCGCTAACGACTTTATCTTCGATAGTAGTACTACTGGTGACGAGAAAGTAGGTACGAGGTTCGATGATGACCTGTTCGGTGGCTTGGGCAACGATACATTGACCGGAGACACTGGAGAGGACCGTCTCTTTGGCGAAAATGGCAACGACCGTTTGATTGGTGGGTCTGGCGACGATACGTTGACTGGCGGAGCCGGCGCTGACGACTTTGTCATAGAACAGACTTCTGGTAACTCTAACAACACCGTTACAGACTTCGTTAAAGGTGAGGATGGGATAGACCTGCGAACTTTGGGAATCAGCGAGTTCGAGACTATACTCCCTCTGCTCTCAAGCAACGCGGAAGGCAATGCCGTAATTACGACACTGCTAACAGGTTGGGTCTCTACAACTGAGATTGAAGGTCTCAGCGTAGAGCAGCTGAGCGCTAACGACTTTATCTTCGACAGCAGTATTGCCGGCAACGAGAAAGTAGGTACGAGGTTCGATGATGACCTGTTCGGTGGCTTGGGCAACGATACATTGACCGGAGACAGTGGAGAGGACCGTCTCTTTGGCGAAAATGGCAACGACCGTTTGATTGGTGGGTCTGGCGACGATACGTTGACTGGCGGAGCCGGCGCTGAAGATGTTGCCGTTTTCTCCGGTGCATTTATTGAGTATGAACTTAGCCAAAACAGCGGGAGAATCATTGTTGAAAATATCAGTGGCAATGGTGATGGGACGGATGTTCTCTCTGGAATCGAAAGAATTCAATTTAGCGATCGCACCATTAATACTCTTCCTACCGTCATCGAAGCAGCCGGCGATTCATCCTTACTCAGAACCTTCCTCGACGGCGCCTATCGAGTGCAAACAGCAGGCCGAAATCCTGTGAATGTCACTTTCCAAGGTAGACGGACTGGTCCATTTAACGGCTGGCAAGCAATCGGCGCAGAAGCCTTGACCGGTGGCGGCTACCAGCTCGCCTGGAGAAGGAACGGTAGTCAGTACAGCATTTGGAACTTAGACGGTCGAGGAAGGTTTGTCAGCGCCAGAGCCTACAACAGTCAGAGCATCACTCAACTCGAATCAGCCTTTGGGCAAAACTTTAACGGAGATGGATCGCTGGCACCTGCTGCCACCGCCATCGAAGCTGCTGGCAATCTATCCCTAGTAGTTACTAACAGAGGCGCCTACCAATTGCAGGCAGCAGATCTAAACCCTTTGGATGTCATCCTTCAAGGTGGACAAATTGGTGCATTTAACGGTTGGCAGGCCATCGGCGCAGAAGCCCAGACCGGTGGCGGTTATCAGGTCGCCTGGAGAAGGGACAATGGTCGGTTTGGTATTTGGAACTTAGACGGTCGAGGAAGGTTCATTAGCGCCAGAGGCTATGACAGCCAGGGCATTACTCGATTCGAATCAGCCTTTGGACAAGACTTTGACGGGGATGACTTGCTGGCGCCTGCTGCTAGGGTCATCGAAGATAATGGCAATCTATCCCTAGTAATTGCTAGCAACGGCGCCTACCAATTGCAAGCAGCCGATCTAAACCCTTTGGATGTTATTCTCCAAGGCAACCAGATTGGTGCATTTAACGGCTGGCAAGCAATCGGTGCTGAAGCGCGGACCGGTGGCGGCTATCAGGTCGCTTGGAGAAGGAACGATGGTCGGTTTGGTGTTTGGAACTTAGACGGTCAAGGAAGGTTCATCAGTGCCACAGGCTATGGCAGCCAGGGCATTGCTCAATTCGAATCAGCCTTTAGTCAAGATCTTAATGGCGATGGCTTCTAACACTACATCAATTAAGATCTTTCGGCATTCTCAGTAGGGTTGCGCAACGGGTAAAAACTTGGAAGAAAGGACGTAATCAAAAAGTAAAAAAGACGACTATAGCCTAGCCAAATTGCGATTGCTAGCAGCACACTACAATCAACTCGCTATAGCAATCTGCTGGATATATTCAGCAGATTGCTTAGCATTTGGCTTTACTTCTTAGTAGCTCTATCACTTCTCCTGCGTTTTGGGCTTCATAAGCCTATCCACTGTCATGACGATAGTCCTTGATATGTCGATGTCATCATGAGAAGAAGGATCGCCGTTGTTTTCAATGCGCCTTATGCTCCCTCCTCAAAGATCACAGCTTCAAAAGCTACGGCTGTACCTTCATTTAATACCTATTTTTGGTGTAGTGCTCTCACTCTGGTCGCTTTACGGAAAATCAACTTTAGCTGTTGAAGAACTAGAGGGGGCAACCGAAAAAGCGACCGAAAAAGCGTTTGCAGCGGCATCGGTTAAGTCGGTCAGTCGGCTATCGGTGATACTTGGGCTAGGCTGTGTTGGCGCGATCGCCTGTCTTGGTATCGGCGCTCATAGTCAGACCAGTCAAACCAACCACCTTCGCCTACTGCTGATGAGTAGCTTTGTCGGCTCCAGCTATTTTCTACTCAGCCTCGCTTTGATGATTCGTGTCGCTAAAGATCAATCGCTTCGGCTTCCTGGGATCAGTCAGCTTAGTCGCCGACTCCCTTAGCATTCTCATATTTTAGAGTCCAAATTCCTCTAAACTCCATAGATTGTCAGATTTCGGCTACTCTATGCCTAGTGCAGCCGCCTCTAGTGGAGCTGCCTACCCTTTCTCACCATGCCAAAGCCATTGCCCCCAATCACGCCAAACATCTCTTAAGTGAGGGTCATCTTGTCGCCTATGAACTTTGTGCCCAAGAAGAAATCGTCAAACCACTCGGACCCACACCAACCCAAAAAGCCCAAAAAGCCATTTCGATTGCCCCATTGGCTGGGCGTTAGTATCCTACTCGGGGGGGTAACGAGTCTGTCTATGGTGGCGGGCGCGCTGCTAGCAATCTCTCTTGAAACCACACCTCTACAGCAAAGCGCCCTTTCACCCGAGGAAGCAGCGATCTTCACTAGCGAAGGTCCCATCGCAGGGGGAAACAAGTTGCGACTGCCGCGCCTGAGCCGCCCAGTCAATATATTGCTGCTAGGGACCAAAGTCACTAGCTCTGATCTCAACGACTATGACGCTATCTATGAAGATGGCTATGATGCTTTAGTCAATTCTCTAGAGGGTCTATCGGATACGATGCTGCTCTTGCGATTTGATCCTAGCAATGAGAGCGTATCGGTGCTGTCGGTCCCACGCGATACTCGTACTAATGTGGGCGGTGTGGTAACCAAAATTAATGAGGCGAATCTTCAGGGGGGGCCAGCGCTCAGTGCCCAGTCTGTTAGCGAACTGCTCGGTGGCGTCAGCATTGATCGCTATGTGCGAATTAATGTGCAAGGCGTTGAAAAACTGATTGATGCTATCGGTGGCGTAGTGGTCAATGTTCCTAAGGATATGAAATATCAAGATGACGCTCAGCATCTATATATCAATCTGAAGGCAGGCCAGCAGCGACTCAACGGGAACCAGGCATTGCAGTTCCTGCGGTTTCGCTATGACAACAACGGCGATATTGGCCGGGTACAAAGACAGCAAATATTCATGCGAGCGCTCGCCCAACAAGCCCTAAACCCCACAACGATTGCGCGGTTGCCCAAAATTCTCTCCGTCATCCAATCCAACGTAGACACCAACCTTTCCGTCGAAGAGCTAGCCGCTCTAGTTGGCTATGGAGCCCAAACCGATCGCTCTAACGTCCAGATGCTAATGCTTCCTGGTAGCTTCAGCAGCTACGACGACTACGACCTTAGCTATTGGATTCCAAACTACTCAGAGATTGATGCTTTAGCCGAGCAGTACTTTGGCCTTTCTAACGCCTTTGCCGTTTCAGAGCGGATCGATCCGTCTTATTTACGAATCGCCATTCAAGATAGTACCTATGACGATGTGGCAGTGCAGTCGCTAGCCAATAACCTGTACGATACTGGCTATATGAACGTGGCGATCTCACGCTCACTGCGCCAGCCGCTCAGCAAAACCAAAATCCTCGCCCAGCGCGGCGATGTCGCTAGCGCGCGAGAGATTCAGCAGTTTTTAGGTGTGGGTGAAGTTTGGGTAGAAAGTACGGGCGACCTAGAGTCCGATATCACAATTCAGCTAGGTGAAGACTGGCTAAGCGAACATGGTGGGACGCTCTAGAATGGCAGAAGCAACGGTGAGTCAGACACCGCCCTATCAGCTCAAAATTACCTTGACCGATAGTGAGCCAGAAATTTGGCGGCGCGTGATTGTTGCTTCAAAAACAACGCTAGCCGAGCTACACAGAATTGTTCAGCAGGCGATGGGGTGGGAGAACCTACATCCCTATCAGTTTCGCCTAGGGCTAGGCCAAGAAAACAAGCTCGATTCAGCAGAGTATCTAATGGAAGTATTCGCTACCAGTGAAGCGCTTGGTCAGATGCTGTACTACAACTACGATCCACGCAGTGGCTGGCTACATCGAATAGAGCTAGAAACGGAGGTAGAAACGCTAGAGGCGGCACCGCAAAAAGTATCTTCCTTCCCTATCTGTATCGATGGCAAGTCAGCCTGTCCACCAGAAGGTTCAGGCGGTGTCTGGGGCTACGACGAACTTTTAGCTAGATTAGAAGATATTGACGATCCAGACTATTTGAACCTGATTGATCAATACGGCAATTTTGATCCGGATGCCTTCGCGGTTGCTGATGCGAATGCTCGGCTGGCTTTGTAACTTTTTCCTTTTTCAATCCCTAGTGTCTTTATGGACGCCTTTTCGAGTGTCTTTTTAGCAGGATTCCATCTCAGCAACACAACTATTCCTATCCCAGAAAGCGCAGCGATTACCCCCCAGGCCACCGCTAACCCAATCACTTCGCCGATAAATAAGTTGCTGCTTGCTCTTAATTCGCCCCCAACTACCCAGCCCATCGCGATCGCCACTGCCCAAATGACGCTACTGATCGGCACCCATCGCCAAGCCGCTGCTACCTGTCGTCGTATGGCTAGCCACTGCCCTACGCCTAGCCCCAGCCCCACATAGGCACCTTGCATAAGGCCAAACTCACCTCGCAGTGGCAGACTCATTGTGGCTGGAGCCATCCATCCCAACGCACCCCCCTGAAAAAGCGTGAGCGCGCCCCAACTCACTAAACACGCTATCAGCCAACGATAGGCACCAGGCATATAGGGCCGCAGTACCAAACACTGCGCCAGTCCGACTAGGCCACCGCCAACTACCCCTTCACCGATCGAAAGATCGAACCGTTCACCCACTTCTACAAATAGCAAGCTACTCAAAAAAGCAAGCCAGGTTAATACTGTCCAGCTTAGCCACAGTGTTAGTTCATCGCCCTTAAGTGTTGCTCTTTGTCTAAGCGCTCTCCTGTCAAGCGATCGCCGCTCTGCCGACCATTTTTCTACCGCCCACTTACCCATAGAGGTCATACGGCGTCTGCCTCTTGCAATAGCTCACGAAAGTTTTGGCGGCGCTGCTGGGGTGGCTCTGGTGTGAAGTAGCTCCACAGCGTATCCCAGTAGAAAAACGACACGCCCGAAAAGTGATGATCTCGGCTGCTGATCACTTGCTGGCTAATCTGCTCAAAAGCAATCGGGCTCCCCCAGGTACCCGTAAGAATGCCAATGCTGACCGGAATGCGATCGCGAATTGACTGCAACGTCTCCTTGGTTAGCTCCGCTGCAAACTGATCTAGATCATTGCGATAGATCTGTACAACTAGCTCATCTAGCCAGCCCTTCTCTGCCCAGGTTTGCCAATCTTGTGCATAATACTGGTACGCATAGCTTGCTGGGTTAGGCGAGAGCGAAAACACACAGTCCGAACAAGTTTCTTTTACCCGTTTTTGCAAAGTGTTCACAAAGCCGCTGAGCTTTTCAGCTCGCCAGTGAATCCAATCTTTGTCAGCAGGGTCTAAAGGCGGTAATTGGCCCTCGTGCTCCGCTTCATACAGCGCCACGGTAAACGCGTCATAGCCAAACTCAATTGGAAAACTAAAGTGATCGTCAAATTGAATACCGTCTACGTCGTAATAAGTCGTGACCTCATCTACGAGATCCAGTATTAATGCCTGCACATTTGGATGCAGCGGATTAAGCCAGCCTAGCTCGCTCGGCGCACCGCTCTTTAGCAATCTATGCAGTCTTTTTGACCTAGCCATTGCGCTTTCTGACGCAGTTTCTAGTTCTGGTGTTTCTTCAATTGGCCCATTTACGAAAGTATCTTCACTGAGTCGCTGGCTGCCATCTGCTCTGGCTGTCAGCCAGTCAGGATGCGCTTGGGCTAGTCGTGACTGTAACGGCACCATAAAGCCGTATTCAAACCAAGGAATGACTCGCAGTCCTTTTTGATGACCTCGCCTGATCATTTCTGCTAACGGGTCTTCTCTAGGATGCATTAGACCCACGAGTGGAGAGATATCACGCTGGGTAATCTCTTTCATGCGATCGCTGCGATAGATAGTCTGGCCTCGATTCCATACCACTGGATACACCGTATTGAAACGCATATCTGCTAGCTGCTCGATAGTGCTAGCAATTCCCCAGGGCATGAAGAAAACGCTACTAGCCACATTGGTGACCCAAACTCCTCGCACTTCTGAATCAAGTGATGAGGACTTAGATCCTACTAAATGGTCTAGAGTGGTCGGCTCGCCACCAGTAGACGGCACAAGTAGCGATCCCAATGGGCCTGTTAAAAAGACTACAAGCACCGCTACGCAGAAGATTCCTGTGCGTTTAATTAAGGAGAGTAGCGATCGCACCCACACCGGTCTATTGGTTCGCATGAAGTTCAGTTCGCATGAAGTTCAGCTTGTATGAAAGCTAGCAAAATGGCAGTGCCACCTATTTCAAACGCAAAAGCACAGCTTTTAGTAAATCAGTTTCTGGTAAACCACGCTCAAAAGCTTAAGCTTTGTCTTGGATAGTCTACTAGAGCGTATCTGGATCCACGCCTAATTCTCTCAACTTTTGAGCCAGTCTATCTGCTCGCAAGCTTTCCTGTTCCGCTCGCAAGCTTTCCTGTTCCGCTCGCTCCTCACTAGAAGGCATCAACTGACCGTGCTGATCCCACCAGCGCAGCCACGACTGTTCATCTGGCAGGATGTATCTACCTCTCCATACGCCTAGCTCCACGCCCAAAGGGCTAATCTCATATCGACCACGAGCATTCGGCTCTAGCTTTTGGTAGGTCATATCGGCTAGGTGATAGACCTTTAGTTTGGCCGTTTTGATTTCGTAGATAGCATAATAGGGGATGCGAATTACCGTCTCGTATACCCAGAATTTCCCCGGCTTAGTAACTTCGTCCTCCTCTGTTCTCAGTAAGGGCGTTCGATCTCTTTCTTCGCTGCCGCTGCCGCTAGCAAACTCAAGCGCAATCAGCGGCGGGATATATTCTTGCCACATCACATAAGAGCGCCGAATCCGACCATTTAAAAGCGGCGGTACATTGGGTACATAGAACCAACCGGGTGCTTCTGCGCCCTTCTCAGGTGGATCGGCTTGTCGCCAGTAGATGCCACAGTCTTGGCCGATAGCGTAGTTTCCATCCGGGTGACGCCGATCGAGCAACGGCTGAATTGAACTAGTCAACAGCATACTTTGGAGATGCTCTTGAAAATTCTTCACGAACGTTCCATCCGATTCAGGGAGCTGTGTGTGATCGGGTAAGGGCCCTTCGGGAAACTCTGTGAATTGAACGGCGGCATCTGCCATAGCAGTGAGGTATATCGGATGGACGTTTTGCTTGGCGTTTTTATGTTTTGATCTTTATCTAAACCATCTGTCTAAATTATAGGAGACCTTTCTTCTGAAGCGCTGCGGCCATGGCTAGTCCCGATAGATAGGCGGCTTCGATGTGGCGTGAGTTAGAAGCGTCTGATGAAGCAGCCGCAGGCGACGAACACCAATCACCTCCAGCTACTAAGGACGGACTAAGCGCTACGAATGTTTCTGGGTAGGCTTTTCTAACTTGGGAATAGCGCCATCGGTGAATTTGAAACCATTCAGGTTGGGCTATCCAGGCGCAATATTTGCGGGCGTTAGCGCGTAGTAAAACGGAAGCAGCGGGCTGCAAATCGCTGGTGTCTATGTAGCGTTCTGCAAAGGCGGGTTTGCTGTGGATGACGATGACTGTCTCTGTAGGGTTGTCTCTTTTACTGCTATCGAGCGCTGTCCAGTCGGTTGAGCTGCCGGCAATATCAGTGACCATCCAGCCGTTGGGGTCAAGCTTACCCATCTCAGCTTGCTCACCATAACCAGCGATAACGGTCAGGCACGGGTCGTATTCGACTGCTCTAAGTGCCTCTAGGACATGCTCATTCAAGCTATCAGATAGCGAAGTACTCTCTTTGGTATCGTCTGAGCGAGCTTCTAGTAGATTAGCGGCCTGAGCAGCAGGAATCGCGATCGCACACCGCTGCGCTAAGACGACTCTTTCTTCTTCGCATGTGATTCTCCAGCCACTGCCCTCGGGCGTAAGTTCGATAGCACGATGGTTGCTCAGCAAGGTTTCATCCGGGATTAGACCATTCGCTAAATATTTGGCTACTGCACTCATTCCTGCTTTTACCACGTAGACCGGTTGGCTTTCGATAGGCACTAGCACATCATCTTTATGCAGCTCATAAGCACTGACGTTCCACCCTCGCAACACATCTGCTGCTATCAGCTCGTCTGTTAGAGTTTGTATTGTTGCTGAAGGTTGCCAATATCGCAATCCATGATCCACCCGTACTGGCCTGTGGGCTCGCCCATAGTCTTGGGCATCTACTCGCCGCGTCGCCATGCGTCCGCCTAGTCCTCGTGATTTGTCCAGTACGCAGACTGTTAGGCCAGCCGCTCTTAGCTGCCGCGCACAGGTTAGCCCTGTCAAGCCTGCGCCGATAATGGCTACATCCCACATAATTAACCAACCTCTTATACTTATTAAAGTAAAAAGCATGTTAGAGACGCAGCAGGCAAAACGAGTGGATGAATTAAGAAGCGGATTAGAGCTCGCCACTGACAAGGAACTACACGCCATCGCCCAACTGCTCTTTCAGCCTAAGTTCAACCCGTTAGATTATCTGTATACACCGCAGCCAGTAGACATTAGTAAGCATGATCGCCTAGATCAAATTGCTCTGCTCGAACGCCGCTTTCGCTATCTAGCTGCTGACGGACTCACTGTTTTACGAAATCGAACCCAGCAAGTCAGCTATCGTCAAGCCCTGCTACAGGTGTGTCGCCATCTAAAAATGCGTGGCTATGAAAACCTGCCCACTGCAGAGCTAGAATCGGAAGTCTTCCTTATCCTATTAGAGAAAACTTGGCAGCAGCTACCGCCAAGAGAGCAGCAAAAAGTCACTAAAGACCTCCGTAGCGCCATCGTAAACACCACCGAATTTGAACGGCTACCAGACACACTCAAGCAGAATCCGCTCGCTCTATTTGCAAAAGGCAGCGGCGCTTTAGCAGTCAGTGCTCTAGTCCGCCCTTGGCTACTAAAGCAAATTGCTAACCAATTTGCGCTACACCTAGCTCGCTACCAAGTCGCTAAACAGGCTTTAGTCAAAGGGGGCCTGAGCGCCGCTGCTCAAGTACAATCGCGAGCAGCGGCTCATGTTGCTACTCGTGGGATGATAGCGACCTCAGCCCGTTACGGTGCGACTAGAGGACTGCTCTCTTTCTTAGGTCCTGCGCTTTGGACTTGGTTTCTTGCCGACTTGGGTTGGCGCGCAGTGGCTACCAACTATGCCCGGGTGATTCCAGTAGTGTTTGCGATCGCCCAGATTCGTCTTCTGCGTACCCATTACGATTCTACCTATTACTTCGCCCAAGCCTAAAATTCAGCCGTTTCACAGCAATGCTAGATCCGACTTCTTCGCCCCCTTATTCTCACTACGACCTCTTAGGACTAAGGCCGAACGCCTCTGTTCAAGAGATCCGCCGTGCCTATCGCGATCTAAGTAAGCTCTACCACCCAGATACGACTGAGTTAGAAAGCGCAATTGCTACGCGCAAGTTTCAAGCACTCAATGAAGCTTATGCTATCCTTAGCAGCCCTGAAAAGCGACTCAGTTACGACTATGAGATTGGCTACTCCCGCCTTTCTGTCATGCGCCCTCTGAGCGCTAATGCGCCTAGTGGTTCCTCTCCAAAGTCTTACGATCCAATGGCGAGCGCCTACTTAGATTCTACTGATCGCCCCCTATCAGCCGGTGAGCTTTTTGCACTTTTTATCTTGGGGATCACGTTCATTGGCTGCCTAATCCTAGTCTGCACCATTGGCTTAACCCAAAGCGACTCAGCGCTATAAGCGCTATAGATCTATCGTTCAGATCCATCGTTCTCCCTTACTATCCCAATGCCTCCCGCTACCGCCCCGCTCTATAACCATCCCTTGCCCGATATCGAAACCTGGCTCACCAGCCAAGGATGCCACCGCGACAGCGATAACATTAGCCAATGGCGTTTCTCTAGCGCTGGCTGGACTGCCGAGCTGCTTTTAGATACAGACTCCATTGTGGTCCATTACGCAGGTAGCGACGGCAAAACAATTCAGCGCAGTTTTAAATATTCTCTTAGCCGCAGCGACCTGGAAAAAGTGATCTTCTCAGGGCCATAGCCTTATGCACACCGCTAGCAGCTCTAGATTAAGCTCTCTAGATTAAACCCTTAAGAGCCAAGCACTAATCCAAGCACTATATTCCTAAGGCTCAAAGCATAGAACATCAAATCCCACAGCAGTATCACTGAACTCTACTCGGATAGATATTTCTCGCAGGCACCTTCAGCGCAAGCTGTATAGTTCGAGGTGTAGGTGGATGCCCTTTTGCCAAAGAGCTGATAGCGGTTATCTCTGACAAACTCATAAGTGCGATCGCCGCCTGATTTAAGCCCCGGTAGCGCTCGGTAGGCCCGTACAAACACATCTCCCATCGGTAGCAAACGTCCAATCTCCTCAGCCGCATCACTGCCTTGCCAACGCTGGGCAGCGACTTCTCCGGTTGCCGGTGCGATCAATATCATCCCCATTTCACACTCAGCCGCTGTCACCTCCAGCTTTGCTAGCGTCTTTTCATCCTGCATAGGCACGTAGCTGAACCGCTGACCTCGATCCAACTTTTCTAATAGCTGTACTAGGGTCACGCATAGATTGCAGTTGCCGTCATAAATCACAGCGTACATAGTTCTGTTCTCTTAGTAGCTCCTTTGAGACCTGTATGAAATCTGTATGGATAAGCAATTTGGGTAAGTGTGCTCTTGAGCACTAAGGTGAATGACAAATATGTAATTTCTGATACCCGTTCCTTAACCTGCTCTTTACTTTCTATCGGTAGCTTTCAGTCAAAATGCGACTGTGTATCCGCTTGATAATTGCGGAATATTAGTCACATAGCTAATACGCACAAGACCAGCGCACACAAAACCAATGCGTACCAACGCGTAAAGATAAACACGTTAAGCATTTGTCAACTGGTATCAGTATCAAAGGAGTGATAGGTTCCATGCAACGTTTTGCCCAGAAAATTAAATCCGCTGCGAGGCCAGCCCGTCTCGCTTATTCTTTTTCCATTCTAGCGTTGAGTGCTAGCCTCGCTGCCTGCGGGGGCGGAACCGCAGAAGATCCTGCTGCCGATGTAAGCGCCGCTGATGCAGACTCAGGTGTCTCTGGAGAAATTCAAATTGACGGTTCTAGTACTGTCTTTCCTATCTCTGAGGCAATGGCAGAGGAATTCCAAATCGCTAACCCAGATACCAGGGTGACAGTAGGCGTCTCTGGGTCGGGTGGCGGCTTCAAAAAGTTCTGTGCAGGCGAAACTGATATCTCAAATGCTTCTCGTCCTATCAAGGAGGAAGAAGTTGCACTCTGTGATGAAGCAGGCATCGAGTTTATCGAAGTACCTATCGCTTATGACGGTATCACGCTAGTAACAAATCCCGAGAATGATTGGGCGCAGTGCTTAACTGTTGAGCAGCTAAATGCCATGTGGTCGCCTGATGCAGAGGGCTCTGTCGAGAACTGGAATCAGGTCGATCCTGAGTTTCCTGACGAGCCGCTAGAGCTGTTTGGCCCTGGTACAGACTCAGGTACATTCGACTACTTTACCGATGAAGTCAGTGGTGAAGAAGGGGCTAGCCGTGGCGACTATACAGCTAGTGAAGATGACAACGTGATTGTGACCGGTGTTGAATCTACTAGTGGCGGCTTAGGCTACTTCGGCTACGCGTACTACGAAGAGAACCAAGATCAGCTCAAGTCTGTAGAAATTGAAAACGAAGCAGGTGAGTGTGTAGCACCCTCTCGTGAGACAATTGCAGACGGTTCTTACAATCCGATGTCTCGGCCTTTGTACTTCTACGTGCAGAAAGAGGCTTATGACACCAAGCCTCAGGTCAAGGCGTTCGTCGACTATCAGCTAGATGCTGAGAACGGTGAGCTAGTCCAAGAAGCTGGCTACATTACACTGCCTGATGACGCTTTGGCCCAAGCCAAGTCACGGGTAGAAGAAGGTAAGTTGGGTAAAGATCCTATCTAGACTTTCTCATTTGATTAGGGATAGTCGAATAGACTATGGCTTTATTCGGCTATCCACTTTCGATTGTAGTTAACGCAGCTTCGAGGTTTCTTCAATGACGGCAAATGTAAAGGGCGATATCGCGCCAGGTAGCTGGAATCCAAAGCGCGATCGCGCCAGAATGGTTCAGACCATCGTCAAAATTATCTTCGGTGCATTCGCCGCCATCTCAATCTTCACGACTATTGGCATCCTGGCCACCTTGATCTTTGAGACAGTTGCCTTCTTTCAAGAGATCTCAATCATTCGATTCCTAACCGAAACCCGCTGGACGCCGCTGTTTGCTAGTAAGCAGTTCGGCATCTTCGTATTGATCAGTGCGACTGTGATGATTGCGGTGATTTCTGTTCTAGTAGCACTGCCACTGGGGTTACTTTCCGCTATTTGCCTAAGTGAATATGCTACCCCTGGGGTACGGAAGATCCTGAAGCCGATTCTAGAGATCTTAGCAGGCGTTCCTACCGTTGTGTATGGCTACTTCGCACTTCTCACTGTGACGCCGTTCTTGCAAACATTCTTGCCGAACCTACAGGGCTTTAACGCGCTTAGCGCTGGTTTAGTACTAGGCGTTATGATCACGCCGCTGGTAGCCTCTCTCAGTGAAGATGCGCTTTACTCAGTCCCTCGTAGCCTCAAAGATGGTGCCTATGCACTTGGTGCCACGAAACGAGAAACCGTAGTTTCAGTGATTCTGCCAGCGGCGGTCTCGGGGATTGTTTCTTCTTTGATCCTAGCGATATCAAGAGCGGTAGGTGAAACCATGATTGTAACCCTTGCTGCTGGCGCGAACCCCACGTTAGGATTTAATCCTTTCGTCCCTGTTATGACAATGACAGCTTTCATTGTGCAGATTACCGCAGGTGATGCTCCCCATGGAACAATCGCTTATAAAACTCTCTTTGCTGTCGGTATGACTTTGTTCTTGATGACCTTTGCGCTGAATATCTTCAGCTTCTGGTTTGTTCGCCGCTTCCGAGAAAAATATGACTAAGGATCGTCCCTCGATGAAATAGCGGAGCCTAGAGGACTTCGGAGAAAAGAACAGAAAAAAGCGCTCAAGAGAACAAGATTAACCCTACAGATGCAGAGCTAACGTTGTTGAAATGGAAACAAATATCTCCTCTCGCCCCCAGCAAAACGCACCACAAGGCGCCCAAAAAAGTAGCTTTGCGGTTAATCTCAACAGGCGTTACACCATAGACCGAATATTCAAGGCCGCAGCCTGGGGCGCAACGATTGTCTCAGTCGTTATTTTGGCCTGGTTACTGTTGACTATTCTAATGGACGGCTTGGGTACGCTTAATTGGAATTTCGTGACTAGTTTTCCTTCTCGAAAAGCAGAAAGAGCAGGTATCGTTGCTGCTTTGGCAGGGACTGTCTGGCTAATGGGACTAGTGGCACTCTTCGCTTTCCCAATCGGTGTAGGGGCTGGTATCTATTTAGAAGAGTTTGCTGGGGATAATTGGTTTACTCGTTTTGTAGAGATCAACATTGGAAATCTAGCTGGTGTACCCTCTATCATCTACGGACTGTTGGGTTTAGCTGTTTTTGTCAGAATTATGGAGCCTATTACTGGAGGCCGTAGTGTGCTTTCTGGTTCCTTGACAATATCTCTGCTGATCTTACCTATTGTTATCGTGGCAACCAGAGAAGCTTTGCGGGCCATCCCTGAAAGCCTCAGGCTCGCGGGCTATGCCCTCGGCGCAACCCGTTGGCAGGTCGTTCGAAGCCATGTGCTACCGGCGGCGGCGCCAGGTATTCTCACTGGTATGATTTTGGCACTCTCTCGGGCAATTGGTGAAACGGCCTCGCTGATTGCGGTGGGTGCGGCCGTTTTTATTTCGTTCTTGCCAGAGGGTCTCAACAGCCAATTTACAGCGATGCCTATTCAGATCTACAACTGGATTAGTCGTCCTCAAGACGAGTTTCACTACATTGCAGCCTCTGGCATTATCGTGCTGATGACTGCCTTGCTGGTAATGAATGGACTTGCAATCTACCTACGTAACCGCTTTCAGCAGGAAAAGATTTAATCAAGTTCGTAGTATCTTTAGCTGGCTTATTTTGCCTATATGCCCTTTGGTTTCAACGCTTTACTTGTTCCACTACTGTCTCTCACTCCGGTTCTTATTATGGCTTCGCCCACTCCTTCCAGTTCAGTTTCAGCGGTTGCTGAGTCCAAAAAAATTGCGCTTAGAGCTGAAAAGGTCTCGGTTTACTATGGCAGCAATCTAGCGGTCAAAGATGTCTATCTTGATATTCCTGAGCACGAGATTGTTGCATTTATTGGACCTTCTGGCTGTGGAAAAAGTACTATCCTGCGCTGTTTCAACCGCATGAATGACCTAATTCCTATTGCTCGGGTGGAAGGCCGAATTTTATTTGATGGTGAAGAAATCAGCGGCAAGCGAGTCGATCCAGTAGAGCTACGTCGCCGGGTAGGCATGGTGTTCCAAAAGCCTAATCCCTTCCCAAAGTCTATCTACGACAACATTACCTTTGGAGCTAAGATCAATGGCTATCAGGGCGACTATGATGAGCTAGTAGAGCGCTCTTTGCGTGGCGCAGCACTGTGGGATGAGGTAAAAGACAAGCTCAAAGAAAGCGGTTTGGGCCTCTCTGGCGGACAGCAGCAACGACTGTGTATTGCGCGAGCGATCGCAATCGAACCTGAAGTCATTTTGATGGACGAACCTTGCTCAGCGCTCGATCCTATCTCTACTATCAAGATTGAAGAACTCATGCACGAGCTGAAGGAAAGGTACACAATTGTGATTGTGACGCACAATATGCAGCAAGCCTCTCGCGTTTCTGACCGGACGGCCTTTTTCAACGCAGTTGCTACCGATAAGGGCGGTAAGATGGGCTACCTGGTTGAGTACGACAAAACTCAATCGATCTTCAGTAATCCTAAGGAAGAATACACTCGCGACTACGTATCTGGTCGCTTTGGCTAAGCCATGACTTTGGTTAGACTGCCTTTGCCTTCTCTTAGAGTATGCATTCGCACATTACTATACTTGCGCCGCTTGGGCCTCTTTTGCTTTGCACCTTCTACCGTTGTACCTTCTACCGTTGCAGCAATAGAAACCCTGCTTGAAAGCTGCCTATCACAAATCCAAGAATGCCACCTAGATTTACAATCGCCTGCAGTTCGTTGCGCACAATTCCTTGAATTGCACCTTCTAGCTCCTTTGGTGAGGTGGCATTGACTCTATCGATAATCACCTGGTCAATATTAAGGATTGGGATAATTTGCATTACGATAGACTCTAAATCTCTTTCTAAGTAACGCTCTAGTATCAGCGCTAGCTCTTGACTGACTAAACCCAAAGAACTTGTCATCACTTCAGAAGCTTGCAGTCGGTTGAGCAATTGAAGCGCTAGATTCTCCCAGTTGATTGATGTACTGAGCGACTGCAAAAGGTCGGCGCCGTTCTCCTTCAAGTAGGTTTTAATCGTTTGCCGTAAGGTGCCTCTTAGCTGTCTAACGGTAGCTACAGGTAGCTCTTGTAAAGAAAATTGCTGTAGCCATCTTTGTAGTCTTACTTTGACACCTAGTGCAGCTATCAGTTCGGCAATGCGGATGTTGCTTTTATTAGGTTCTTCTATACAGATTGCCCGTAGCCGCGTTAGCGCATTGCGTACGCCAAAGATGTTAGCAACCACCCAGTAGGTGCCGCTAGTCTTCGCACGAAGGGTCTCATCGATGACCTGAATGTTGTAGTCAGTTAGAAAGTCTACGAGTAGCTGACGAACTCTATCGGGTGGTAGAACGCCGTTGACCATCCAATCAGAAACTTGGGCGGCTTGTGCTTCCGTTAGCTGGAAGTCAAGCAGAACTTGATCGAAAATCTGGTTGATTTGTGATTCTAAAAAATCGTCGCGCCGAGACCAAACTCGCAGCAGTCTGGGCAAAGACTGGCCAATCATATCTTGCAAGATATTTCCAACGATCTTGGCGGTCTTGTTTTGCGAATTGCCTTGAACTTGCTCTAGCGCTAGCTGTAGCAGCCAGTAAATCGCCTTTTCAGTTCTTTCGGTCTGTAGCAGACGGCGAGCTAGTCGCTGTAATTCTTCAGGGGTCAGCAGCGATCGCATGATCACATCCGACACCTTCTTTGCCAACCTTTGCTGATTGCTCGGAATAAGACCTGGTGTAAACGGCAGACGCTTACCTAAAAAATACTTTGCTCCATACGGACGGAACAGCATTTTGATGGCAATGTCGTTGGTAAAATAGCCAATCAGGCCACCCAATACTGGCGGTAACAGCACTACCCACAAGTTCACCCCAGCCATATAGCTTTTTGTATCCTTAGAACCACTTTGCGTTTGGTCGTTTGATACCTAATCGCTAGTCCCTCTGTCGTCAAGGACCTTACCGAGTAGCCACCAAGACCCCCATCATTCCGCCCGCAATGGGATAGTGTAGCGCATCGGTAAATCCAGCAGCTTTGGCTAGATCTACCTGCTTGGCTCCTGACGGAAAGCGATCAACGCTAGGGCCAATGTAAGCATACTCTTCCTTCATCCCCAATTTCTCTGCCGCCGGAACGACAACTGTCTTCAGATACCACTTTTGAAACTGAATTGATAGCGGATTAGTCGGTGTGTGAAAGTCTAGGATCGCAGCCGTCGCGCCTGGTCTCAAGACTCGATGAAGTTCTCTGAGTCCCCTAGTGATGTCAGTGAGATTGCGTAAACCATAGGCCATAGTGGCAGCGTCAAAGTGATGATCACCAAACGGAAGCGATAGCGCGTCGGCTTCTATCCAGGTTATACGACGCTGCAAATAGGGTTTTCTACGAGATGCGATCGCTAGCTGCTGGGCTGCAAAATCTACCCCCACGACCTGCCCGCTTGCGCCAACTCGTCTAGCTAGCAGCAGTGCCAAATCTCCGCTACCGCAGCACAGATCTAAGCAGTGCATACCTTCATCTGCCCTACTCCACTGCACCGCCATCTGTTTCCAGACCAGATGCAACCCCAAACTCATATCTTGGTTCATCTGGTCATATTGCGGCGCGATTCGATCAAAAAGCGCTCGAATTTGATCCGCCTGTGGTTGAACTGTCGATGATGACAGCGAACGAGGTGCTAAAGTAGGCCACGAATTCTTATCTACCATCTATAAAGTCTATCTTTAAAGCACTGATTACAAAGGCTTCCGCGAGAGAAAGCCCTCACTCTAGAATAGAAGTTACTAGACTTCGTAAGCGAATTTGTTCAAAAGATTGTTCCTGCAACGCCTCTTTTACAACACGGCGGCCTTTAAGCTCAGTGCAATCTGTGGAGAAATCAATCCTAATAACTGAATAACATCATCTATAGTTTCATAGGATGTTTTCCACTGAAAAGAGAATGCACCTAAAGCATTTCCTTGATAGATAATCGGTAGGGCTAAGTGGCACTGGGTGCCATCGGTGTAGAGAGGCCTGTTAGCTAAGGTTTCATCAGACTGAATATCGATCAGTGTTTGGCTCTGCTGAGATGCGAACACATCTACGACTAGCTGACTATTGCTCACTTTCTCAACATCTACTTGGCCATAGCTGCCTGCCTTACTTTCATCTGTTAGCAGTAGCGTACAAGCATCAGCACTCAAAATTTCACCGAAGCCATGCGCAAGATACTGTAAAGCTTCTTCTTTTCGCATTGATTGAGCCGCAATTTGGCCCACTGTCATTACCATCTTCGACTGCTTTTCTGCTTTGTGAAGCTCTGTAGTTTGCCCTTTGAGTAGTTCATAGGTTGACGAGGCTCTGCTGACAACAAGCTTTAACTCATCTGGGTCCCATGGTTTAGTAATGTAGCGATAGACCTGCCCATCGTTAATCGCTTCAACTAAGTCTTCTACATCGGTGAAGCCGGTCAAGATTATTCGAAACGTATCTGGAAACTCGGGTACCGTTTTACTTAGGAACTCTGTCCCTTTCATTTCTGGCATTCTCTGGTCAGAAATAATTACTGCTACTTCACCGTTACTTTCCAGAATTTCGAGTGCCTCTACTCCGCTTTTGGCCTTGAGCACTTTAAAGTTGCGACGGAAAGTACGAAAGAGCAAGTCTAAGTTGTCTGGTTCATCGTCAACGACCAACATACGAGGCTTTTTAGAATGCTGACGCCTATCTAGAGACAGCGGACTTAAAGTGCTCATGAGTAGAGATGCCTATTGGAAGAGAATTTTCAGTTGATTGCCGATACGGCAAGGGAATCCTTCTCTTGTCAGTTAGCCCAGCATCCTACAAAAAGTAACTAGCCTGTAAGCTGCAGCTCATGGAATGAAGTACATTAGGTATTAATTCTCAATTTCTATAACAGGTGTAGTAGCACTATATGCATCAACGGTCTTACCTATCGCCAATGTCCTGTCGTCAATATGCAGTGTGCAATGGCGATCACCATAGCTTAGTTCGGATCGTGGATAACTTTAAAAGACTCAAGTGAAGCCTTAAAAAACAACAGTTAATATACTTAGAAAAGTCAAGATTAAACCCTTTACTTCGCTAGTCTTCTCGCTTTTCCGCTTCTTTTTCTACTTCTAAAAGTTCCACAACATTTCCATCTGGATCTTTGACAAACAGCGCCGCTCTACCTGATGAACTCATTTGAAAGGGGACTTCTTGTTCGATCAGTGACTGTTTGATACTGCTTAGATCAGCGATCGCAAAAGTCACATGGGGGTGCCTACCCCACTTGTCTTCTCTGACGGGATTAGCTGCCCACTTGCTTACGATCAGATGCAGCTGAAAGTCTCCGATCTGATACCAGCTACCTGGAAAGCTTAGCTGTCTGTCGACCTTGCGTAGCCCAACGATATCGGTGTAAAAACGGTCAGATACAGCTAGATCGCTGACCTGTATAGCAACGTGCAGTGGATACAAAATATCAACCATCTTTTCACCCAATGATTCACTCTTTCATTATCTACGGAGTACTCTATCTACACAGATAGACTTTCATGAGATTAGACATGTTCGCAAGTTAGAGCGGTCTATCTCAGCAACGCTACAACCCTTGTCCTACAAGGTTAAATGCTTCGACAACAGCAAAATGCATTCCGCTACTAGCGATAAGCTCTACAGGCAATTAGCTGGTGAGTAGCCTCATTGTCTCGAATGTAATCTCACTGTTGACATTAACCACTACCTGTGACTTGCCGCGATAGGTGCTGTAGGTTCTAAAGCCATTCTTAGGTCGGCCGAAGATTTCCAAGCTTTCCCGTCGAGCGCCATCTGCTCAATCAAGCTTGCTAACCGCAGTGCCTTTAGTGCCTGCTTTCCACCGACAGAAGGTTGATAACCTCCCCTCACACAATGAATAAAATGCTCTAGTTCAGCATGCAAAGGTTCTGTGTTGCTAGTGTATACCTGCTCAATTAGCCCATCTTGACGGTAGAGAACCTGGCCATAGTCTGCCATGCAATTCTCTGTTGTCTGACGATGGATCTCAATCTTGTTATTAAGAAAGTCCGCTTCAGTCAGTGACTGCCGGCAATGCGCGGAGATCTTTCTAATCTTTCGATGAGTCACCTTACTAGCGGTCACGGTAGCTACAATGCCATTTGCAAAGCCCAAAGTCGCTGTTACGTAGTCCAAATAAGGTGAACTTGCGCCCTTGTTACCGCTAGCTGTCAACTCTACAACGGTTGAATTGGCTAGTTCCAAAATAAGATCAATATCGTGAATCATCAAATCAAGCACAACCGAGACATCGTTAGCTCGTTTTGAATATGGACTCATTCTTCGAGCTTCAATCGCTAAAACTTCTTCAGTCTTCAAAACATTGTGTAGTTCCTTGAAGGCCGGATTGAAGCGTTCGATATGACCCACCTGCAAAATGCAGTTCAGATCGGCAGCTGCGTTGACCAAAGATTCGGCTTCGCCTATGCTAGCGGCAATTGGCTTCTCAACTAAGACATGGACGCCTGCTTTCAAACAAGCCATACCCACGGAGTGATGTAGCCGGGTGGGGACCGCTACACAAACAGCATCTACATGAGGTAAAAGCTTGTGATAGTCATCAAAATAGTTGATCTGATACTTACTAGCGGTCTCAATTCCCAGCTCAGCGTTGATATCAGCAACACCCATCAGTTCAACATCTTTGATCATAGAGAGCACCCGCACATGATGCTGACCCATGTTACCGATGCCAATCACCCCAACCCTAATCGGCTCGGGTTGATTTCGGCTGTACGGTCTAGCGTCTGCAAGGGATAACAACTGACTCTGCATGGACCTGCACCTCTTGACAATGATGGGTGTTCTATTGCAAAGGGACATTGCGCAGAACTGGACTATTTGTCACTTAGCTCAAGTACAGCGATCTAGGCAAACCCCTACATGACAGCGGCTAAGTAACCTATGTTTTGTAAATGCACAGCATGTGTGAATGCCTTTGCACATTACTATTATTTATCTATATTGTAAACTTTACTATAGAAGTACTTACTAAAATGTCTTTCCCTAGACGATTTGTTAACTGACTCAAAAGGGTGAGTGAGTGAGGTACTGAAATAGTTTTAGCTGGTTTCAAAAGAGTAATCCTTGAAGGACTTCCATCGCCTTCCAAACGCCTTCCAAACGCCCTGTCATGCGAGGTAAGGGCCATTATGAAAGGGCTCTATTAGAAGGCTCTATTAGAAGGCTCTATTCAGAGTACTCTGCGATTAGTAGCTTTTCTAAGCGCTGCAGGTGTGCCTGCATTACTCACTACGAGCGCTTTTCCTAAACGACGAATTTTTATTTTAGTAAGCCTCGGTCCTTCTGCAGCGGCCACTGTTAGCTCTAGATCTTCGTAAATCAGTTGTTCATTGACTTGTGGTATCCTCTGCAGCTCAAAGATGACGAAGCCCCCCAATGTCACGTAGTTTTCACTAGTAGGTAGGGCTACGGAGAGCCGTTCGTTGACATCTTCTAAATCGGTCTGCGCCGGGAATATGACTGTGTGGTTATCTTGGTAGATGATTTTTCCGATTGACTCAGTGTTGTCGGCGTCTCCAATTATTTTGGCGGTCAAGTCTCGAAAGGTCACTAGTCCAGCGGTTCCACCGTACTCATCAACTACAATGACCATTTCCTTTGCTGACTGTTGCATTTGAGTTAGCAAGTCATTGAGCGGTAGTGTTTCAGGTACGACTTTAGCAGTCTTAATCCAGGGCTCTATAGAGGATTGAGACGAGAGTTCTTCTCTAGAAAGTGGAAGTGCTAGATCGTGAAAGTTGATCATGCCCAAAACATTGTCTAAAGACTCGCCTATGATTGGATATCGAGAGTGCTTTGAACGTACAATTTCATCGAGTAAGTCCTGAAAAGTTGCTGAGAGCGGAAGTGCAGCAATTTGTGTTCGAGGTACCATGATCTCTTCCACGGTGGCTCCGCGAAATTCGAAAACATTGCTGAGGATCTCTCGTTCACCTTTCTTCAGCGCAGGGACTTCTGTGGAAGTGTTGATCAACAACCTCAGCTCTTCGGGGGTAACACCACCGTAGCGTCCGGTGCTGTCATCTTTAATGCCGATGCCCAAAATAGTGAGTAGAAGGGTGGTGGATTGATTGAGCAGCCATACAAATGGCTTAAGCAAGCGAGCGATGGTAAGGCTAGGTGGGCCCAAGAAGCGAGCAATATGCTCGGGGTAGCTAAGTGCAACTGATTTTGGACAAAGCTCACCTAGCACAATCTGCAAATAGGCCAGCAGTAGAAAGGCTGAAGGTAAGGCAATCGAGTGAGAGAAAAACTCAGAAAACCTATCTTGAATGGGTAAGCGAGCGAGCCAGTGGATGATTAAAGCGGCCATGGTATGCTCGCCTATCCAGCCCAATGCCAGGCTAGATAGCGTGATGCCAAGCTGGGTTGTAGAGAGCAAACTGTTAAGCTTTTGTTGGAGTTTCTGAACCGTTTGCGCCTGTAGGTCGCCGCTAGTGGCAAGCTGATTGATGCGCGATCGCCTGGCTGAAACAATAGAAAACTCTACTGTTACAAAAAAGGCGTTTAACAAGATTAGCGCTACTACCGATAGCAACCGAACAGCAACCTCTGTCCTAGTTAACAGCGGTTGAATCTGAAGTAGTACAGCAAAAGGCAAGATAACTAGCTCGCAATCAAGACAGCACAGCGAAGCCAGTTCAAACGAATTCGTTTAATCATGTCTATTCAAGAGAGCCTATTCACCAACTACTAGCCTATCCAACTACTAATTGCTATCACCTGTTATACGATTGTTCACATCGTTGATAATTTTATCTTCGTCAAGAAACACTAGCTCACCTTTCTTACCGTCGCTACGATTGGCGATAACCGCATTAGCCGGCCTGGTTTCAGGTTGACGAACACCGGTTAGGGCCTGACGACCGATCGCATAGCCCCAAGATGAGCTGACGATACCAGAGCCAATCATCAATGTTAATAGAATTAGGGTAAAGGCAACGGTAGGATTGATTTTCATAAGAAGAGCTGACCTCAAACTTCTACGGCACTGGCTGTAACACTGCGGGAGTCTAACCCACCTTCAACCGATTTCGCGTTGTTTCTTTAACTTTAAGGCTATTTTCTTAAAAGCCGATTGTCCAAACCGATTGGAAGTCGTTTTGAATTCTATATTCAAAAAATTAGGTTCAAAAGATTAAGTGTATTAGCTTTTTTTGCTAGAACGATGACTGATAGATAGTCAAGATAGTATATTAGACAACGACCAGGGTTGGCCGAGCGGATTAGGCAGCGAACTCATAATTCGCCCCAGGCAGGTTCAACTCCTGCACCCTGGATACCTTCATTGAAAACACCTCTTCGCTTTGTTTGCATAGCAAGCGTCGGATTGCATACTCTAAGAGAAGTCTACGCCTACGACGCTTGCGCGTCATTTAGTCTGCGGTGCATGAACGTTCTAGCAGTTGCAAGTGTCGCAAGCTAAGTGATTAAAGTGATGGGGATTAAACCTATCGCTTAGTCGTTTGTGGCTAGGGGGCAGGGTTTCGTCTGGCGTAGTTCAATGTAGACAATGCCAAGGCCTTAGGAATTCATCTAACGACTATCTATCATCGAGGAATCGGTTCGAAGTTAAGTTCGCTATCATCAATGCGGCTATCGAATTCGGCGGTGAGTAATAGCTGCACTGAGCTTGTATAGGGATTAGGTAGATCAGGCACCCGCAGAGTTGGGGTGTTCTGGGTTTGTAAGATTAATAATTCGTTGTATGCTCCAGATAGCGATTCGGTATCCTGAGCTAAACGATTTTCTGGAAACCCGCCTATTCCGGTAATAAAGCTAGCTTGACCGAGCAAAGACCGGTTGCGAAAGTAATCGCCAGACCGATTTTCTACGATATCTTCTAGCGTATCTAGTACTGTTTGTGGTTCTTGAGCAACTTGTGGTTCTTGAGCAGCAGCAGGTAATAGCATCACAGCCATAAAGCCCGCAGTTGCTAAGGTGCTAGCTAAGCCCAGACAGCTTTTATAGAAGATTTTCAATAGATTGAGATCTCTACACATCGTCATCGTCATTTCCTCTATGGCTTCTACTGGTGTATCTTTTCGCGTTTTGTAATTGGCCTAGTCTGTGTCATCAAGGAACAGGCTATGAACTTTGTTTCTATCAACCTAAAGGTTCCCGGCTCGAATAGAATCTTGATACCTAATACCTTAATCTAGCCTTTTGCTAAGCCGATAATCTATGCATGTCCCATTGACTGAACTACCTACTGTTGACTTGACAACGCTGCGTCAGATGCTTCTCGAGCTAATTTGTCAGGTTGCTTATAAAGAAGGTGATTTCACGCTTTCTTCTGGACAGAAAAGCGACTATTACATCAATGGTAAGCAAGTAACGCTGCATGCCCAAGGGGGCCTAATGGTGGCACGCGTTTTGCTAGATATGTTGCCAAAAAGCACCGTCGGCGTAGGGGGCTTGACATTAGGCGCAGACCCGATGGTCAGTGCAGTCAGTGTTGCGGGTGCTTATGAAGGCAGATCGATCACGCCCTTGATCATTAGAAAGAAGGCTAAAGGCCATGGTACTCAGGCTTATATTGAGGGGCCCACGCTGCCTGAAGGCAGCGCAGTTGTTATCTTGGAAGATGTCGTGACAACGGGTGCATCGGCGATGCAGGCAGTCGAAAGGCTAAGAGCAGCAGGGTACGTTGTCGGTGAAATCTTGTCTTTGGTCGACAGACAGCAGGGAGGTAGGACGCTGTACGAAGCGGCTGGATTAAGCTTTCGGCCTATCTTTACAATCGAGCAGATCAAGGCTTATTGGCGATCGCGCTAACTATACGCGCTAACTCAGTACGCTTCCTTCCATAAAGGGGCAATCAAGAACAGGGCACTTAAGCTCAAGAGATTAATAAAGCTCAGAAATCTTGATGTTCCAGATTTCTGAGCCGCGCAAACGAATGAGATTGTCGGCGAACTTAACGGCTATGAACTGGCTAGCCGGGTAGCACTCTCGACTTGCTGTTTACGACGCTGCCTACAACGCAGCGACTCTCGTCCGAGCAATCCGTATAGCTTCGACTAAACTGCGAACCACAGCCGTCATCGCCAAGGGATCATTTAGCTTGTGAACCGCTGAGCCAACGCCTACGCCAGAAGCACCCGCTGCGATCGCCATTGGCGCAGTCACATCAGATAGGCCCGAAGCACATAGAACTGGCACCGAGACTGCCTTAGAGATAGCATGTGCTGCGGCTAGTGAAGGAGCGGCTTTTTCGATCAGGCCAAGCGTGCCGCTATGAGTTGGAGCACTGCTAGTGCCACCCTCGGTTTGAATGATATCTACACCGATTGCAACAAGATCTTCTGCAAGTGTGACCTGCGCATCTAGCGGCAAGATATGAGGAACCGTGACTGAAAGCAAGACATCAGGTAGAAGCGATCGCGCTTCTTTAGCTAATGCCAGCACTTCAGCTGCTTCAAATCGCCGTCCTTCAGCATAGAAGGCATCGAAGTTACCAATCTCGATTAAGTCTGCACCGGCGACGACGGCTGCGACAAATCTTTGGGGTTCTACTGACGACACGCAGATAGGCAGATCAATCAACCCGCGGACCAGTCGTATTAAGTCCGTATCAGCAGCAATGTCTACAAAAGTAGCGCCGCCTTTTTGAGCAGCTTGGACAACATTGGCAACGTTATGGTGGTCCAAATTCGTCAATCCGCTAATAATTTTAAGCGCGGCAGCTGTCTCAAATGCCTGCTGAAGTTGGTTTCTTTGGTTCCATCGTTGATTGAAAAGGGTCATATAGGTGCTCTAAAGATGTAAGAGTAAGTTAAGAGAACTTGCCCCCATATTTTGCCAGATAGCCCCACCGCTAGCTAATAGAGTGTAGTACTATTAAAGACTGCGAAACAGAAGTTAACTTCTCAGCAGCCTGCTGAACTAAAGACAAAAAGTCAATTATCATGCCCAAGCTCAAAACTCGTCGCGCCGCGGCTAAGCGCTTTCGCCGTAGCGGTAGTGGCAAAATCATGCGCCGCAAAGCCTTCAAAAACCATTTGCTAGAGCGTAAAAACCAGGATCGGAAGCGGAAGCTTTCTAAGATCGCGACTGTACACGAAACCGATGTACAAAATGTAGAGCTGATGATGCCTTATTTGTAAGGCTTTACTACCTCGAAGGCAGTTCTATCAAAATCCAACCAAAGCCCAACCAATTCAGGCTTCACTCAATAGGAAAACTAGATCATGGCACGTGTTAAGCGCGGTAATGTAGCTCGCAAACGCCGCAAGAAAGTTCTTAAACTTGCAAAAGGCTTTAGAGGTTCTCACTCAAAGCTATTCCGTACTGCTAATCAACAGGTTATGAAGGCGCTGCGAAATGCCTATCGTGACCGTCGTCGGCGTAAGCGTGACTTTCGTCGTTTGTGGATTGCTCGCATTAACGCAGCCGCAAGACTGAACGGGACAACCTACAGCCGCTTGATTGGCGATCTAAAAAAAGCGGATATCCAAATTAATCGTAAGATGCTAGCTCAGCTAGCAGTACTAGACCCTAATGCCTTTACCAAGGTTGTGGAAGCTGCGACTAGTAAGGAAGTTGCGGCTAGTACCTAGTGCGTAGAGACGGTTAATGCGACGTAAGCTGCTAGCAGGTGTTGGATCAATTTTGGGGGTACAGTTTTTGCTGCCCCTATTCGTGTCACTTAATGCTTTTGCCGCAGAGCTATCAGAGATCCGTGAGCGCGGCTATCTTGTCGTCGCTGTTAAAGATAACCGTCCTCCGATGGGCTTTCTTAACTCGGCTGATCAGCTCAGCGGATTTGAGATTGATATTGCCCGCAAGTTAGCTGAAGATCTCCTTGGAGATGCCGACGCTGTAGAACTTGTTCCCACTCGAAACGTGGATCGCTTAGACGCTGTGATAGAGAACCGAGTAGACGTAGCGATCGCCGCGCTCACGATTACTGAACCCCGCCGTCGCATTGTTAGCTTCAGCTACCCATACTATCTAGACGGCACCGCCTTTATTACGCGGCTACCGACCGATAGCGCACCTGACATCCTCACCCTCCATGACTTGCAACTGGGCACTATTGCTGTTCTAGAAAGATCGAGTACGGTAGCTCAATTGAGCTACCTTCTACCTGCTGCCCAGCAAGTGGGTGTGGGCAGTTATTTAGAAGCTCAAACGCTAGTAGAAAGCGGTGCGGTCGACGCCTTCGCAGGTGACGCCTCTGTGTTAGCTGGATGGACTATGGAGGGCGGAGCGCTGATGAACCATTCTATGCTCCCTGACATTATTTCAGCGGAGCCTCTAGCAGTCGTCCTTCCTAAAGGGCAACAGTACAGCCCCTTACAAACGGCAGTGAACAAAGCAATTCAGCGCTGGTATAAAGAAGGGTGGCTGCAGGCTAGATCACAGTTCTGGGAACTACCGGAAGGCGTAGTGCCAGAAGGGGTACTGCCCTCGGCATTAGATGCCGAGGGTACCCGCTGAAGGTACTGGCTGAAGGTAGACTAATGAAGAAGCCTAACCATACGCCGTTAGCCTGAGTAAATTACTCTAAAATGCCAACAGAGTAAAAAGATTTTGATAGCTGAGTTATCCCATGGAAGATGGCAACTACCTAGTTGTTTATTTAGGAATTTTGTTTGCGCTTCTTAGCGTGGCGGCCTTTTTTGTCGTAAAGCAAGTTTGGATCACTCGTCGATCGGAAGTCACGCTCTCTAATCTACAAACGAAGCTGACTAAAGAGAAGGGCACCGCCTTAGAGTATTACGAGCTTGGTAGCCTATTGCTAGATAAAAAGCTCTATGCTCAGGCAGCCGCCTATCTGAAAAAGGCGCTAAAAGAGCTGCCTGAAGAAGAGGCTGAGAACGCAGTTTTAGTTCATAACGCTTTGGGCTATTCCTATTTCGCTCAAGACCAGTTTGATCTTGCTATTCGGCAGTATAACGAGGCTTTAAAGATTAGGCCCGATTATGTGACCGCACTCAATAACTTGGGTCATACCTATGAGCGTAAGCAGCTTATGCCACAGGCGCTAGAAACTTACGAAAAGTCGTTAGCTACCGAGCCTGCTAATGAAACTGCTAAGCGTAGAGCTGACTCGTTGCGCAAGCGATTAGCATAGCTGTGTGAACCCGTTTTCCTGACTTGGACAAAGATAGTGCCTCAGTCGACGGCTACCCAGCTTAGAGCTGATTGGATCTCTCTACTGAGCGCCTACCGGGCGATCGCAATTATTAGAGCTGACAATATAGAACAGGGCGTCTTGATGGCTCAAGCTGCAGCAGCAGGCGGCTTCCGGCTAATCGAGGTGGCCTGGACCAACAACGCTAAACCGGCTGCAATGGTCGCTGCTATTCAGAGAGCACTACCGGACTGCGTAGTTGGAGCAGGATCTGTGCTGAGTGAAGATGATCTTAGCGAAGCGATCACAGCCAAGGCTCAGTTCTGCTTTACTCCCTATGTTTCGTATGATTTGATCAAGCAATCTATTGCTAGTCAGCTACCAATTGTAGTGGGGGCAATGACGCCGACAGAAATTGTGAATGCTTGGCAGGCAGGTGCTTCTAGTGTAAAGGTGTTTCCAATCTCGTCGTTAGGCAATGCAGATTACATCCGTAGCTTGCTAGGTCCTTTAGGTCCAATTCCACTGATCCCGACAGGCGGAGTGACTAGTGAAAGTGCGCCCGCGTTGATTGCAGCAGGTGCGATCGCCGTCGGCCTATCAACCGCTCTATTTCCTACTACTGAAGTGTTGCAAGCAGACTGGGCAGCAATTGAAGCGAGATCGCGCTACCTATTGACGCTACTAAGCTAGCCGATTGTTGACTCAATCATCGAGCCGCACCTTAGGCACTAACTACCGAGCTTGAAGGCTTCAACGAACAAACCATAAATCATACCGAGCTTAAAGGCGTTTAAGCATTCTGCTAGCGTAGAGCGTGATCGAACTGGCCCTAAATCTACGGAGATTGAATTCGCAGCGGTAGCGTCAGTAGGTAGGCGAGTTAGACCTGCAGAAGGTACTGTGCCATCCTTACGGCGCGGCGCATATCGGTAATAGAGCCAGCTAATAACTTCTACAAAAATGACTAAGATTGCTGAGACGGTAACGTCTAGCTTCGCGGCCTGGCCCGCCGTTGCAGAAATAGCTGTCGCAAAAAAATTACCAAAAAGTAAGCTGATTACGATTATCCCCAACCGCCGCCATGGATTAAAAACCCACTGTCTAAATTGCAGCAGAACCTGGTTTGAAAGCGTATTTAGGCGGGTCCTTTGCATAGTAGTCTCAGTTAGCCTTTCAAAGGTACTTGTGTAGATCTAAGTCGAATATAGATATGAGTTGAACCTATAGGACGAATTTGGACTAAATGCGTTACAAACCTAAAATGCTAAGCCATAGGGTGTAGGGCTTTGAATCAACTTTGCTAGATACTAAATCTAGCAGGAAGTTTAAGTGTTGTTCAGCTTTGACCGTGCGTTACTTACTACGTTGCCTACTTTGTTGGGCCGAAAGTGTGTAGTCTTGCGAACGCCATTTCTCGAAGTGTCACAGCTTTTCAGACGAATGCTATCTCTTCGAAGCTACCATTTAAACATAGATGTACACCATAGATTTATCTGTATCTATAGTGTTTGCTGTAGAGAACCTTCCTAATTTTGATTGTGTTTACGCTCTAATGATCAGCTGTGTTTACTCTTAATTAGCTGTGTCCACGCTTTGATATCTAAGCATGCCAGAATTTGCCATGGAGTTCCTATGCGTCTTTCCCTTTTCCTAGCTTTAGTTGCAACGCTATCACTGGGCTCTATATCTAAAGCCCAAACAGTTTCACGTACTCCTTTATCTAGTCCCATAGAGCTGTCAGGGCAAACAGGCGGCCCAGAGCAATCCGCGTGCGGCAATATCGATCCTCGTGCTAGTCAAACTATCCAAGTAACTGAAGACTTTGCGTCACTCAGCTTTCAAGTAGAGAGTGAAGGTGACTATACCCTGCTAATCACCGGACCTGATGGCTTTCGCGAATGTGTGTTTGCTCATAACTACGATGACGGTAGCATTCATGCCCCTGGACTGTTGACCCAAGGTGAGTATCAAGTATTTGTAGGCGATCGCCGAGGCGAAAGACATCCCTACACACTTTCTATTACGCAGTAGTCATCGGATAGTCATCTAGCTTAATAGTCGCGCCCTTCAATCGCCTTGAACCCCTTCAGAAATTCCTTGTCTAAGAAGTCAATTACTCGGAGCCTGGTAACCGCTGCACCTCTACATCGATCGTAGTAGGTGCAGCGGTTTCTGTATCTACGGCTGCTGACGCAGGTTGAATATCTACCGCTTGCACATCGATAACACCGTCTGCGGTAGCTCGTTCGAACCCATCAGCCGTTGCGGTTACCTCTGTTGCACAATTCGGACAGACAGTTTTAGATTGTTTTATACAGACCAAAGACTGTTCGCAAACAGGGCAGTTACCAGTAATTAGATTTCGCTTCAGCCAGAACTGCGCCGCTATGGAGAGTAAAACCGGCGCCAAAATCAAGAATAGGACCACGGCAAAAATAGATTTCAAAATACCCGTGATGCCGATAGCACCGATCACCCAGATAGCAATAAAAGCAAACAGCCAGCATCCGAGCCCTGGGAAACGGGTTTGAAGTTGGTTAAATTGTTGGTTCACTGTGGCCCTCTCTTACGACTAACTTAGCCGACTAACTCAGTAGATCCATAAAGCGAATAGTTCTTGGCGAATTCTCCTTTAGGTTCTTTGTCTATCCTAGTTCCTATCAATCAGCTCATCAGAGCTTGTAACAAGAGCCTTATCACTAAGGCATGATGAGGGTTTGCGATCGCAAACCACAGTCTACCCGTTTTGCTGAACCTTGCCTATCAGCGCTCAGCACAGTTTGGGTTATCGAAGCTCTAAACACACCACGAGAATATATAGCTTTCGCCACTTAGCTCTACACATTTTCTAGAGTTGAAACTCTTGATGTATGAAGAGCTAAGTGGTCAGCAATAACCATAGGCTTTGCTTTCTTGCAGAGTATGCATCCGGCCATTGCTATAAACGGTCGCAGCAATCACACTCTAGGAGTTTACTGATATTAAATGGAGCTTCGACCTAGGACACCTTTTGGGGTAGCGAAGTGAAGTCGCTCATGAAGCGCAGGTCTTAACGATACGGAGACAATTACGCCATTGGTTGTCCGTTGAGAGCGATGGAGAGGTAGGCTGATTGGCTATCGAAGAGTAAGTTACCTGGTCAGCTAAGCGACGTAGTAAAAACCAACCATATCCTCCTTCTCGTAAAACGCCAGGTTTCGGCTCGCTGATACTGTCTGGGTCGAAGGGTTGCCCTTGGTCGAAGATGAAAATCTCGATTTTATCAGCTTGCAATACGAGTTCAATATTGATAGGCGTAGTACCAGGTAAGTCTGCGTGAGCGTGACGAACTGCGTTAGTGAAACCTTCTGCTAGTGCCAAATTCAGCTTGTCATACTGTTCGTTTATCCAAGGAGCTTCTATAGAAAAACTAGAAACAACAGAGCGAAACCACTGCTGTACTACCGTAAGTTCTTCCAAATAGCTATCTACAGTGAGACGGGCTTTCTCCGACATCTTTGAATCAGCTTCTGCCCTACGGCCAAAACATAAAAATCTTTCCAAGGAATCATCGTATAAGTCATTGCTTAGAATCTATCATCTCCTATCAGAATCTTACGAGAGTTTACATTATAAACCTCGACTCATTTCTAAAAATAGCGATCCCAAAGCGGGTTAGGCGATCGCTCCGAAGGGAGCCTAGGCAAAAGGAAAGTTATCCAACCTCTATCAATTGCCAGCATCATTTAGAACTAGCCACTTACCAGTACCTTGAACAGATAGCAGACGCTATATGAGCAATCACACAGCCGTAGCGTTACTCGATACAGCGAGAATATAGCCTTTGATAGCGTTGCAGCTTTGTAGAAGCGTTATGTCTATAGCGATATCAACAACAAAGTCGCCTAGACCCTTACAGAGGATCTAAGCGACTTGTGCTCTCTATTCTTAGAGAAAACACATGCCTTTTTCAAGTAAGCATGCGAACAAAAACAGTAGAGACTAGAAAAGGCCCAACGTCAAAGAAGTATCGATTGGAAAAGTTGCACCAATCCCTAGCCAAAGCGTTACGACTGTACCAAATAGGAATACAGCAGTTGCTACGGGACGACGAAATGGGTTTTGAAACTTGTTGACATTCTCAATGAAAGGAACAAGGATCAATCCCAAAGGAATCGCGGTCATTGCAGCAATTCCCAAAAGCTTGTTGGGTAGAACCCGCAACATCTGAAAAGTGGGATAGAGATACCACTCAGGCAAAATCTCTAGAGGCGTAGCAAATGGGTTAGCAGGCTCGCCTACAAGCGCAGGGTCAAGAACAGCCAAAGCTACACAGCAGGCGATGGTTCCCATGATCACAATCGGAAACACATAAAGAAGATCATTTGGCCAAGCTGGCTCACCATAGTAATTGTGACCCATGCCCTTTTTGAGCTTCTCTCTCAGCATCGGATCGCTAAGATCCGGCTTTTTAAGAATTGACATTGCTTACTTTCCTAAAATAATAACGCTTGCAGCTATGCACTATGCTATCTCGATTTGCCTTTTCATTCCATAGCCGTAGGACATATCCCTAAGGCTATAGCGCTCCGGATAATACCGATGACTGCAGCAGAGTACACAGCAAAAAGGTATAGAACTAGAACCGTCAGTCTAATTAGTCTAAAGCGGATAGCTTAGACCATGAGTAATTCGTTTACAAAGGACCAGAGATGCCTTGCTTACGAATCATGATGAAGTGGAGCAGCATAAAGACGGCAATGAACCAAGGTAGTACAAAAGTGTGGAGGCTGTAGAAACGAGTTAAGGTCGCTTGACCGACACTTTCGCCACCCCGCATCAGTTCGACGATAGTCCCGCCTACAACAGGAATCGCACTAGGCACACCGGATACAATCTTTACTGCCCAGTAGCCAACTTGGTCCCAGGGAAGAGAGTAGCCAGTTACCCCAAAGGAAACTGTAATTACAGCGAGGATCACCCCGGTTACCCAGGTCAATTCGCGAGGCTTCTTAAATCCGCCTGTGAGGTAAACACGAAAAACATGGAGAATCATGACCAGCACCATCATGCTGGCAGACCAGCGATGGACAGAACGAATTAGCCAACCAAAGTTGACATCTGTCATCAGGTACTGAACTGAGGCAAAAGCGTCAGTCACAGTGGGCCTGTAATAGAAGGTCATTGCAAATCCAGTTGCGAACTGGATGATGAAGCAAACGAGCGTGATGCCCCCGAGACAATAGAAAATGTTCACATGTGGTGGAACATACTTGCTAGATATATCATCGGCGAGCGCCTGAATCTCTAGTCGCTCATCGAACCACTTATAGGGCTTGGAATCGGTGACTTGCTTAGTAAACATGAAGCAAAAAAGGGTGTGTCTTAGGGTTGTGTACCAATACTAAAAAATGTAACACAGTAGAAGGCTTGAGGGGGTTGCCTTGTAGGCAAGTTCTGGGGACTCTACCAAATCTGTGTGACCTTGCATAAGGCTGAATTTTCTCATCCTTATGCCCGATACGGCGCCGTTTAGTGTTTATGGCCATATTGAACTACAGAAGCAGACGAAACTTAAAGAAAAAGCTTTATGATTGATAAGTGTTACATAACTTCATGTTTCAGCCAGTCAAATCGACTGTATGTGCTGATATTGAGCACTCACTAGAATTAAGCGCCTATTAGGCTGCTGCGTACAAAAGGGATACTGGTTGAAGCTGTATCTTGTTTATAAGAGCTTTATCGAAGGCGATATGGGAACGGATGGGAAGGCGAATTTTTCGAGTAGGGTTAGCGATCGCACTGACAGTTTTGATCTGGCTAGGGGCTGTAGATGGTGGCATTGCTGGACTCAACAGAATGCCAGTAGCGTCTGCCTTTACCAACCAACAGCAGCTGGTGATGGAGGTCTGGCGAATCGTTAATCGCAGCTATCTAGACGAGACATTTAATCATCAGAACTGGTGGTTTATGCGCCAGAAGGTATTGCGTAAGTCGCTGCCCACTTGGAAGGAAACTTATACTGCGATTGCTGAAATGTTGGCAGTGCTAGATGATCCCTATACTCGGTTTTTGCCTCCTCAGCAGTACCAAAGCTTGCAAACGAACACCAATGGAGAGCTATTAGGGGTAGGACTGCAGATTGCTAAAGATGACGAAGCGAGCCCACTGCGAGTCATTGCCCCAATTGAAGGCTCGCCAGCAGAATCAGCAGGCCTGCAACCTTTGGACACGATATTAGCCATCAACGGAACGTCGACGCAGTCGCTGAGTTTAGACGAGGCAGCCGCTCGGATGCGAGGCGCGATTGGAACTAAGGTGACACTAACGGTAGGCCGCGACCAATCAGAGCCCTTTGATGTGAATGTGCAACGCGATCGCATCACGCTAAATCCTGTTTCCTTTGAGCTTCGCGCTGAGCCTGGTTTGCCGAAAGTAGGCTATCTACGCCTAGGACAGTTCAATGGCAATGCTGTTGAGGAACTAAGAGAGTCACTACAAACGTTAGAGAAACAGGGCGCAGACGCTTATGTTTTAGATCTACGGAACAATCCCGGTGGTCTGTTGCAAGCGGGTATTGAGATTGCTCGGATGTGGATAGATCAAGGGACAGTCGTATACACCGTAAATCGACAGGGCTCACTCGGTAGCTACGATGCCAACGGTAGGGCCATCACCGCTGATCCTCTAGTGGTGCTAGTCAATAAGGGAACGGCTAGCGCCAGTGAGATTCTTGCAGGTGCGCTGCAAGATAACGGCCGGGCACAGCTAGTGGGGGAGACTACGTTTGGAAAGGGCCTGATCCAGTCTTTGTTTGATTTGCCTCATGGGGCAGGCCTAGCTGTTACGATCGCTAAATACGAAACGCCAAGCCATAGAGATATCAATAAGCTCGGAATCAACCCTGATCAATTAGTGACGAGTTCGGTAGAGCGTCGGCAGCAGTTTGGCTCAAAGGAAGATGCTCAATATGAAGCAGCCGTCGCGCTGCTAGCTCAATCATTTGCAATGGCTCAGAAGTAGCCTCTTGGCAGTAAAGGCCCTATAACTAGACTTGGCTCTATACAAACGGCTCTATTTAATAGGCTATGTGTTGAAGAAATGTCTAGAAGCATCCGCACCTACCACGATCCCTTGCATGGTGCGATTACCTTGGATGGGACTGATGAAGTTGAGGCGCTGCTAAAAGCGCTGATTGACACGCCAGAATTTCAGCGATTGCGAAGAATCAGACAATTAGGCCCAGCCAGTCTAACTTTTCACGGTGCGGAGATGTCCCGCTTCACGCATTCTCTAGGTGCGCTGGCCATCGCTAGACGAGCCTTTGATCGACTAGCTGCTCTGTATGAAGAGCTCAGGCCGCATCGTGCCACGGTTCTGTGTGCTGCATTACTACACGATATTGGTCATGGGCCCTTTAGTCATACTGCCGAGGAGATCTTCGGCTCTCATCACGAGCAGTGGACAATGGCCATCGTCGAACACTCTTTAGCTGTCCGGCCGCTTCTAGATACCTTTCATCCCAGCCTTTGGCAGGCCATCACACAGGTCTATACCCATACCCATCCCATTCCGTGTGTGTGGCAGCTAGTCTCTAGTCAACTAGATTGCGATCGCATTGACTATCTGATGAGAGACAGCTACTTCACAGGAGCTGCCTACGGTCAACTCGATCTAGATCGAATTGTGCTTGCACTAGACTACGAACCAGTTAGTCAGCAGCTTGTCGTACAGAAAAAAGGGCTTGCAGCCATTGAGCATTACTTGGTTGTGCGCTCTTTCATGTATGCCCAGATCTACAACCACTCGAAGAATCTCTCTGCCACTTGGATTTTGGAGCAAGCATTTGCCCGGGCCCGCGAGCTACTGATCAGAGGCGAACTGACTGCAGACCAAACGGTAACTGCATGGTTAGGAAGCACAGCTGATCAGCTATCGCTAGAAGATTACCTAGCTGGAGACGACATTGTCTTTACTTACCACTTACAGCGTTGGCAGCAGCAGCGTGATCCAGCCCTTTGCGATCTTTGTCAGCGTTTTCTAGACCGCCGGCTGCTCAAGGTGGTAGACGTCACTTATGCCACACCGGCAGAGCGTGAAAGTTTGCTAGAGAGCGTGCAGCAGCAGCTTTTGTTAGAAGGGGTAGAAGCGCATCGATACAGTGGTTTAAAGCACACTTGGAGCAAGGGATATAGCGTTTATCAGCGAGGCATAAAAATTCAAACCTCAAGGGGGCTTAAAGATATCAAGCAGCTTTCTGCTCTAGTCCAAACGCTCTCGGAACCCGCGCAACGCACCTGGCTGATTCATCCCAAAGAGATTCAAGTAGGGGTTTGTCCTCTGCCAGATGACCAACCAGTGAATAGTAATCTTTACATAGCTAACGCTTCCGATGGCTAGATTGCCGGTTTAGTAGCTGCTAGCGATTGCCAGTCGATGCCTTCTAACTGTTGATAAGCCTGCTTAATCGCCTTCTCTCCCCGAAGATAGCCAGTGCTAGCACCTGGGCAGATATAGCTTAGACTTTCCTCGGTAAAATCGCTCAAGAGCTGCTGAGCATAGCGCAACTGGCGGGGCCAGTGAAAGGTCTTAGATAATCTCAATGGGACAGGTGCGCCATCTCGATTGGGTAAAAGATGTCTACCTGTGAACAAGATACCGCCATAGTTACCGTGATAGAGGCTAGCAGAGCCCGGGGAATGGCCAGGATTCCAAATGACTTTACTCGTCGATGAGAGTATGCGATCGCGATGGAATACTTCTGTCTTAATACCAGGGAGCAAATAAGCTTCCTGCTCTTGAATGAGTACTTGAGCATTGAATTCATTCTGAAATTCTTTGACTCGTGCCATCCCACCCCGATGCGTGATAAAAAGCGTTTGAATGCCACCTTTAGAATGAATAAAGTCACGATGGAAGTCTGTCAGGGCCGGACAATCAACTAGAATGTTGGCGCTTTGAATAGCGGGTGTTGGCTTCAGTGAGTGCTCTATGTTCTCTAAAATCAGGTAGGCTGTTCCTCCCAACGTTTCGCGATTAGGTGCAAATGCGAAGACAGTATCGAAGACAGTTTGCGGCGGCTTATCTTTTGTTGAATGGATGGAAATAGACTGCCCCATTACTGTGAAACCTCACGGAGTATAACGAAACTACGAATTTAGGACGCTGAATTACAATAGGAATACAGTCTGACTGCTTTAGCTCATTGTTGCTTGTTGTTGCTTGGGTTGCTGCTTGGAAAGATACCGCTCTTTATCCAAGCACATTTACAAGCCTATTGATGCCATCATATTCACGCCAACTCTATCTATGCCTCTTGTTCTACTTACGCTGCTTCTAGGTCTGATGACTTATTGGGTCATTAACAACCGGCTGTCAAAGGACAAAACGTCTGTTCCGCTATGGCTGTTATGGCTAGTGATGATGGCTCCTGTCATAGTGTTTACGGTATGGATGAATGTGGGTGATGGCAATCCCCCTCCTGCTATTTTGCTATATGGACTAATGGCCGCCTCGACACTGTTCCTATATACGACGTTGGTTGTATCAAGTGTGCAGGCTAAACAGCGGGTGATCGATGCGGCGCGACAGTCAACGGTAGGCTCGAAAGATACACAGCCAGTAAAAAAAGAGCCTACCAACCCACTGAGTCGCGATGAAGAAACGTTACTACAGCGATGCTTTCCCTGGTCAACTTATTATCTACAGAATATTGAGTACCGGCCTCAGGCCATGATCTGTAAAGGCAAGCTCAAAACGTCATCGCAAGAAGCCTATCAAACGGTACAAAAGAACGTTGAAAGTAGCTTTGGCGATCGCTTCCTAGTGCTTTTGCAAGAGGGCTTAAACGGAACGCCTTTCTTCGCGCTAGTGCCCAACCCGCAGGCTAAGAATTCCGTGCAGGCTTTTCCGGCTTCAGCTACGCCTGCTCAGATTGACCGATTTAAAAAGTACAATCAGAGAAAGGTTACCCGGCCCGTCTTAGCAGCAGTCCTAGCTTTGGCTACGTTGCTGACAACTACCCTAGTCGGTAGCATGCTAGTTGGTAATATTGAAGATCCTGCTGCGTTCCAAGCCGATCTAGGATTGTTACTACCCGGCTTGGCCTATAGCCTCTCACTAATGTTTATTCTAGGTGTCCACGAGACGGGACACTACGTAGCAACGCGCTACCATCGGCTTAAAGCGACGTTGCCCTACTTCATTCCTATTCCTTTCTTCCTAGGAACGTTGGGCGCGTTTATTCAAATGCGATCGCCTATCCCCAACCGCCGTGCCCTTTTTGATGTTGGCATTGCCGGTCCGCTCAGTGGGCTAGTAGTTAGTCTGCCAATCCTGGCATGGGGGCTGGCCAATTCTAGTATTGTGCCCTTGAGTGATGTTTCGCAGCTACTAAGCTTTGAATCGCTTGACCCTAGTCGATCTATTGCTTTGCTGGTGATGAGCAAGCTGGCGCTTGGTCAAGCTTTGCAAGCAGATAGCGCTATTAATCTACATCCACTGGCGATTTCTGGCTGTTTGGGATTGATTGTAACGGCGCTGAACTTGATGCCTGTCGGTCAACTAGACGGTGGTCATATTGTTCATGCAATGTATGGGCAGCGCACAGCGATTATAGTCAGTCACGTAGCTAGGGCATTAATGTTGGTATTAGCCTATGCCTATCAAGAATTTTTGCTATGGGCACTCTTTTTGCTGTTCGTGCCTGCTGCTCAACCCGCTTTGAACGATGTTAGTGAACTCAATGGTCCACGCGATTTTCTAGGTTTAGTTTCCTTGGCAGTACTTGTCGTTATTATCCTGCCTGCACCGGCTTCGCTGCAAGCACTGCTACTGTGAGGAACTGATCGTATTGGCGCTAATAAGACACTGATTAGACACTGATAAGACTAGGTGCTAGCAAGTGGTTGAGTCGTTCTAGAATCGTTTTAAAATCCCATCAACTTTGCCAAGCTATCTGCATCTGGAGGAAGTCCTGTCTTGAACTGATTGCCGCTGCGTTCAATTGCCGATTCAGGATCTTTCAATCCGTTGCCCGTCAGAACACAGACAATCCTAGCTCCTTTGGGTACTTGATCTTTGACCTTCAGTAGTCCAGCTACAGATGCTGCGCTCGCTGGCTCACAAAAAATTCCTTCTTCTGAGGCTAATAGGCCATAGGCCATAGCAATTTCATCATCAGTAACAGTGTTGAAAGCACCACCGCTCTCATCCCTGGCTGCGATCGCCTTATCCCAGCTAGCTGGATTGCCAATACGAATCGCTGTTGCAAAAGTGTCTGGTGATTCAATGGGATATCCCAGAATTAAAGGCGCCGCTCCTGCAGCCTGAAAGCCCATCATCTGTGGAAGCCGTCTACATAGGCCTGCTGACTTAAACTCCTTGAATCCTTTCCAGTAAGCAGTGATATTACCCGCATTACCCACTGGAATGCACAGCCAGTCGGGTGCATCGCCTAAGACCTCTACTAGTTCAAAGGCCCCAGTCTTTTGCCCCTCGATCCGATAGGGGTTGACAGAATTTACTAAGGTAATTGGGTAGCGATCAGCAACGGCTCTGACCGAGGTGAGCGCTTGGTCAAAGTTGCCCTTGATTGCCAGAACCTCAGCGCCATATAGAAGTGCCTGTGCAAGTTTACCCATAGCCACATAGCCGTCTGGAATGACGACATAGGCACGGAGGCCGCCTCTCCTTGCATAGGCGGCAGCAGCAGCAGAAGTATTGCCGGTGCTGGCACAGATAACAGCTTCAGCACCGGCTTCTTTAGCCTTGCTAATTGCCATAGTCATGCCCCTGTCTTTAAAGCTGCCAGTAGGGTTAAGACCGTCGTACTTAATGAAGACTTGTACTGAGTTGCCGATGCGAGCAGCAATAGAGGGTGCCGGAATTAGCGGTGTGTTGCCTTCGTGGAGCGTAACAACAGGTGTAGCGTCGCTAACGGGGAGATACTGGCGATAGGCTTCTATAAGACCTGGCCAGCCTTTGTGTAGGACAGTTGACTGCTTAGCTAGTTGACTGTCAGTAGCTACAGTCGATGAGCTAGAAGAGGTGAAGCTAAGGGTCACAATACTTTCCAACGAGCAATACTATCTATGAGCCTAATTTATACAGACAACAATTCTGTATTTAGTCTATGTAAGGCTGTTCAAGTTTACCTTGAGGAAGCGGTAGAGGCATAGCAAAACAGGCCATAGGCTGACTTTTCTATGAAAACTAGTCTTCTATGGACGAATAGAAATAGACAATGGTGGAGGAACCGAGGACGGTTGCCTCAATGCGTTTGCCCTAATACTTAGCTAAACGACCGGCTATCAAATTAACACCTGTTCGCTCAACACTTCGATCTATCGCTCGCTAGCATGAGGTCACTTAAGTCGAATGACCACTAGTCGAATGACCACTAAGTAACACCAAAATCTGAGGTTGATAAGTATAAATCACTAGTTAGCGGTAAACTATTGCTGTAAAGCTTTGTTAATCCAGTCAGCTTTGTTAATCCAGTCGGTACTGTGCAGAGTGGCATAGGGTTGACTCACGCCGATGAATGCGACTAGGTCCAGTTCTAACCAAGTCGATATCTCAGCGGTCTTTCTACCTAATTATTAAGCTTTCGTGACAGCATACAAAATGTATGGTGTATTTAGTGGTCAGAGAAAAGTGAACGTTTAATGTGTTGTGAGTATGTACATGAGTGAGACTATATCTTTGCCCCAGATGTCCCAGAAGCCGTCTACGGCTTATTCGACGGTTGGTGATGAGCGCGAGGAAGGCAAGCGACCAGCTCCAGCTAATGATAGCGACCAAATCTGCTGGGTCCAGATGAAGCATCCCTACCACCCCGATCACCAAGTTGAATTATTGCATTTGCAGGCAGAGGCAGACGCACTCATGATTAAGCTACAAGCTGCTACTAAAAAAGACGTTCAAGGTGAGACTTAGCGACTCGGCAGCTACGGTTGTTAATACGTGTTTTTTTGCCTGTTAAGAATTCGCTGTCAAAGGGCTAGTCCGGTTTTTGTCAGATTATCTTTGTAAAGGAATACCATGATGAGGTGTGAATGGAGCCTCACGGGTCTGAGTTTAAGTGAAGATCAACGAATGACAAAAAACAGCACCTTTACCTCTTTGAGCTACAGTTCAACCTACCGCTGTCCAGCTTGTGCTAGTGGTGAACTAAGTGCGATCGCGCTGATGGACGTTTTTGCTTGTGATTTCTGTCGGCACATGTTCACAGCTAATCTCGAAACGCAATCCGTTCAGTTAGCCGATACGGTCCGTTCTAGAATCTGGCATTGGAACGGCTGGCGTTGGCGCACATCGCAACAGCGCGATACGGCAGCTGTGCTGGTATGGGCTTTTTCAGCCGGGTTGACGATTGTTCCAGTCTCACTAATAGCCTTATCGAACTACATCTTCCCACCCCTGGAAGCCTCAAGCTTTCCGCTGATATGGATAGAGCTGACCTTGGTTGCTCATGCCGCTATGGCCGCCTGGCTATTGGCTGAATATCACCATTGGCCTTTATACATCTCTAGTCGAATTCGACTAAAGCATCTTCGAGAGCGCTGGTTTCCTAGCTAGAAGCAAGTACAGACAAAGGCGAGTACAAAGTAGAAGACTAGATAGTCTGCTTGACAGCCGCTGCGTTTACTGACCTTAGTTTTTTAGGTCTTTTGCTTCGCTAGATATTGCTGATGCTCGGCGGCGGCTAACCAATAGTCGCTAGCAGGTTTGATCTCAGTGACAATGGGGTTGGCATAGGTATTAGAAGCGTCAAGCTGGGCCTTCGATTTTTTTGCAGCGATGGCTTGTTCGGGTGTGTGCCAGAAGATGACCGAGCGATACTGTTCTCCTCGATCGGGTCCTTGCCGGTTGAGCGTAGTGGGATCGTGACAGTTCCAGAATACGTCTAGCAGTTTGAGGTAGCTGATGCGCTTGGGGTGGTAACACACTTGAGCGACTTCAGCGTGCCCAGTAATTCTAGAGAGTACGTCTAAGTAGCTAGGATTAGCAAAGTGCCCTCCCATATAGCCCACGGATGTAGAGACAACGCCTGGAAGCTGACGAAACGATTCTTCCACATGCCAAAAGCAACCTGCCCCGAAAGTAGCGACAGCCTGTTTGTCTGTCAAACTCATCATGTTTTCAGCTAGCTCCATGGGTTCTCGGCCCTTGTATCGTTCTAGTGTTAGTGAATGCAGGATGCTCTCGTTTGCTAGGTTTGATAGCTACAGTTGCTTCTCTCTAATCAGCATGCGTTGATAGGATAGCCAGCCCACACCGATCATGACTATAGAAAAGCTGAACAGGATCCAGAAATGACTACTGTTTTCACCGAGAGGGTATTCGGTATTAAGTAGGGCGTCGGTCAAGGCTTCGGTCATGTGATAAATCGGGTTGAATCTGGCGATGTTCAGCAGAGACTCTGGAAATAAAGAGATTGGCAAGAAGGCGCCACCTAGAACCATCAAAGGAACACCAAAGGCTGCAATCAGTGCACTGACGTCTTCTGTTCGGCGAGCGAATTGAGCACCAAGCGTGAATCCTAGTCCTACGTAGGCTAGGATGCTCAGCCAGATAATCACGGCTGCTAAGAACCAGGCTGCACCTGTGAAGTTGGCACCTGCTAAGAGCGCGATCGCAAAAATCACCAAAGACTGTCCCACGCCAATCACGCTATGGGCTAGAAATATCCCTAGGAAATAGGAAACTCCGCTCAAAGGCGATAGAAACAGACGCTTCAGGGTCTGCTGCTCACGCTCAGAGACAACAGTGGCTACGCCACCGCCTAGGCAGCTAAAAAACAGTGCGGCTCCAACAAGCGTCGGCGGAGCCGCAATCTCAAAAGCAGTACTGACTGTTGTATCTGCCCGCTCAGCAGTAATGAAGCCATTTAACATCAAAATCAGGGCAGGAAAGATCAGCCATGAAATCAGACTGCGACCTCTTCTAAACAGCTCTGTCAGAATGCGACGAGCAACCGCCCAGCTTTCGCGCCAGTACTTTTTGAGGATGAAGGTAGTCATGAAAGAGACCTAGCTCGTACGTTATACACTTGTATTAGCCTTCTACCTACCACGTTATGACGCTTAGCCGTACAGTTCTTGCCATATACCTGACCTTTATATTGGGACTGTCTACTCTATTTAACTTGCCTGCCTACGCTTTAGGAGGCACTCAGCCAAAGATTGATCGACCAGCGCCTACGTTTACGTTGCCGAGTAGCGGCGATGGAGAGATTGCGCTCAGCGACTATCTAGGTCAGTGGGTAGTGTTGTACTTCTACCCGCGAGACTTCACACCTGGCTGTACATTAGAAGCAAAACGGTTTCAGCAAGACTTACCAGAATATCAAGCTCGAAACGCACAAATTCTAGGTGTCAGCGCGGATGATGTCGAATCCCATGCCGAATTCTGTGACTCGGAAGCCCTCGTTTTCCCATTGCTCTCCGACCCAGATGGCACCGTCAGTCAGGCTTATGGCTCCTGGATGAAGCCAATGTCAATGCGTCATACCTACCTAATTAACCCAGAAGGAATATTGAAAGAAAGGTTTCTAGGTGTGCGACCAGCTATACATAGTCAAGAAGTCTTGGCTAGGTTGGATGAGCTTAGCGCTAGCTAGTGGGTAAACCAGCTAGACTATGAATATTGTTGGAATCTGATGGAGAAAATATTATGTCAACTTTAGCTTTGACTAAGCCCAACGTTGAAAAGGTTTTAGACGAGCTACGCCCTTACTTGATGGCCGATGGTGGTAACGTAGAGCTAGTAGAGCTGGACGGACCTATCGTCAAGCTTCGCCTACAGGGGGCCTGCGGTAGCTGCCCCAGCTCAGCGATGACGTTGCGGATGGGTATTGAGCGCCGTCTGCGTGAGTTTATTCCTGAAATTGCTGAAATTGAGCAGGTATTTTGATCATTTGAACATTCGATAATTTAATCGCTTTTAGGATTGACTCAAGATTAGTTAGGGACGGTAAGGCAGTGACCTTTACCGTCCCTTTCGCTGTTAATCTTGCTAGAGAAAACAGTTGAAGCAAAATCGGCTGAAGAACGCCTAGGAATACGCAAAGGAAAGACCGTGCTCGACATCAAGCAAATCCGTAATCAGACCGAACAAGTAAAAGCTGCCTTAGATAAACGAGGCAGTTATGATTTGCAGCCCTTGCTGGCGCTAGATACTCAACAGCGCGATCTTGAAAAGCGGCGTTCTGACCTACAAGCTCGCAGCAATGAGGTAGGCAAATCAGTCGGGGGGAAAATTCGAGCAGGCGCCGATCCACAAGGTGATGAAGTCAAAACGCTGCGTGAAGAGGGCAATCGCGTTAAGCAGGAGATTGGTGAACTCGAACCAAAAGAGCGAGATCTAAAAGCTCAGATTGAGTCAATTCTGTTGACGCTGCCAAATTTGCCCAGCGATTCAACCCCAGTAGGTGAGAGTGAAGCTGACAACGTAGAAGTGCGACGTTGGGGTGATGAGCTAATTACGCCCGATGGCAAGGATAGACTGGCGCACTATGAGATTGGTGAAAAGCTTGGCATCATGAACTTTGAGCGCTCGGTTAAAATTGCCCAGAGCCGGTTCGTGACGCTGAGCGGGGCGGGAGCAGCGCTGGAGCGATCGCTAATTTCTTTCATGCTAGATCGGCATACGAGGGCTGGCTATACCGAGATATTGCCACCGATCCTAGTGAATTCAGAGTCGATGCAGGGCTCAGGGCAACTGCCAAAGTTTGCCGAAGACGGCTTTAAGTGCGATCGCGATGATCTATGGCTCACGCCAACTGCCGAAGTCCCGCTCACGAACCTTCACCGTGATGAAGTCTTAGCCTCTGATGAGCTACCGCTCAACTACTGCGCTTATACGCCATGCTTTCGCCGCGAAGCCGGTAGCTATGGCCGAGACACCCGAGGGTTGATCCGCTTGCATCAGTTCAACAAAGTTGAGATGTACAAATTCGTCCATCCAGAAACTTCTTTTGACGAACTTGAAAAGCTTACCGCCGATGCAGAAGACATTCTGCAGCAGCTAAAGTTGCCCTATCGAGTGATTGAGCTATGCAGTGGCGATCTCGGCTTTAATGCAACTAAAACATACGATTTGGAAGTCTGGCTGCCCTCTGCCGGTAAGTACAGGGAAATTTCTAGCTGCTCGAACTGTGTCGATTTTCAAGGGCGCAGAGCGAATATTCGCTTCAAAGCGGCAGGTAAGAAAGGCACCGAATATGTGCATACGCTTAATGGCTCTGGGCTAGCTGTGGGTAGAACGATGGCTGCCATCCTAGAAAACTATCAAAGGCCAGACGGTAGTGTAGGGATTCCCGAAGTCCTACAAAAGTATATGGGCACACAAGCTATAAGCTAGCGCTGTACAATAGCGGTGACGACAACAAAAGTTAACTTTACGCAGCGCTTCTATGACCGTACTGGCCGTAATCGGAGTTTTAGCCCTTCTGATCTTTGTTCATGAGCTTGGCCACTTCATGGCAGCTCGCTTGCAGGGCATTCATGTCAATCGCTTCTCCATCGGCTTTGGTCCGATCTTGTGGAAATATCAAGGCCCGCAGACCGAATATGCGCTTAGAGCCATTCCTCTCGGCGGCTTTGTGGGATTTCCAGATGAAGATCCCGACAGTACGATTCCACCTGATGATCCTAATTTGCTAGGCAATCGTCCAGTTCTAGATAGGGCGATTGTGATCAGTGCTGGCGTCATTGCCAATATGGTTTTTGCCTATATGGTTTTTGTGGTTCAGTTCGGCAGTATTGGTGTGCCCGATAGCTTTAACCTCAAGCCAGGTGTGTTTATCCCAGAAGTCATGTCAGGAACGCCCGCTGAAGTCGCTGGCATCAAAGCCGGTGATGTTATTTTGGCTGTCAATGGCGATCGCCTCGGCAGTGAAGTCGAAGGCGAAGACAGCGCTCAAAGAACCCTAATTCGAACCATTCAAGCGAACGAGAATCGGCCTGTTGATCTGACACTGCAGCGATTTGATAAAGAGCTAGCGGTAAGCGTTACACCGCAGATCAATAAGCCTGGGGGCGATGCAGTTATTGGCGTTGCCCTTCAACCCAATGGCTCTGTTGAATACCGCCGCGCGAATAGTCCGACAGAGGTGCTAAGTGTCGCTGCTAGAGAATTCCAAGAAAAGACAGTCCTAGTCGCAAACGGCATGCTGTCTCTAATTACTGACTTTTCCTCTATGGCTGGTCAGGTCGGTAGCCCAGTCAAAATTGTTGAACAAGGGGCAGGGCTAGCAAAAACAGATGGACGTAGCTTGTTTCCCTTTGCGGCTATTATCAGCATCAACTTGGCAATTATCAATATCTTGCCTTTGCCTGCACTAGACGGCGGCCAGCTAGCTTTCTTGATGATTGAAGCACTGCGTGGCAAACCACTGCCGGTTCGTCTTCAAGAAAGTGTGATGCAGACAGGCATATTTCTTTTGCTAGGTCTTGGAGTTTTCTTGATAATTCGCGATACTACTCAGCTTGAAGTTCTACAAAATCTTAGGCAGTGAACCCTTCCGCTCGAATAGGCTCACCGCCTAGTAAAGAAAACGGCTACGTCGCTATTCCACAGCCCTTACCAGATCTTCCTCCACCTCTCCTGCGTCCGGTGCAGAAGCTGCGAAAAAAGGAGAGAGCGCTAGAAATCCTGTCGCGTCTGAAGGTAGTTTATCCAGAAGCACCTTGTTCTTTAGACCATGAAACGCCTGTACAGCTAATGGTCGCGACTATGCTATCGGCGCAGTGTACGGATGCTCGGGTCAATCAGGTAACGCCTGCGCTGTTCGAGCGGTTTCCTGACGCTAAGGCAATGGCTGGAGCGGAAATTGCTGAGCTAGAGGAGCTAGTTCGCTCTACTGGCTTTTTCCGAAGTAAGGCAAAGAACATTCGAGCAGCCTGTCACAAGATTGTTACTGAATTCAATGGCGTAGTGCCGAATTCAATGGAAGCGCTAACAAGTCTACCTGGCGTAGCGAGAAAAACGGCTAATGTCGTCTTAGCGCACGCCTTTGATATTCACGAGGGCGTGACCGTAGATACTCACGTAAAACGGCTCTCTGGCCTATTTGGACTCACTAAGCAGACAGAGCCGATCAAAATTGAGCAGGATCTGATGAAGCTGTTGCCTCAGCCTGATTGGGAGAACTGGTCAATTCGACTGGTGTACCACGGGAGAGCGGTGTGCAGTGCGAGAAATCCCAACTGTTCGAGTTGTGAATTGCTAGATATTTGTCCGGGCGCCATCAAAATTCGTAGAGAGAAAAAGAGAGTAACTAAGACGGCTGAACGATCAAAGGCGAAGAAATAGTCGGCACCAAGGTCTGCAATCTTGTAATCTGTTTTGTAATCTCTTTCTACGTCTCCATAGTTATCGATGGTGACGATGCAATTCGATCAATAGTTCGATCGGAAGATAAGTGAATAGCGAGTTCGAAGTACTGGTTGAAGTACTTATTGAAACAATCTTTCTCAACGCTACCTAACTAGTATCCTGCTTTCAAAAGAGTATACGTTTGCACTGAGTAAAGTCACCAGCGGACGTACGAATGCATCCGCCGATCGCTATACTAAGAAATGTATAGTCAGTATTAGAGAGCGTATGAGTCGCAAGAAAGCCATCATCATTGGTTCTGGGATCGGTGGATTATCCCTGGGTATTCGTCTGCAAAGTCTAGGGTTTGACACCACCATCTTTGAGAAGTTAGATGCACCGGGTGGCAGAGCATACGTTCGTAGGGCGCAGGGCTTCACTTTTGATATGGGGCCAACCGTACTCACGGTTCCCCACTTTATTGAAGAGCTATTTTCTTTGGAAAAAGGCGCCGCTGCCTTAGGCGAACCCGATTTCCCAGAGGAGATCATGGATCCAAAAGATCGCATTCGCTCTGGTGTTAGCGGCGGGCCTAATACTTCTAAGTACGTCAGAATTGTTCCTATTTTGCCGTTCTATCGCATCTATTTTGATGACGGCACCTATTTTGACTACGACGGCGATCCTGAGAACACGCTGCGTCAGATCGAAGCGATCGAACCTGATGATTTAGAAGGCTACGAGCGCTTTCACCAGGCAGCTAAGGCTATTTTTGATCGTGGCTTTATTGAGCTGGGCTACACCTATTTTGGCAACGTCGTAGACATGCTTAAAGTTGCGCCTGATCTAGTAAAGCTAGACGCGATTCGTCCGCTTTTCTCTTTTGTAAAAGACTACTTCAAAAGCGATAAATTACGCCAGGTTTTTAGCTTTGAGCCTTTGTTAGTAGGGGGCAGTCCGCTAACGGTGCCGGCTATCTATGCAATGATTCACTTCGTAGAGAAGACCTGGGGCATTCACTTCGCTATGGGCGGTACGGGCGAGCTGGTTCAGGGCTTTGTTCGCAAGTTTGAGGAGCTAGGGGGCACCATCCAATACAACAGCGAAGTCGCTAAGATCGATGTTGAAGGCTCACTGTTATTTGGCAAGAAAACGGCAAAAGGAATTGAGTTAGCAGATGGTAGCTACCACGCTGCTGACCTAGTGGCTTCGAACGGCGACTATGCGAATACCTACATGAAGCTGATCGATCCGAAGTATCGCTTTATCAACCAAGATCTCAAAGTAAAGCTGACTCGCCAATCGATGTCGGTACTAGTTATCTACTTTGGCTTTAAAGCAGATGAGTCAGAAGCCCTAGACCTACGGCATCACAATATTATTCTTGGCCCTCGTTATGAAGAACTGCTCAAAGAGATTTTTGATCAAAAGGTGCTGAGCCCGGACTTTTCTCAGTATCTGCATATTCCATCGCTGACTGATCCGAGTATGGCACCGCCCGGACATCACGCTGCCTATACGCTCGTCCCTGTTCCCAACAACGGTGGCGATATTAACTGGGATATCGAAGGACCAAGATTGACTGAGCGAGTTCTTACCTTCCTAGAAGAGCGCGGTTACATTCCTAATCTCAAAGAGCGTCTGGTCTACCAAAGCCACATCACACCTGACTACTTTGAAGGAACGCTCAATAGCTATCTCGGTAATGCTTTCGGTGTAGAACCTGTCCTAGTGCAGAGTGCGTTCTTCCGCCCGCACAACCAAAGTGAGGATATCCAAAACCTCTATCTAGTTGGAGCAAACACCCAGCCTGGTGGCGGTACGCCTTCGGTGATGATGTGCGCCAAGATGACTGCTCGAGTTATTGCTAAAAACTTCAATATTCCTGATGAAGTTGTCAATGGCGTTGCCGAAAAGAAGGAAGTAGCCGCGGTCTGAATCACCTTGCCTAGACAATCCTTCTATATACCTACTCAAAAACAAGTCTGACGTAACTCTCTTTTATGCTTCCAAAAGCAGACCTACTTAAGCACTCTGAAAATAAAGAGGCGCTCTCTCGTATCATTGACCAGGCAGAGCAAGCGATTCGTACTTGGGAGCCCGTAGCTACCGACTTTCTTTCTCCACCTGAGGTGTTTGAAGCGCAGGCGACTTTTGGTCGGTTAAGTGATGTTCATGCGATCGCCAACGGTGGCTACCCTCAAGCGGAGCGGCAGCGGCTAATAATTGCCCGCGCTGAAATTCCATTAGATGAAACGCCTGTTCCTTTAGCAGCTATCAGCATTGCAGGCAACTTCTTGTTCGACACAGCTACTCATCGAGACTTTCTAGGGTCTTTGCTAGGAACAGGTATCGTACGGGCAAAGGTAGGCGACATTATTGTTCTAGGCGAACGAGGTGCTCAGGCAGTTGTAGTGCCTGAACTAGTAGAATTCTTGACAACGAGTTTGACTCAGGTGCGATCAGTCTCTGTAAAGACACGGCCGATTGAGATGAGCGAATTGCGCGTACGTGAGCCCAAGAAGAAAGAAATGACCACAGTAGAGGCTTCGATGCGTCTAGATGCCTTGGCCTCGGCTGGGTTTGGTATGTCGCGTAGCAAGATGGCCGACATGATTACAGGCGGCGATGTCAGAGTGAACTGGAAACCCGTTACACAGGCCAGTCAGACACTACAGCCTGGTGATCTTGTTGCGATTCGTGGCAAAGGACGATTAGAGGTAGGAGAGATGGCTGTGACAAAGAAGCAGCGATATCGAGTGCAGCTAACTCGGTTGGTGTAGCGAAACTAGTAAAACTGGGCTAAGTGTGATCACTAAACTGATTAAAAAAATGCGTAGATTCATCAGGTGAGATGCCGCCGAGGAGGACATCTACTAATCAAACTTCGTAGTGAATAACTGTCGCTGTTAAAAAACTGGCAGATAATCAAAGATGGGTAGATCTGCGAATGTATTTCTGAACTTACCGTTGCGGTGTCGTAATTTGTTTAGGGTCACGAGATATTTTTATTAAAAATTGACATTTTGTAGCATTTTCTCCCTAAAGCATCAGAACCAAGCGGTCAGGTTGTGGCAATATATAGGCTGTTTGCCAACTGGTTCACGGCTATCTAGTTCATGGGTAACTGGTTCGTAATTGGGTTGGCGAGAAATGGAGTTAACAATGGAATCCGTCGAGGCCATTTATCAATACGTCTGGCTGATACCCGTACTGCCACTTTTGGGTGCGGCTATCGTCGGCACAGGACTAATCAGCTACAACGAAGCGACAAACAAACTTAGAAAGCCGGTCGCTGCTTTCATTGTCAGCCTGATCGGGGCGGCAATGACACTTTCTATTATGGTGCTAGCTAGCCAGCTACAGGGCCACGCACCCTACACCTATCTAATTGAGTGGGCCTCTGCTGGAGATTTTCAGATCAACATGGGCTTTACCATCGACCATATCACATCGGTCATGCTGGTCATTGTGACCACCGTAGCCTTTTTAGTGATGATATATACCGATGGCTACATGGCTCACGATCCTAGCTATGTACGGTTTTATGCTTATCTAAGTCTATTTAGCTCATCTATGCTGGGCCTAGTCATCAGCCCAAACCTTCTACAGGTCTACGTTTTCTGGGAACTGGTAGGGATGTGTTCGTACCTGCTAATCGGCTACTGGTATGACCGCGACGGAGCAGCTGATGCCTGTCAGAAAGCATTTGTCACCAATCGCGTGGGTGACTTTGGTCTATTGCTCGGCATCCTAGGCCTATTTTGGGCAACGGGTACGTTTGAATTTGAGCTGATGGGCGATCGCCTCACAGAACTCGTCAACGTAGGTACTATCTCAGGCGGTCTAGCGGCGCTCTTCGCCATCTTAGTCTTCATGGGACCGATGGCAAAGTCCGCTCAGTTCCCGCTGCACGTCTGGCTTCCAGATGCTATGGAAGGCCCTACGCCTATCTCCGCTCTTATCCATGCGGCAACCATGGTGGCAGCAGGCGTGTTTCTGATTGCTCGCATGTATCCTGTTTTTGAGCACATCCCGACTGTAATGAGTGTGATTGCCTGGATAGGTACAATCACTGCATTCCTAGGAGCTTCAATTGCCATTACCCAGAACGACATCAAGAAAGGGTTGGCTTTTTCTACCATGTCTCAGCTGGGCTATATGGTGATGGCAATGGGCGTAGGTGCCTATACCGCTGGGCTATTTCACCTAATGACTCACGCTTACTTCAAAGCAATGCTATTTCTAGGTTCAGGCTCCGTCATTCATGGCATGGAAGAAGTGGTCGGTCATGATCCTGCCCTTGCTCAAGACATGCGCTTAATGGGTGGTCTTAGAAAATACATGCCGATTACAGCCATCACCTTCTTGATTGGGACGTTGGCGATCTCTGGTCTACCCCCATTTGCAGGCTTTTGGTCAAAGGACGAGATTTTAGGATCTGTCTTTGAGGTCAATCCTATTATGTGGGCTGTTGGCTGGATCACAGCTGGCATCACCGCCTTCTATATGTTCCGCATGTATTTCTCTACCTTTGAGGGTGAGTTTAAGGGGAACGATGTTGGTCTGCGTAAGCAAGTAAAGATTCAATCGTTGCAGATGGCAGGCGCGTCGCTTGGTCCTGGCGCGATGAGTGCTCAGGAGCTAGAAGTTGAGATGTCTACTTCTAGCCACGACGATGAGCATCATCACGCTGAAGAGCCGCATGAGTCTGCCTTGAGTATGACCTTCCCGCTGATGATGCTGGCAATTCCCTCTGTACTGATTGGGTTGGTCGGTACACCGTTTGCCAATTACTTTGAGGCGTTTGTACATCCGCCCGGTGAGGCATTGACGGTAGCCGAACTAGCTGAAGAAGTCGATATGAGTGAGTTTGTACGGATGGCAGGGCTCTCTGTTGCTATCTCAGTTGTGGGGATCGTTTTAGCGGTGCTGATGTATCGCTGGAACAAGATTGATGCCAGTGCGATCGCCAATAAAATCAAACCGCTCTACAACCTCTCTCTTAATAAGTGGTATATCGACGATATCTATCGCGAAGTCTTTGTTAAAGGGACACGGAACCTAGCTAAAAGCGTTCTAAACGTCGATATCAAGATTGTTGACGGCATTGTCAACCTCACCGGTTTTGTCACGCTTGTCACAGGTGAAGGGTTGAAATACTTTGAGAATGGCCGAGCGCAGTTCTATGCGTTGATTGTGTTTGGCGCAGTACTCGGGCTAGTGTTCGTCTCAGGTCTGGGATAATAGCAAGCTACCAGCAGAAGGCGTAGAAATTATCCTGCGCCTTTTGCTAACTACCTTTAAGAAAAGCTAACAGCCTCGGTCTAAATCAGATTTTTCTACCTAGAGTGTATAAAGCCCGATAGCTCACCCCTGCTTGCAGATTTCAACTTTGTTATGGATCAATTTCCTTGGCTGTCGTTTATTGTTTTCTTCCCGTTCCTAGCGGCGCTGCTGATTCCGGTCATTCCCGATGAGAAGGGTCGCACCGTTCGTTGGTACGCCCTAGTTATTGGACTAATTGACTTCGCTGCTATTGTCTACGCTTTCGTCAATCACTACGACATCAACAGCGCAGGTATGCAGCTGTACGAAAGCTACGCTTGGGTACCTCAGCTCGATTTGCGCTGGTCTGTCGGCGTTGATGGGCTTTCTATGCCGCTGGTGCTGCTGACGGGCTTTATTACGACGTTGGCGATCCTGGCCTCTTGGCCGGTTACCTTCAAGCCAAAGCTATTCTATTTTCTGCTGCTATCTATGTACGCAGGTCAAATTGGCGTATTTGTCGTACAAGACATGCTGCTGTTCTTCCTAATGTGGGAGCTAGAGCTGCTGCCGGTTTACCTATTGCTTTCTATCTGGGGTGGCAAGAAGCGGCTGTACGCGGCGACAAAGTTTATTCTCTACACTGCTGGCGGCTCGCTGTTTATCTTACTAGCGGCACTGGGTATGGCCTTTTACGGCGATACCATCAGCTTTGATATGCAGACGCTGGCGGCCAAAGAATTTCCTTTGAGGTTGCAGCTATTCCTCTACTCTGGCTTCTTGATTGCCTACGCAGTCAAGCTACCGATTATTCCATTTCATACTTGGCTGCCGGATGCTCACGGTGAGGCCACTGCGCCCGTACACATGTTGCTAGCTGGCATCTTGTTGAAGATGGGTGGTTATGCAATTATCCGGATGAACGTCGAGATGTTACCGGATGCTCATGCCATAATTGCGCCAGGGCTAGTAATTTTTGGCGTGGTGAACATCATCTACGCAGCGCTGACATCGTTTGCTCAGAACAATTTGAAGCGAAAGATTGCCTACTCCTCGATTTCCCATATGGGATTTGTGATGATTGGAATTGGTTCGTTTACCAACCTTGGACTCAGTGGCGCGGTCTTGCAAATGGTTTCTCACGGTCTAATCGGCGCAAGTCTGTTTTTCCTAGTGGGTGCTACCTATGATCGGACTCATACGCTGATTCTCGATGAGATGGGCGGTGTCGGTCGCAAAATGCCAAAGATCTTTGCGATGTTTACAACATGTTCGATGGCATCTCTCGCTTTGCCAGGAATGAGTGGCTTCGTGGCTGAGCTGATGGTTTTTGTCGGCTTTGCAAACAGCGATGCTTACGGCTTCAACTTCAAGCTGATTGTGGTGATGCTGATGGCAGTCGGGGTGATTTTGACGCCTTTATATCTGCTATCTATGCTGCGAGAGATTTTCTACGGCCCTGAGAACCAGGAGCTGATTGAGCATGAAGTGCTAATTGACGCAGAGCCACGCGAGGTATTTGTGATTACCTGTTTGCTCATCCCCATTATTGGATTTGGTTTGTATCCTAAGGGATTGACCCAGCTCTATGATGCGAAGACCGTTCAGATCACTGAGCGGATTCGAACAGAGATGTTTGCGATCGCACAAGACAAGAATCCACCGCTTCCAATCGCGACCACGCCTTTGCTCAACGCCCCCCTGATAGGCGCACCAGAGCTAGGCAAGCAGCCATAAATACGGGTCTCGATTTCATACAACCCCCCAGTACCTTTGGGGGGTTGTTGCGTTTTGAGCATTTAAAACAAAAAATAAAACAGAAATTAGTATAGTCAAACTCATAGGCTAGGACGCTTAAACCGAAGACCTAAGAGCGTGAACGCTCTGATTCACAGAAGTACTTGACAAGATAAGCACCTATCTTCTATAGCTCTAACAACATTTATAACTACATCCGCTGGGCAGCAGTCCACGCTAGAGATCTTTGAACTTATCTTTTGCGGCTGGTCTTAGGACCGATGTCACTCAATTTTTCTCAGTACAAGACTGGGCGATCGAAGCTCGGCTGCTACGCTGGATGACTTTGCTCTGGCTGTCCGTTGGCTTAGTCGTGTTGTACTCTGCCTCTTATCATGCGGCTGAAGACGACTATGGAAGGGGTAGCCACTATTTCTCAGTGCAGCTTGTTTGGATGTTGATAGGGCTAGTGATTTCTAGATATATCACTCGCCACCCACTGCAGCAGATAATGCGGCTTTCAGGTTGGCTGCTGTTGGTATTTATGCTGTTGGTAATGGCAACTCATATTCCAGGTGTGGGGATTTCGGTTAATGGCGCCACTCGCTGGCTACCACTAGGGCCTTTCTTGATTCAGCCCTCAGAGCTAATGAAACCTTTTCTCGTTCTGCAAAGTGCTCAGCTTTTTGGCAAATGGCATAGGCTAACCAACCAAACTAGGCTCATTTGGCTAGGAATCTTTACACTCGGACTGCTATCGATCTTGGCTCAGCCTAACCTCAGTACGACAGCTGTTTGCGGCATGACGATTTGGCTAATCGCATTGGCAGCTGGTTTACCCTATAGACAGTTGATATTGACAGCTTCGAGTGGGTTAGTGGCGGCGCTGGTCAGTATTAGCATCAAGTCTTATCAGCGCGATCGCATCACCTCGTTCCTTGATCCTTGGGCTGATCCGGCTGGAAAGGGCTACCAGCTAGTTCAAAGCATCCTAGCTATTGGCTCAGGCGGCCTTGGAGGAGCTGGCTATGGTTTCTCTGCCCAAAAAGAATTTTTCTTACCAATCCAATATACTGACTTCATTTTCTCAGTCTTCGCCGAAGAGTTTGGATTTATTGGTAGTGCTGTTCTACTGATCTTTTTTGCTATCTACAGTACGCTTGCTCTAGTCGTTGCCGTTCAGTCTCAAAAAACAGTCCATCGTTTGGTTGCCATTGGCTGCATGGTTCTACTAGTGGGTCAATCACTGATAAATATCGGCGTTGCAACGGGTTCTCTACCTACAACAGGACTGCCTTTGCCGCTGTTTAGCTATGGCGGCAGCTCAGTCATCGCTAGTCTAATTACCGCGGCGCTCTTGATCAGGGTGGCGCGCGAATCACGAGATGCAAACGTATTGCCTTTGAGATCGCTTTCTCGTTCAAAGAGTTAAAAGGCTATTTACGTAGGATCGCCCAGCGTATGGAATCGCAAAACATGTCATAGCAGGGCAGGTCAGCACTTCGGTACAATATATAGATACTGACTACCAGATCATCTGAGCTGGGTTATTCCAAACTATGGGCGATTCTCTCTCAGAGACGTTGTATGAGCGCCTACAATTGTTTCTCTATCATCTTAGCCAGGCTGCTAACGGATGGGTAGAAGCTCAGTTAGGCCATCTATCGCTAGCGAGTATAGGAATTATCGCAGTAGCGGGTCTTCTGACTAGCTTGACCCCCTGTATGCTTTCTATGCTGCCGATTACAGTCGGCTACATGGGTAGCTACGAATCAAAAAGTCGTTGGCAATCAGTGGGGCAATCAGTCTGGTTTGCGGTTGGGCTAGCGACTACGCTGGCAGGACTAGGACTAGCCGCTAGTAGTTTGGGTTGGGTATATGGACAGGTGGGCGTTGGTTTACCAATCGTGGTGAGTATGATCGCCATCCTGATGGGATTAAACCTTCTAGAAGCACTTCCGCTTCCCCCCTTACCTTCTTTTAACGATACAGAATTTCTACAAAACGACATTCCCCGCTCAGTTAAGTCCTATTTGCTAGGACTGACCTTTGGTCTGGTAGCTTCTCCTTGTAGTACTCCAGTACTAGCGACGCTACTAGCTTGGGTGGGCGAGAAGGGAGATCCGGTGCTTGGAGCATCCCTATTACTTGCCTACACTATCGGCTACGTCGCTCCATTAATGCTAGCCGGAATCTTTACAGCTTCAATCAAACGAATCTTAGAGATCAGGCGATGGTCTGGCTGGATTACGCCTGCGAGCGGTGTGCTACTAGTTGGGTTTGGCCTGTTCTCGCTGGTCACACGGCTACTCCCTATCGCCTAATCTATTTAGTTTCTTCTTAGTCTTCATATGCTTACCGCCGTAAAACGCTATTTCCGCAAAGAGCTTGTCCCAGTATTGGCGGATCTAAAACTAGCGATCGCCCTGCTTCTGGCGATCGCTGTATTTAGCGTCAGCGGCACCGTCATCGAGCAGGGCCAAGGACTGAGCTTCTACCAAGAAAACTATCCTGACTCTCCAGCGCTCTTTGGCTTTCTCACCTGGAAGTTTATCGTGATCTTAGGGTTAGATCATGTCTATCGCACCTGGTGGTTTCTCTCTATCCTGATTCTCTTTGGCGCCAGTCTTACTGCCTGCACCTTTACTCGGCAGATTACAGCACTGCGTTGGTTTTCTCGCACTTGGAATTTCTACAGCAAGCCTCGCCAGTTTGAGAAGATGGCGTTGAGTACCGAGCTAGAAGGAGGAGATTGGCAGGTTTTGCGATCGCAGCTCAGCGATCATCGATACAAAGTCTATGAGAAAAGCGAAAGTGGAAACACTATGCTTTACGCTCATAAAGGGCTCTCTGGGCGTATTGGTCCGATTGTGGTTCATGCCAGCATGCTGCTTATCCTAGGCGGAGCAATACTCGGTTCTATGACCGGCTTCTTTGCCCAAGAAATGGTTCCTAGCGGCCAAACTTTCAAAGTCCAAAACATCTTTGATGCAGGTCCTTGGGCAGGGCCACAGATTCCCAAAGATTGGTCGGTCCACGTCAATCGCTTCTGGATCGACTACTCCCCTGAAGGACGGGTTGATCAGTTCTATTCCGATCTTTCTGTTTTAGATAACGCAGGCGAAGAGGTAAAACGCAAAACTATTTGGGTAAATCAGCCGCTACGCTACAAGAACGTTACTTTGTATCAGGCAGACTGGGCCGTTGGCGGGATTAAGGTTCGCGTTAATAATAGCCCGACTTTTGAGCTGGCGATGGCCCCTCTAGACGTAGAAGGCGCTAAGCTGTGGGGAACTTGGGTGCCTACCAAACCGGATATGAGCGCAGGCGTGTCACTCATCGCACAAGATTTGCAAGGCACTCTGCTGCTATACGATATGGGTGGAAAGCTTGTTTCTACCGTCCGTCAAGGTGGCAGCGCCGAAGTCAATGGTATCACCCTTCACCTAGACGAGATTATTGGCAGTACAGGTCTGCAGATCAAAGCTGACCCAGGTATTCCTGTGGTCTATTTGGGATTTGGCCTGCTAATGGTTGGTGTAGTCATGAGCTACATATCCCATTCTCAAGTGTGGGCGCTCAAAACAGCAGACAAGCTGTTCGTTGGCGGTCGGACTAACCGGGCTCAGGTTTCCTTTGAGAAAGAACTGATTAGTTTTCTAGATAAAACTACGAAAGCCTCTACTGCTCAGTCAACTGCTCCTATTCCTGCCGAGACGATTGCCTAATACTTAAGTAGTCAGCTATCTTGCTCACAATTCACTTCTAGCACTCTCCTAAGCTCTCATCGTTTAGCTCATCTGGCTCATATCTGACTCAATGCGTATCCTACTGGTAGATGATGAAGTAGAACTAACCGATCCACTTAGCCATCTTTTGCGGCGCCAAGGCTATAGCGTCGATGTTGCTAGTGATGGTGAAACAGGAGCGCAGATGGCAATCAGCGGGCAGTACGATTTGCTCATTCTAGACCGGATGCTGTCAAAGATGAGTGGATTAGAGATTTGCCAGAAAGTGCGATCGCAGGCTCTATCTACACCCGTTCTCTTCCTAACAGCAAAAGATACGCTAGATGATCGCGTCGATGGTTTAGACGCAGGCGCAGACGACTACTTAGTCAAACCTTTTGAGCTACGAGAGTTGCTAGCCCGTGTTCGCGCACTGCTTAGACGCCCAGGATCTCCCTCAGTTGCATCTCCGTCTATTCTTCAGTTCGAGGACCTCAAGCTCCAGGTCGAAAACCAGCTAGTTAGCCGCAATGGCAAGTCGATTGAGCTATCAGATAAAGAAGTTCAGCTCTTGGCTTATTTGATGCGATCGCCCCATCAACTACTCACGCATGCCCAGATCTATGATGCCGTTTGGGGAGAAGGCTCAGCGCCAAGCAGTAATACGCTAGCTGCCCAAATGCGCCTACTCCGTAAAAAAATAGAGCAGCCAGGCCAGCCTGTCCTTATCCACACGGTTTATGGAAAGGGCTACCGATTAGGTTCAGCAGCATAGCACCTTGGCCAGCGCTATCCACCTTAATAGCAGTGTTTATTAAAAAGGATTTGTAAAACGCTGTTGTAATTGTAAAGCAAAGTAAAAATACATCCAGTTTACGTAGTTATGCGTAGTATAACTACGTACCGGTATGGGAAAAGCCAAAGTCAGTCAGTTCTCAGCTTACTTTTTCATTCCTTTCTCCTAGTTTAGAGGTCAAGAACGAAATGAGTCAGCTAGAAAGTCCTCAGCAGAGATCATCCTCTATCAAGAGTAGTCAAGCTAGACGACAAACCTATCAGCTAGCGAGCCTCGACGATAAGAGGATGGACGGAACTGAGCATCTAGACCTGCTTCATCTACCCTTACTAATACCTAAAAGATCAGAGCCTGTAGCTTCCACAGGCAGTATTCTGTTAGATTCTTTGATAGAGGACTACGCTGATGAGTCTCCTGTCCTCCAGGACCTAAGTCTGATTGAGATTTCCACCCTCGACAACTCAGACCCTAGAGAACAAGAACCCATAGAATCGCAGGAATACCGAGAGTATCTAGAACAGAGCTATTCAAGGACAGCCAGCTCACAGCCAAAGCCGCCTAATGAAGCTTTGGATCACAAACCGCCCGCTACCTCTCAAAATTCGCATACGTCTTTACACCCTTCCGCAGAGCCCGACGAATCTCATCAACCGTCAGCCGAACAGGCCGCTATATCCATAGCAGACGATGGGCCAGCGGATAGAGAATCTGCCGCTTCGGTGGGTCTACTCAACATTAACGACGAGCTGCTATTTGGGGGTGCCTATAGTGATCACTTCTCCATTGATCCCTACATGCCCCTAGGCGATGACGGCAGAGTTTACATCTTGACTTACCTTCTTCAACATCTATCAGCCTTCACGGTAAGCCAACTACAGTATGGCTTTCCTTACAATGCCGACCCCACATTGATTAATCAGCCGGATTCACCAAGATATCTAACCGTTCTAGAGGAGAGTTATTTCGACCTAGATGACTTGAATTCTATGGACGAACTCGATAGCTTTAAGATCTCTAATGCTGCTGAAGATTCTCAATTGAGACCACCCAATACAAAGAGCGAACCAGAAGAGCTGAGCGAGCAGGTACGCCTGCTCAAGGAGAAAATAGAGCTTCTTAATCAGAAACTAGAACAGATTACTATCTCCTAGTCACGCTCTGTTATATCACCCTCTTTCAGTATGTCACCATCTTTTACAAAGAGTAGCGGTTGCCACCGCGTCCGACTCTTCAAAGAAAGTGAACAGTTGTGTTGATGTTGTTGTTTTGAAGAATCTGAGTGACTAGATTGTGATCGCAGATATCGCCTTCTATCAGCTGTACTTGCCCAAACCAAATTGAACCTTATCAAACTACTTTTGTTTCCTGCATAGATGAGCTTGTCGAGTACATATACTAGATTGTCTGTTCTATCACACCAGTAGCGTAAAAATTAGAACCAACAAATCTTGCGCCTCCGGCTATCCAGAACACGCTTAAACATAGTCGCCCACTTAAGAGTTGTTTCTATTTATACACTCTCCCTTCACACATACCCCTTCACCGCACGTATAGCTTCATTAAGTGATAAGTCAAAGCTAATATGGACTCCTGCATCCTTCAAAAGGTCAAGATTCAACATATTACTTCGACCCCTTTGATAGTTCAAACATACACCCTTCGAACAAGGTGTTTCCCTATGAAAATCGCTGTACTAAGAGAGTTATTCTACTAATAAGGATGTTCATTTAATGGCAGTTCGCTATTTTTCACTTGTCATCGGCCTAGTGTATCTAGTCCTTGGCTTTACAGGGTTGATTCCCTCACTTGCCTCACCTGTTGATATGGTGCCGGAGATAATGCAGGAGGTCGGCGTTACTAGTGGCTTGGGTTATCTCTTCGGCTTATTTCCTATCAATGCATTCGAGTCGACTCTTTATCTAGTTGTTGGCCTAGCTGGCCTAGCGGGTTATGCCGCTGGTACTGAGGCGTTTGCTCGTCTATGCGCTGATACCTTTGCGGTGTGGTTCGGCTTTCTAGGAATTTTGGGACTTATTCCAATTGCTAATACCTTTTTCGGCCTGATGCCTCTATATGGCAACGACGTTTGGCTGCACTTAATCAGCGCGATCGCGGCTGCTTACTTCGGCTTCTACCTAGACAGAGGTCGCCGAGATAAGGATCCTTCTGTTCCTGATGATATCAAGCCAGAACCGCTCTCTCGAACTCCCTTTCGCTCTGATTCCTAGCTAATTCGTAAACACTCTGATTCATGTTTGATTATCAGTTCTAACAGGATTATCAGTTCTAGTGGATAGAGTATCGAGTTGCTAAATTTCATAGCCAGTATGCATAATCGCCTTTGACCTTATTTGATATGGAGCAAAGGCGATTTTGTTACATCACCTACTTGGCCATACAAATTAATCGCTAGAGGCCTACCTTTAGAAGTAGCAATCAAATGCCTCTTCTAATGGAATTATTGTTTATCTATGCTGCGATAGGAAAGGTACTGATCACGTACAGTTCATTCCAATATCAATCTGAACGTTTAATCAGTTTGTTCGTTGCGCTGCTATCTCTAGCATATCTATTAACACTAACGCCCCGTACAAGTTTTACCTGTCTTCCTCGAAATCTCTGGACAAAGCAAATTCCGCTCAAAGCAAATCAAACAAACCTTAAAAGAACAGAACTTATTGTCTCTTATAGGTAGTATCTACTTAACTTTAGGCCTGTTACCAAGGCAGTGATCGCACTAAGCTTTGACGCATAGGCGCAAACCACATAAAACAACAGGGTGGGTGAATTGTCATACCACGATGTATTCCTACTAGTTTTAAATCCATCATCCTGTTGTTCCCAAGGATAAGACCAAATATGACTTTGTGAGGATAAGGAGAGCTTAATAACCTGTGAGAATTAAGTGATAGTGTCTTCAGGGATTGTTTCTTTGTGCATTCCTTCAATTTGGTGCCTGTTGCATCGAAAGATAATTCTCCAGAACTCTATAAAACTACACAAAATTTTTCTTCTGCTACTAAAGTTACTCTACTGAATCAGCATAATCTTGGTTGCTTACGAGGTGCCCCAATCTCTCGTCTGACCAGCACGCTATCGCAGGCAGACTGTCGGTCACAAAAGGGCGTTCCACATAACCGCACCCTGAACAAAAGGTTTTACTTCCTTCCATCCGGTAGCGCTCCTCCCCGATTGGATAGAGCTTCACGCCATCTTTGGCCTCCGCATTCCAAACGCCAAACGCCTTACGACTGTGAGCATCTTTAGCAAACGCTCGAATCTGCTCCTCTTTTGCAAAGGTTTGAATGAGCTGAAGGGCATTCACATGTCCCTCAAACACTCGCCCCAAAGATAGGTTGCCGCGACCTATCTGCTTAAGAATCTGTAGCAGCAGGCCCATCCGGTTAGACTCAAAGCCAAGCCCTATTCCCCCTAAGTCAGAGCGCAACGGTGCCCTCAACAAGCCAGCATCTACTAGCCTATCAAAGTCACTTGCTGGAAAGCCGCCAACACGGTCAACCGAGGCCGCATTCAGCGCTGCTTCGTCAGCAATCTCAGTTGAAATCTTCAACAACTCTGTTGATACATTAGAGGGTAATAATGACGGCATCCGCTCACCAGCCGATTTGTGCAGAGGATGAAATGGAGCAATAGTCATAGATTTTATTGCAAGAAAGTTACGGGGTTAGCGCTATTGGCAGCCATTTCCTAATTCCTAAGACAGTTTTGGAAAAACCGTTTTACCAATTTCTCTTATCCGATTAAGCACGGGCTGCTGCTGGTTTAGGAAAGTACGAGCACAGTTGCGCCCTGGCATGCCAGAAATAGCACCGCCTGGATGAGTCCCTGCACCTGTTAAGAAAAGGCCATCAAACGGCGTAGTATAGTTAGCAATTTCAGGTAGCGGACGGAAAAATACCATTTGATCGAGCGTCATATCAACGTGGTAGTAGTTGCCTTTGTAGGCACCTAGGCGATCACCCAGTTCAGCAGGGCTTTCTACATTCCGCGCAATAATCGACTGCTTAATGTTCGGCGCATAGTCAGCTAGCTTATCGATCACGCGATCAGCAACTTGGTTTTTCAGCTCGTCTGTCCAGCCGGTTCCAGCAAAGCCGGTACCTTCTGCTCCGTTGATTTGATAGGGTGCAAAGAACTCCACCCATAGGGTATGCCGTCCATCAGGAGCCATGCTCGGATCTCGCACTGTTGGCACTACCGCATAAAAGGAAGGATCGGCATCTGGAATATTACCAACCTCTGGCTCCTGGTGCGCAATCTCAACATGACGCACCGAGTCGGCAATGAGAACAGATCCAACCAAATACTCGTCTCGGTGATTGTGGTGTTCAAATCGAGGTACTTCTGAAAGAGCACAGTCAATCCGCAAGATTGTTTCATTGTTGTTGACGATTCTTCTGTCTAACCGTTCTTGAAGATCTTTATCAACTGCCGCCACATCCTCTGATTCTAGAAGCTGTAGGAATACTCGTTTAGCATCAATATTCGAGATCACACCGTGTTTAGCGCGATACTCCGTTCCATTTTGCACCTCCACACCCACTGCGCGCTTGCCATCGACTAGAATTCGTTTAACGTTTTGCTCAGTCAATACAACACCGCCTTGGGCTTTTACAAGCTTCAACAGTGCCTGTATCAACGCACCTGTTCCACCTTTTGGCCTTGCCATTCCAGGATTGTGCCGCATCGACATCATCATGCCGCCAACAGAAATCGTTTTTTGCGAAGGGGGGGCTCCAAACTCAGAAGCCAATCTGGACAAAGGCGCTTTCAAAAACTCAGAATCAAAGTACTCATCTAGAAGATCCTTAGGACTGGTCAACATCGTACGAATTAGATCTAGTGACTTGTGAGGTCCACCCAAAATACTCAACAAGTTCTGAATGCTTTTGATGTCATAGTTTCCAAGGATATCGAAGATAGCTTGGGGAGGAGCATTGAAGACTGGTTGAATTGCTTTAGTGAATCGCTGCCAGAAGTCAATAAATTCTCTATATTTTTCGGCATCACGGCGACTGAACTGAGCGATTTCTTCGCAGGTTTTATCAACAGATTTGTACGATAGGAAGTATTTCCCATCTGGATGGGGGCAGAAAACTGTGGGGTCACAAAACAGATATTCGAGGCCATACTTGTGAAGCTCTAGTTCTTCTATCACTGGGCCTAGGTGAATAAACTCATGGTCGATGGCACAGCGATTGAACATAAATCCTGGAGCCTCCTCCGGCATCAGCTCCTCGGTCGTCGCTGCCCCGCCTGGGATTGATCTTTTCTCTAATAAAGCGACACTGTAGCCCGCCTTTAATAGATAAGCAGCGCAAACAAGACCATTGTGTCCCGCACCGATAATCACTACGTCATAATTTTCCATTCAAGCTTCTCTTTTTAGAGATTGAAGATGTAAGGCTTTATAATTAACAAACATCTTTGATATCTATGCTCTGCCTCAGTACGGATATACTGAATGCTTATATGTTTCTAAAGTGAGGGTCTTGGTAAAAGGACAGCGAACGACCCAGCCGCAGAGCTGCTAGTTGCTAAAGTAATGCCTTGGAAAAACGTGCCAGAAAACTTTGGAAGCTTGATTGATTTTGGCGCTTATCGATTTTTCTTCGCAAATATTCGGATGTCCTAAGTTACGATTTGTAGTTAACTTAGAAGGATGTGCCTATGAGGGTTTTAATGCTCGTCGCGTAGGTCTGTCGGCAAAAGCAGCTTTGTACAAGGGCTAGCGTGTAGTCAAGTTGGAAGAAGATATGCTCAAAGTAGTTGTTGGCCATAGCGTCCACATAGATTCTGAGGAGGCAATTTCCGAAGTTCTAGCTCAATGCGTGGCTCAGCTTGAAGGTCGCAAGCCTCAGGCTAGCATTTTGTTGGCAGCAATCGATTTTGATCACGCCCTAATTCTTTCTCGTATTCGAGACAGGTTTCCGGAAATGTCTGTGGTCGGAGGTACAACCTATGGAGAGATATCTTCAGTCCTAGGGTTTCAGGAAGACTCGCTGACGATGATGATGTTTTGCTCGAAGACTGTAACGATTCGGGCTGGACTAGGCCGAGGCTTGTCAAAGGATGCTGACGCTGCCGCCAAACAAGCAATTGCATCCCTAGGGCTTGAAAATGAACTAGATAGTGCAAAGCTTTGTATCACTATCCCAGATGGTATTGCAGATGGCACAGAACCAGCGCTAAGACAGTTACAAAAGCTACTGCCTACCGGCGTACCGATTGTTGGCGGGCGAGCAGGCGATCATTTTCAATTTGAGCAGACCTACCAGTTTTTCCAGGACGAAGTTGTCCAAAATGGGCTGCCTATTCTAGTATTCTTTGGAAATCTAAAGGTGTCACATGGCGTCGCTAGTGGCTGGCAACCGCTTAGTCGAAAAGCTAGGATTACTAAGTGTGATAGTCCGGTTGTTCATGAGATCGATCATCAGCCCGCCACAAAGTTTTATCAAGACTATCTAGGCGATTTCCCTATCTCTGGAGAATACCCCTTGGCCATTTTCGAAGAAGATAGCGATCGCTTCTATCTTCGCGCTTCAAACCATTGGGATCTAGAAGCTGGCGACATTCTTTTTACAGACGAAATTCCAGAACAAGCCCAAGTCCAAATTACCTACGCTACCGGTGATCATATCGTAGCTGCTAGCCAAGAATCCATTGAACAGGCCCTAGCGGGTTATCCTGGTGAAAAACCAGCCGCAGTTTTACTATTTTCCTGCGCGGCCCGCCGATGGCTGCTTGGTTACCGAACTAAGGAAGAGTATGAGCTTGGTCAACAGTTTATAGAAACCACTGTTCCTGTAGCTGGCTTTTACACCTATGGAGAGATTGGTCCTCTAGAAATTGGCGGTCAAGTACGCTATCACCAAGAGACATTAGTGACGGTTGTGATCGGAACGGAGTAGTACAAATGCCAGAAAGTGAGCCGCTTGAGCAACGTCTGAGGACTTTAGAAACCGAGAACCGGAGGCTCCAGCGGAAACTAAGCCTTAACGAACGAAATCTAGAGCGATGGCATCGCAGCAGGCAGCAGGCAGAATCACTTTTAAGTAAAACTATTCATGAGCTACAAACTTCTAGGGCAACACTTAGACACCGAAGTCAAGAACTAGAAAAAGCGTTAGCAGACTTACAGGCCATGCAATCGCGTTTGCTAATGGCAGAGAGAATGTCCTCTTTGGGCGTATTAGTAGCCGGTGTTGCTCATGAGATCAACAATCCAGTGAGCTTCATCTATGGCAACGTTGAACACACAGAGCAGTATATTGAGGATCTATTTACTTTACTATCGGTATATCAGCGCTGCTACCCGGAGCCCTTACCCGCCGTACAAAGCTGCACGCAAGAGATTGAATTAGAATTTCTCCTAGAAGATTTGCCCAAGGCCATGCAGTCTATGCGGCTAGGCGCTGAGCGCATTCGGCAGATAGTCCTCTCTCTACGAACGTTCTCGCGGATGGATGAAGCCGAGTATAAAACAGTCGATCTCCACGACGGATTAGATAGCACTTTAATCATCCTAGCGCATCGACTAAAGCAAAAAGAAAAGTCCTCATCAGCAATTACGATCACGAAAAACTATGGTGATTTGCCACCTGTAGCCTGCTATGCAGGACAGATTAATCAGGTGTTCATGAACATTTTGGTCAATGCAATTGACGCACTAGAAGAAAATCAAGCAGAGAACCAAGCAACGAATGCTGAGATCACAATCTCAACTGCCCGTCAGGAAAATCAGGCAATCATTACAATCGCAGACAACGGCCCTGGTATGGATGAAGCGACCAGAGGAAAAATATTCGATCCCTTCTTTACTACCAAACCTGTCGGGAAAGGCACGGGTATGGGAATGGCAATTAGCTATCAAATTGTAGTAGACAAACATCACGGACAGCTACTGCTCAAATCTTCCAAAGGAAAAGGAACAGAATTTACTATCTGTTTACCTTTGCATGAGTAATCTTTTTAGCCCATGATTTTGAAACACTACGCTCGTGTATGTAAACGTTGCTATACAACGTCAGTTCGGGATAAGGAAAGCTCGAAGAAAGGAGGATAGGTAAGCTGAAGTTGTAAAACCCATCAGCCCTATCCTCCACTATGTTCAGCTTAGAAGAACTGTTCTGCCACGTCGATGACTTCTGCCAAGTGTTTGAACCCCTCTGGCAGCGTCAACTGCTAAGCCACCATCTAAAGACGCGACAACGCGCTCGTTCGCTGAGCCTAAGCGAAGTGATGACGATACTCATCGGCTTTCACCAAAGCCACTACCGCACCTTCAAACACTACTACGTTCATCATGTATGCCAGTACTGGAAGCAAGCGTTTCCAACGCTAGTCAGCTATAACCGCTTTGTCGAATGGACGCCCTCTTGTTTGTTTCCCTTGTGTTGTTATCTGAAGCGCTGCTTCGGCCGTTGTACAGGCATTAGTTTTATCGATGCGACCAGTCTATCGGTCTGCCACAACCGTCGGATCTGGCAGCATAAGGTCTGCAAAGATACGGCAGCTAGGGGCAAAACCTCTGTCGGCTGGTTCTATGGCTTCAAGCTACACCTCGTGGTGAACGAGTGCGGTGAACTACTCAACCTCACCCTGACCCCGGGCAATACGGACGACCGTGAGCCCGCCTTTGACTTACTTACTGGACTATGGGGAAAAGTCTGCGCAGACAAAGGCTATGTATCGAAGCAGCTGGCCAAGCAACTACTCGACGCGTTCAACATCGAGTTCTTTGCTAAGCCTCGGCGCAACATGAAGAACCAGCTAGTGCGGCTAACTGACAAGCTACTCTCGCGCAAACGTTCCATCATCGAAACGATTATCGACCAACTGAAGAACATTTCGCAGATAGAGCATTCTCGTCACCGTAGTCCGGTCAACTGCTGGGTCAACATCCTCTGTGGACTGATTGCTTATTGCCACCAACCGAAGAAGCCTTCTCTCCATATGGAATGGGAACTTCCCCCTGCTGCTTAACCCGAACTGACGTTATACAGCTAATTTGCTGCTTACCTACGGCAACCGACTGTCATCTATCAACTAACTTTCGCTTCAGGCAAAGACACACCATCTTGCCAGTTTAGGCTCACTAAAGAGATACTCAATAATAAAACTAGTCCAACCGGAGAGAGTACTGATATAGGAGAGATCAGACAGAGCGATAGAATCGCTAAGCAAATGCGTAGTAGGATCGCCTTTCGTGGCAAAGAACAAGGAGAGGCCCACTGTAGCAAAGTCACTCCTATTAGAAAAATAGCGATTCCGCCGCATAGTATAGTTCTTGTCTCGAATGACAAGTCAGCATTTGGAGTAGTTTCGATCGCGACCTGGATGCCTACGCTAGTCATGGCAATTCCCATAAAAGCAAACACATGAGAGTATCCGTAGACATATGAACGAAGTAGCGCCATCTTGCTCCCTTTTAGCGCCTGGTTGATAGCCGACTCGTCGGCCCGCTCAAAGTACATCCACCAAAAACTGACGGCGATTACAAAACCGCTCGCACCTAATAGAACACTTTGCCATCCCCAATTGGTTCCGGCCACACCCGCAGCGACAGCAACGATCGCTTCTCCTAGTACAATGATGGTAAATAATCCAAAGCGCTCATCCATATGTGAGTTTTGGGCAGGAACATCACGGACGGTAAGATAGGTAATAGGGCCATTTCCGATTTCGATTGTTAGCGCGATCGCCCACAACCAGAACCGAGCTGGCTCAGGCACAAAGATTGAGAATACCCACAAAACAAGCGATATTGAAAAACTCGTTGCATAGCGTCGGGTAAGCGATCTAAACGGTGGTACAGTTCGCCAAGCTTGTATGTACAAAGCGGTAATAATAAAGCGCAGGATCGTGTAGATGATCGCAAACCTGGCTGATCCTCCGTCCAAGGCATGGGAAACAGACAGTGCCATAACAATCAGCCCGAACATAGTTCCTAGCAGAATAACGCGATAAATTCCTCGCTCTATGTTGAACTGATCGGCGAAATAGCTGAAATCAATCCATAGCCACCAAACTGGTACAAATAAAATCGCGAAGCTAACAATGCCTGTCCAAGTAAGATCGCCATGAAGCATATGAGCAAGTTCTGCGATCGCCAGCACAAAAACTAGATCGAAAAATAGCTCTAACCAAGTTGCATGGCGATCGCTCTCATAGTTTTGCTGAGGCAACAGCCGCAGCGGATGATGACGCAGTCGAGACATATATATGCATCTCCTGATAACAGATAGAATAAAAATTCAAGGAACAAGCTAACTTAGTTGTCAAGTGGTTGCCGTCCGACCCTTTAGAAGTCGCTATAGCTGAAACTTATTCCACAACTAACCCGCCATCCCTAAGTCAAACGCACTGTCTACGTTCGAGCAAGTTGAATAGACTCTTGCGGATTCGCAGCTTAATTAGCTTACGAACCAGTCTATCGCTCTATGCAATGCAAAAACCAGCCTCGCAATGCAAAAACCAGCCTCGGCTGAATGGTTTCGCGAGACTGACAGTGACTGCTTCGTAGTTTAGGCTAATCGGCCAATTGAATAGGAATTGTAATAACGAACTTGGTGCCTACGCCTTGATCAGAAAAGCATTCGATTTTACCAGAATGTTTTTCGACAATAATTTGGTAGCTAATCGCCATGCCCATACCCGTTCCTTTGCCTACTGGTTTGGTTGTGAAAAACGGCTCAAAGATACGTTCTCTAACAGTCAACGGCATGCCAGTACCGTTATCGGCAATACTGATCACTACGCTATCAGCGCTAGCTTTAGTTTGCAGCATAATTTGTAGCTCCTCTCGATCTAGAGAGTTGTTATGTAAGGATGTCTCTATAGCATCGATAGCATTGGCGATAATATTCATCACCACCTGATTGAGCTGACCGGCAAAGCACTCGACCAACGGTAGATCGCCAAAGTCTCGAACAATCTTGATTTCAGCTCGATTAGACTGAGCCTTTAGCCGATGTTGTAAGATTTGCAGCGTACTTTCTATTCCCTCATGAATATCCACGAACTTGCACTCCGCTTCATCCATCCTTGAAAAGTTCCTAAGCGATAGCACGATCTCACGAATGCGTTCAGTTCCTATCGTCATTGAGGATAGGATATTTTGTGCATCTTCTTTGATGAAAGCGATATCCATCTCCTCGCCTTGCTGTCGGATATTCGCATCCGGATTAGGGTAGCGTGCCTCGTAGAGTTTTAGGAAGCTAAGCAGGCTATGAATGTAGTCCTCTAGATGACTAAGATTACCGTAGATAAAGTTGACAGGGTTGTTGATTTCGTGAGCAACCCCGGCTACTAGCTGACCTAATGCAGACATTTTTTCAGCTTGGATAAGCTGAGCTTGAGCGAATTTTAGATTGATACAGGTTTGTTCTAATTCATAGCTCTGCTGTTCTAGGAATGTCTGCGATTCTTTGAATTCGTTGATCACCTGCCGCAGCAAAGCTTCTTTCTTACGAGTTGTTTCTTCTAACTGAAGAATAGTAGCTTCCGCCCGCCCTAGCTTTCTACGTAGAATCCGATTCTCCTTTTCTAAGGACTCAATTGCTGGCCGGGATTGATGAGAGCTCAAAGACATTAAGTATCTCCTAGCAGCAATGTGATAAATGTTTCGTTATGCATGTAGGTGTCGCCTTTGGGCTGAAGCGGTGAGATCTCTCCGTTCGTATAGAAGCCACAGCTGGGTAGCGTCTTGTTCAAAAGTTGCTGAGCTTGTGTATATTCTTCTTTGGTACGGCTGCCTAGAATTTGTCTTCGACTAGCACAAGAAAAGAACAAAGCGGCGGCTGGAGCTTTCCCTGGATAGGAGGCTAAAGCCTGCTGAGTGGATTCTCTAGAGGCTCTAAGAATATCATCATGGCTTGTGTCAGTGATATGTACGATAGATTCTTTTGGAACATCTCCAAAAAAGGTGATGCTACCAGTTGTTGAATCGTATATTCCACTAGGAGCTCGCATATAGTAGCGATCGCTATCAGCATCCAGCAAAGCGAGCGGATATTCTGAAGACGGCGGCAAACTACCTAGATACCGCTGATAGAACGTTAGGGCCGGTTGATTGTCGATCTCATAGACTACGTTGTTCTGCGCTCTAGTGACCTTGCCGGCTTTACCGATAGGCTGCCAACCGCTAGCAACCCCATGAGAAAATAGAATCGGCCCTGAGAATAGTAAGATAGGCACTGCATCGCTGCATACTTCAGATTTGAAGAACTGATAAGTTTGTTGGGATCGCCACTGGTCAGCAGTCAATCCTCCGAAAATTGGCACTTGCGTTCCCAAAGATCCCTTTAAGCTTTCCAAAATCATCCAACTATCACTGGTCAAGCTTTCTGGAAGACTAATGCAAAATTGAATATCTTCTGTATGAGAGCTGCTAGCCTGCTGAACAGCATTTTGAGTCGCGGCGTTCACATCTTTTGAGACGTTACGACCCATACCCGCACTGATCGTAATCGTATCTGAGCAAAAGACAGCCAGTGTAAGTGAGTCCTGCTCAAATCCCAGCACAGAGGATATCTCTCCGTCGGTGGTACCGCCAATTAGTTCGATATCTGGAAAGGCCGCTGCAATCTCCTGAAGGACTCGAGTATGCTCAAAATTAATCGCGGCAAACAGTAAGCCTGCCAGTGGCAAGTCTCCAGCTAGCGCTACGTGTAGTTGCTCTAATATATCTGCGATCGCCGCTCGGGAATCAGGATCATTACTATGACCAACGACAAGTTTCAACATGGACCTTTAGATGGGCACTAATGAGGTTGGTCTGAGTATTCCCTCCATATCTAGTGGGGTAAACTAACGATCTGTTAGCCTGCAAAGATAGCGTTCCTTAGTTGCATACTCACAAAGAAGGCTATGCGGACGAGGAACGCTAGTCACCTGACCTATTGTTTCGAATGCTTGCAGACAGAGAACTATCCCCTAGCTAAGGTCTCTAGCTAAGGAACGAACGCTATAGAGACCCTTTTGCAGAGATGTCTATTGCTCGGTAAAGCCAAGATAGCTTCAGGTAAGCAGCGTGTTATCTCCAGTGCGCCTTCTTTAGTTCTTTGATTTTGCTTCTAGTGTTTCTAGTCGGCTCTTGAGATCCTTGTTAGTTTGTTTAACCTCATCAAGTTCTTGACGTAAGTCAGCGATCGCACCGTCCGAATCAATCTTCTTTTGCACTTTTTGCGCCGCTTCGTCTGCCCGCCGTTTTACCCGTCCATCGGGGCTATGGTCCGCCAGCGTACGTAAAATAGCAACCGCACCGCTTACTTCCATCTGAGCTAGTGCGCCCACCGTAGCTACTTGCGTAAGAAAGAAATCCTCTCTTGCTAGTGCCGCTAGTCTCTCTAGTATTTTTTCTGTTGCAATTTTTTCCTGGCCAGTAGAGATCGTGCCCAATGCTCGAATGGCCGCTAATCTCAGTGGCTGTGGAACACCTAGCTCAGTGTAAGGAAGCAACAGATCTAACGCTGCCTCAGAGCTTTTGAACTGGCTAAGTCCGGCGATCGCCCCGCTTCTGACCACTTCATTCCACCCGGCTCTCTCTTTTAGAACCATATCTAGCAGCTTCAAAGTCTTCTTTTCTTTGTCCTTGCCATCAAGCGTTGCCGTACCGACTTTGCCAAGCGATCGCACTGCACTAGCCTCTACGTAATAGCTTTCGTCCCCTTTTTCAACCACACTTTTCAATGCCTTGTAGCTATCTGTTGTTTTCACTTTGCCTAAAGCGGTGACTACTGCGCGTCGCACTTTTGGATGCTTGTCTTTTAACCCTTTGGTCAGCGCCGCTTCTGCTTGTGCTAGCTGCACCGAACCTAGCTGTTCAGCGACCTCTGCTCGCACCGCCCAAAACGGCTCATCCTTCAATGCCTGCTCTAGGCTAGCGACAGCCTCCAAGCTTCCTTTTTTCGCCAGTGCTTCGGCTGCCAACAGTCTAGAGATCGGGTCAGGATCAGCCTGCAGCTGTGCCTTCAGCTCTGCTATTGGGTAAGCCAATTCAACCGTTTTCAGCAGATGATTGCCGACATCAAAGCTCACAAAGTCGGGTTTCGCTTCCAGCGGGAAATACAGGGCCTGCTCTCGTTCGTGCACTCGCACCTTGAAAATCTTTAGCTCTGGCTTTGTGTCTTTTGCCCCCGCTTTTAGATAGCCAAATCCAATCGGCACCTTCAGATCAAACAGACCTTCTTGTACCTGCGACTTGCCATCTTCTACCTGAGTCTGAGTGACGGTTAGTTTGGCTAGATTACTATCGCTATCCCAGCTATAGCCAACCTTATAATCAGGATGACCTCCCCGATACACATATTGATCGAACAAAAACCTTAGATTGCGCCCGGTGGCCTTATCGATGGCCCGCAGCAGATCAACTGTTTCAACCGTACTGTGCGCATTGTCTTCTAACAGTGTCCGCATGGCTCTAGTGAATAATTCATCCCCTAGCTCCATCCGAATCATGTGATACACACAGGATCCTTTCTCGTAGATATGTCGATCGTACAGCTCAATTGCCTCGCGGTAGATATGAGTCACGAGGGGGCGGCGATAGCGACTCTTATCTTCACTCAGGTAGGCACGAGCGTGATTGAGATGGTAATAAAACGCCTCATCTTGTCCTTGGGTCTTTTCTATCCACAGTACTTCTGAATAAGTAGCAGCGCCCTCTTTCACCCATGCCTGTGACCAGTGATTAATCACAATCAAATCACCAAACCATTGATGAGCCAGTTCGTGAGCGACCAGAGTTTCAGCTCGCAGATTGTCAATCGCTGCTCTTTGATCGATTAGGCAGCGATCGGTTAGCAGCGTGGTAGTGGTGTTCTCCATACCACCAAAGATAAAGTCGCTAACGCACACCTGATCGTACTTGGAGAACGGGTAAGTGTAGCCGAACCAACTGCTAAGTGCATCTAGCATTTGAGGCGTTTTGCCCATCGTTAGCTTGGCCTCTACCTCGCGCCCTTGCTCAAAAAAGTAGCGAACAGGTCTGCCTTGCCATTCATCTTCAATCTCATCGAATTCGCCAATCGCTAGCGTCATCAGATAGCTAGGATGCGGCTTGTCTAGTTTCCAGTGATAGATCGTGTTGGTGCCTTTGCTCTTCGTAGAGACCAGTTCACCATTAGAAACTACTTTGAATTTCTGAGGGACCTGAGCGCGAATCTCAGAGGTAGCAAGCTGCCCTGGATAATCAAAGCAAGGGAACCAAAAACGGGAATCTTCATCTTCTCCTTGAGTCCAGATCTGAGTGGGTTTGTCAGGATAGTGCTGATCTGGACCGACAAAGTAGAGGCCACGCTGTGGATTTTCGACGGCGTAATCAATGGTCAATGTGAAGGATTTGTCTGCGGTTGTCGGGGTTTTAAGCACGACTTTTAGCTGCTGGCCGTCGTAGTCAAACGATTGCTTAATCTTGCCGACTTTGACGGACTTGATGTTGAGATCTACAGCGTCCATCGTGAGGCTGCTAACGCCATCAACAACTGGCTTGATAGTGACGCTGCAACTGCCACTGTAGCTCTTCTTTGGGACATCGAAGACAAGGTCTAGCGCAATATGTTCTACTTGACCAGGTCGATCAGGGTTGTAATGAGGGTAGGCACCGGGTAGCTCAAACGTTTTCCGACCAGCTTGATCGAGTAGGCGCTCGTAGATATTTTCCATGGTGAAGTCGTGAAGCATTATTAGCCTAAATTAACGTTTTCTTGAACGTTTATGGCTGAGAATTCTTTTTGTAAGGGTTTATTCCAGCTCGCTATCGACTGAACACCAAACTTGATAGGCTCGTAAAGATAATACGGGTGAGCTAGGCTGCTGCGTTTCTTCGAAAATTTGCTTACGGTCTTTTTACTTTCAATCTTTGCTGCTGATAGGTATTGCTCTATGAACACGGCTACGACATCTCTCTCGGATTCTTTGAAGATCTCTTTGGTCAATGGACTGTTGAGTGTGAAGCCTTTAGCAAAGTTTGCCAGGCAAAGAGCTCGCAAGATGATGATGGACCGAGCGGAAACAATCGGAGTGTATTGGCGAGATGAGGTCAAGGAACTAGAGAGGCGAAGTGATGAATCTGCGCAAAGCTCAAGCCCGCTACCAGCAGGCCAGCTAGCAAGGGAAAAGATCAATCCAATTTGGGAGGAAGAGCTAAGAGCGATCGCAGATCCGACTATTGACTACCCACCTTATTACACCACCAAGTTTCATGCCTATGACGAAGGTAATCTAGGATGGCTGCCGGCAATGGAAGTTGATGCGGCTGCGCGAGCTGTACATGCCCAAATTTGGACGGATGAACGCTCAGGCATCAACGGGGATAAAAGTTTACGAGCTAGCTATCACCAGATTTTGAAGGAGTATTTCGACGAGATATCAGCGGAAACTCCTAAAGACATTGTTGACTTGGGATGTGGTATTGGCATGAGCAGCGTAGCTATTGGAGAAGCCTTTCCGAACGCCCGGGTCACTGGGATTGAACTCTCGCCTTATTTCTTAGCGGTAGGCCAATACCGACTAAAGCAGCTAGAGAAGACTGGATCTGTTCATTGGAAGCACGCGGCGGCTGAAAATACAGGGCTAGATGCAAGTTCTGCAGACTTAGTTTCCGCGTTCCTAGTCTTTCATGAGCTGCCCAGCTCTGCGGCTAAAGACATCATCGCCGAAGCAAATCGGTTGGTTCGCCCAGGCGGGCACTTTGCCATCATGGATATGAATCCAGCCAGTAAAATCTATCGCGAGCTCCCACCCTATGTGTTTACGCTACTCAAAAGCACAGAACCCTACTTAGATCAGTATTTTTCCTTGGATATGAATCAAGTTTTTCAAGACGCTGGATTTTCTGCACCGCGTATCGTTGCCAATAGTCCTCGTCATCGGACGATCATCGCTCAAAAGGTTTAGATCAGAAGATCTAAGCCAGAAGGTTTAGGCCGGATAGCAGACAAAAAAGAAGCCCAGCAGTAGCTGAGCCCGAGGGTTCCATGAATGATTAAATGTTGTTTCTATAACGCCTTTAGAAGCTTCTGTTTAAAACCTTGGAAGAATGGCCTCTAGAACTATCTTCTATAAAGCTAATGTTCCAAGAGACGCATCGGCCAGAATGTGATTTTCACTAGCGTTGAACAGCGCTTTCTGGTCGTAACGTTGAGGTAAATATAGAAGGCTTAAAAACATGGTGCTGTGATCTAGACAACAGTTTGATAGGTTTTTAATTGTCGGTTGTCGTAGTTTAGGGTTGCCGTAAGAATATCGTAGCTTAGCGCTGCTGTGAGAATTGATTCTGTTTGCTCTTTTGTTGAACGCTCATATCAAACGCTCAATAGGACCTGAACATGATTTGAGGATGACTAATAGTTATATAGAAAGTTCTATCGAGGGGTTATATAGAAAGTTCTATCGAGGGGTTGTCGCTGCGTCAGTTGAGCCGATGGTGAGAAGAAAGTTAGGGTTTCTGGCAAGCTCTTGGCCAATTACAGCTGCTCCGTATCGATTGATATGACTAGGATCAGCAAACAACTCCGGCTGAGACAGCCATTGAGTTAGCAAATCTATCACCTGAAAGCGATAGCGATCGCTCTGCACTACCAAAAAATCTTGGAACTGGGTCTCATAATTGAGTCGATACGCATCTAGATAACTATCGCTGAGCGGCAGATTTACAAAAAATAGGTGCGAACCTCGCTGTTCTAAAAAAGTTGCGAGCTGACCTAGTGCGTCCGCTTGGCTTCCTTCTAGCACAAACGGAGAATAGGCTTCGTCATATTGTCCTTGAATATTGGTAAACTCCTGATAATAGACAACTGGATTGAAGCGATCGCTCACCGCAGAAAATCCAAAGCGGTCAATCTCACCTGTACTTATCCCTGTCCTTATCTTTGAGTCAGTAAGGCCTTGTCCATCGCTCTCTGGCTCAGTTTTCATTGTTTCTAGATCTAACGCTTGACCTGGTTCTAGATCTGAAGTAAGCGCTTCAGACTCATTCGCGATAGTCGGTTTTTCTCCGCTTTGTACAGCCTGGTAGCCAGGGGAGGCGATTAGACTTTCCCAAGTGCGATCGCGTCTACCATCATTAAAAGCTCTCGATCCGTCTCCCCAGACAATCATCTTAGGCAGCGCTCCTGGCAATAGCTCACTTACCACAAAATTCACAACTTGCGCCGTCGCCCCGTTCACACTGAAGTTATACACTTTTACATCGTCAGCGCCCTGCAGAGACAGCTGATAGCGGAGCTCTGTTGGATCGATTCCCTGCAGGGATCGTGAACTACCCACAATCAGAATATCTGGCGTTCCTATTGTTTCTAGATAAGAGCGATAGCCAGCTAGCTGTGCATCAAACACTGTGCTGCCCAGCGAGGGAAAACTGCTCAATGCTCCAGATCTAGGCACTGCAGGTATAGCTCGGACATCTCCTGGCGATCGCGGCTGTAGATCTAAAGCAGGTGTTTGCTTGATAGTAGAAGGTGATCCTATCTGAGCAATTGCTGCGGTCATCAACCCGATGCCGCATAGGCCAGCACTCAATAAAATCATCCCGAATTTCCTTAGCAAACGCGTAGAATGCATATTATTCGACGCAACTGAATTGGCCATAACCAGACACATATCGAAGACAACAAAAGATCAGCAGCAGAACTGAGTAGATGTATCTAGTTATCTTCTAGATAGCCCAGCCAGCTTTTTGTAACATCATCTTTGAACAGAAAAACGATCAGAAAAAAGTGGCTAAGGCATTCCTAGACAATTCTTGTGCAAAATGTGCCCGGCAACCTGAACGTTTTTTAAACGGACTGCTTGCATATCAGCGCGAAAAGGCGTACTAAGTATCACCATGGCCAATCGCTTGATAGCAGCCAATCAAGCTAGAAAATCTAGTTCATGACTTTTAACCTCATCCGCTAAAATAACAGTACAAGATTACTACCTGGGAATTATGGTTCAATATACGCTTGCTCAAAGTCCAGAAGTCTTAATCGATGTTCCTGGTCGCGACTCAAACAAAGCTCGTGAAAAGGCCATGGATCAGCTTATAGCACTTCTTGATGAAGGAGAACTTCCCACCGAGCTTGACGACGGTTTCAACCCAAAGGAATTTATCGAAGTGAAAGAACCTAAGACCGAACCTACCGACGAAGAAAATGCAGTTGTCGATGCAGTGCAAACCCTCAGCAACCTGTCTAAGCTAAAGGTAAAAGTGCAGGGGTCTCGCGAAGAAGCACTCAAAGTGCGCGAGCTAATCGATCTACTCTTTACTGATGAGGTGATAGAAGAAGAGCAAATCGAGGAACTCAACAGCGGGTTCAAGACGCTCAAGACATTTGCCCAGACAAATCTAAAGTATCGCGATGCTAAGGACGAAGCTGAATCAGCTCGCGAAGTACTAGATAATGCGCTTAATCCGCCTAGCAAGAAAAAGTAAGCAGTGCTACCCCTGGCAAATATTGTTTGCGATCGCTGTGTTGGCTGAGCTAATCGAGCTGAGTTTATCGAACTCAGCTGCTCGAACTAAGCTAATTGACCTAAACAGCGAATGGCAGCATCGAACATAGCGTTGCTGCTAGATTCTAAGCAACCTACGCAGGGTCAGGGCAAATGCTAACGAGCCGCAGAATTAGGGTCATATAGACAGTATTGGAATCAAGAACAGGCCCATTGCTTGTAGCAGCAGCGACACAGCAAACACAATTAGAAGCAGACCACCTGTATACAGACCGATGGTTGTGATCGTGTTCGGTTTTCTATGTCTCAGGCTTGTACCTATTCAAGTTGGATGATTATCAAAGTACTCTTATTCAAATAGCCCATCATCTTCAAACAGCCCATCGTCACCGCAAAGATACAGGCTAAGCAGCGATTATACAGATGCGTAGAACTCAAGAAAATTCATCGCTTCACGATTGTTTTTTGGTAGCTATGCCCTGATAGAAATAGCCCATTATCTTCGGTAAATTGTCTGCATAAAATTCTTCAACAGCGACCTCATCAAAGACGTCAGCAACTAGCTGATCAATTTTGCGATTGAGACGGCAGCCACTGCCGACGATTCTCTGAATAGGCGTTAGTCTGTTTTGCCAGGTCTGGATGGTCTGCTCATCGCTGAGCCCATGCTCAATAAAGAAAAATTTGCCACCTGATTTGAGTACTCGGTAAACCTCGCTGAGTGCTTTTTCAGCGTTGGGAATGCTGCACAGTGTCCAAGTGCAAACGACATTGTCAAAGCTTTCGTCGGGTAAGCAAAGGGCTTCACCATTCAGCGAAGTAGTGTTGACGTTGATTGGGCTAGCCTCGATTCTTTTTTGTGCGATCGCATTCATACCTTCATTCGGCTCCACTGTCGTCAAAGCATTTACCGTCTCTGGATAGTGGGGCAAATTCAGTCCTGTCCCAAAGCCAATTTCTAGAACATTTCCCGATACCTTGGCCAAGAGCTGCTGTCGATAGCCCGTCATTGACTCCGACGACATCGATAGCTCCATCAGCCGAGGAAAAATCACGCTCGAATACACGCCCACTGCAACCTCTCCTACTTATCACTGACTAGTCCTCATTGAGCACACAAATTTATCACTCAATTGATCACTCATCATTCCTCATTCATCGTTCCTGACCCCTTTCCCTCTCACAAAACATCTGATAGTTTTTTACTTTGCGCAAACTCACTAACCCCACCCGCTAAAGTAATACATTCAAAAGCTCACAATACCAATAGCCCACATCACACACCGAAGGAAACCTCCATGGCAGCACTCCAGGGTAGAAATCTTCTCAGCCTCACAGATCTCACACCAGATGAAATGCAGTATCTGCTGACCACTGCTGCCAAAATAAAATCTAGAGAAATCACCCCACAGTGCCCCCAAAGAATTCTAGGACTTGTTTTTAGAAAAGCTTCCACTAGAACCCGTGTCAGCTTTACTGCTGCTATGTATAAGCTAGGTGGACAGGTGATTGATCTCAATGCCAACCTCACGCAAATCGGCAGAGGCGAACCCACCGCTGACACTGCTCGCGTGCTCGATCGCTATCTAGATGTGCTTGCTATTCGTACCTTCGACCAAGCTGAAGTAGAAGAATTTGCTCATCATGCTGATATCCCCATCATTAATGCCCTTACTGATCTAGAGCATCCTTGCCAAATATTGGCAGATCTACAAACTGTCCAAGAAGAGTTTAAGCAGCTAGCCGGGCTGACGATGACATATCTAGGGGATGGCAACAACGTTGCACATTCATTGATCCTGGGTTGCGCGCTTGTCGGGATGAACATTCGGGTCGCCACGCCAGCAGGCTATGAACCAGATGAAACCATCGTGAAAAAGGCTGAAGCGATCGCCCAGGGCCGTAGCGAAGTTATCGTCACTAGCGATCCTAGAGCGGCAGCTGAAGGAGCCCATGCGCTCTATACCGATGTTTGGGCCAGTATGGGACAAGAAGACTTGGCCGAAACGCGCATTCCTGCGTTTGAGCCTTATCAGATAAACGAATCTGCTTTGGCGATCGCCGATAAGAGTGCAATCGTGCTGCACTGTCTGCCGGCTCATCGGGGTGAAGAGATCACTGAAGCCGTGATGGAAGGCAAACAATCACGCATTTGGAACGAAGCGGAAAATCGAATGCACGCCCAGCAGGCACTACTAGCCTCTGTACTAGGTGCTGTCTAAGGACGCTGTTCGTGTCTTCCTCTCTATGCTGTGTCTTCCTTGGCGGTTTTAGCAAACTCTCTAGCAATCAATCCCAGTAAAATCAGACCCATTAACCCGGCAAGCGGGTTGCGATCAATTCCTGTGATCCATTCTGGGACGCGGTTTGTATATTCGCTTAGACCACCCACATTCACGATGTAGTATCCCCAGATCAATCCAGCATGTAGGCCGATTGGATAGCCTAAGCGAGTTGTCTGCTGCCCTTTGACACCCGTGGGCGATCGCCTTGCCCATACCAAAGCCATACCCAATAACACCAACCCCAAAAACTGCGGAAGCGTCCGCATAATCTCAGTCCATGGCTTGATAAAATGCGTCGCTGCAAAGAAAAGAGCACTCATCCACAGCGCACTCGATGAGCTGTAATCTTTCTCTAGCTCAGCGAGTACCCACCCTCGAAACAGCATCTCTTCTGCAAAACCGACTAGCAGCGCCATTCCTAGGCCTTCAAAAATAAATCTCACTAGTCGTGGACTGGGCGAGCTAGGCACAGCCCAACCCAAAAGCGTCTCTATTCCGAACAGACCAAAGACACCCAGCACTCCAATAGCCAAAGCCACCAGCAAATCGCGACCAGTTTGTGCCTGAATGATTAGACCGCAGCGCTGAAATGGATGCTGCCAAGCATGAATGCGCCTGCCCCAAGGAGACAGACCCAGCAAAAAGCCGATATATAGCAGTGCTAGGACCGCAATCTCAGCAGTATCTGATCCCCATAGCCAGCTATTAGGGAGATAAACAACGGCGCCGAAAGGCAACCAAACTAACCCTAGTACAAAAAGAAAAAAGCCAATACGTAGCCACGCATCCCTTTTCTTCGCCCAATTTTCTACTTTGCCCTCTAGAAGCGCGATCACACGCAACCCAGCCACCTATCCTCTATTCTTCAGGTTCGATCGTACTGGTCAACCCCTTACCCTTGAGTCCCTCACAGTAAAACTCAGCATGTTCCATCTCGCAGACGATCACTAGACCGATCCCCGTATTGTGCGTCTGCATCATAATATCTATCGCTTGAGGTGCGGTGAGCGAAGGGACTGTTTCAATCAAGGCCTCTACCACATACTCCATGCTGTTGAAATCGTCGTTGTGCAAAAGCACCCGGTAACGAGGGGCAATTTTACGAACAGTTGAAACCGACGGTTTTTCGATTGTGCTAATAGAAGTAGACATATCATCCAATCTGAAACTTTGCTACTGAAACTTTGCCACTGAAGTAAAGCTGACTCTCATTATTGTGAGTGATCGCGCTAGAACCGCCCAGCAAAGAGAAAAATCTCCACAATTTGCTAGCTCTTTCTCTGCTACACAGATCTGAACTCAAGAGATGCGAGAGCACTTGTAAGATGGTAGTGTGTAGGTATTTCAAAAATATTAATATATCTTAGCCAAAGAAAATAAGTCGATACGAATTGAGATTAATACTTCACTTCGGTTCTTTGGTGAATCCTTTTAGATTGCATCCTTCAAACCCCCTTATTCTCATGAGCGTTGTTCCCTCTCAAATTCTCTACTTAGAGCATGGCTCATCTCGACTATATGTCGAAGCAATTCAGATTGTCAGTCAAAGGCGGCTGTGTTGGGCACGTCCTACACTCTTGATTCGAGGACTGCCAGAAGGTGCTACATCGGCTAAACGTCAAGATATGATCTCAGACGCAGTCCAATCTCCCGAACAGTCCAGTCTGAAACTATATGACCTAGAAGGTTGTCCAGATATAATTTGGCCGCTTACGCCCTTTCAACTCACCTACGATCTCGATTTTTTCTCGCTGATTGTTCAGCTCAAACTAACGCCAAATAGTGATACTCAGCATAGCAGTCGTCAGCTTAGCGAATTTATCCACAGCTTTTGGAAAACGCACACTGATATTTTCCGTTTCACTTCAGCCAGCGAGCTATCTTCGTGAACCATCGCTATCTGCCACAGCTTAATTTGTCATTTAATTTGTCATAGGGATCTCATCTGCCAAAAGGGTCTCTAGAGCGTTTGTAGCCAGTGAGACTGAAAATTCTGAAAATTCTAGGAAAACTAGCTTTAAGTAGTCTTACTGAAAACTTTAGAGGAACGGCAAAGTAGAACAAGATTCAGACAAATATACCATTGTCTTCTAGTCTGCTTGAGCCTAAGTCATTAAGTTAGTAGGCAGGTTCCAAAGTCTTAGGCTCAAAGTAAATAAGGAACAGGTAGATCAGGTGCTCAATGGCACCTTAGTCTCGATTAGCACTTAACTCCCTATTAATACTGAGGTCATTAGTACTGAGGTAGTGTACTTTGCTGACTGCTCTATTGGACATCTTTTGGTGTTCCGGTTTGAGTATCTAGCTATTGACAGGTGACTATGGTTTACCTACTTACTAGCGACCTAAGTACCAAGTAGCTCATTGTCAAAATCGTCAGTTCTGAGCCCACAAAAGTGGTTGCTTCGAGCCATTTAATCAAAGTCAATTGAGGAAAAGATAAAGATGTCCAGCCTGAATAGCCCTGTTACGGTTATCTGCCCAACTGGTGTACTTAATGCGGAGAGTGCACTTAGTTTGCAGCAACAGTTGACTGATGCAATGGCCTTAGATCATGCCAGCGAATTAGTTGTGGATATGAGTAAGGTAGAGTCAATGGATAATGCCGGACTCGTTTCGCTAATGGCTGCTCTTAACGAAGCTAAGCCTTTCTACGACCGTTTAAGTATCTACTCTGCGCCTCCTTCTATTCGCATTGTTCTAGAACTCACTCAGCTCGATCGTCTCTTTACCATGGTTGATCAAGAACCTGTACCTATGGCGGCATAGAATAAGTCGGTTTAGCAAGTTAGCAGTAGATCGCCAGATAACCGCTGGGGAAAAAGGTCAACTAGCGATATGGGGTTTGCAATACGGGGTTTGCGATATAGTTAAGGCCCTAGTATCTTTTGCTGTAACTGCTGTGCTTCCTGCATTCACCCCTATATCGTTCTCTGAGACTGTCACTGATCTACTCAAAGCTGATATTTCTCGTCCGGCTAGGTACTTGGGCAATGAACGAGGCGCTATCCATAAGTCTTGGTCTACGGCGGCGGTGCGATGGGTACTGACCTATCCAGAGATATATGAAGTAGGCGCGTCCAATCTAGGTCACATTATTCTGTACAGCATCTTGAATGCTCAGCCTCGGCAGCTCTGCGATCGCGCCTACCTTCCAGCACCAGATCTCACTCAGAAGCTGCGCGATCGCCAGATTCCACTGTTTGCTGTAGAATCTCGCCGCTCTCTCACAGATTTCGACATTCTCGGCTTTAGTCTCAGCTACGAGCTAGGCGCTACTAACATCCTTGAGATGCTTTCTCTAGCTCAAATACCGCTGACTTGGAAAGAGCGCGATCGCCTGCAATCCGATGGTCAGTGGAATGTAGCAGATGGTAGCTGGCCATTGATCTTTGCGGGCGGAGGAACGGCCACATCTAACCCCGAACCGTATGCCGATTTCTTTGATTTTATCGCCCTGGGCGATGGCGAAGAGCTATTGCCAGAAGTAGGGCTAGTGCTAGAAGAAGGCAAGGCTGCAGGACTTAGTCGTGAGGAGATTCTACTAGACTTAGCGCAGGTCCCGGGTGTCTATGTGCCTCGGTTTTACGACATGGTAACAGATGGCTCAGTGCATCCCAACCGACCGGATGTTCCTAATAGAATACTGCGCCGGGTCGCACCGCCGATGCCAGAGTATTCTATTGGGCTAGTTCCCTACGTAGAAACGGTTCATGATCGCCTAACGGTAGAGATTCGTCGGGGCTGCACTCGGGGCTGTCGCTTTTGTCAGCCCGGGATGCTGACCCGTCCGGCTAGAGACGTTCCGCCAGAGCAGGTCATCGATACCATCGAGAAAGGCATGCGCGAGACCGGGTATAACGAGTTCTCGCTACTATCTTTGAGCTGTTCGGACTACCTAGCGCTGCCTGCAGTCGGTTTGGAGATCAAGAATCGACTGCAGAATGACAATATCAACCTGTCGTTGCCCAGTCAGCGGGTTGACCGGTTTGACGAGAATATTGCCAATATCGTAGGCGGCCTGCGACAGACAGGACTGACCTTTGCGCCAGAAGCTGGTACACAGCGAATGCGCGATATTATCAATAAGGGGCTGACCAATGAGGAGCTGCTGCGCGGTGTAAAGACTGCCTACGAGCAGGGCTGGGAGCGCGTAAAGCTGTACTTTATGATTGGCTTACCAGGCGAGACGGACGTAGACGTGCTGGGTGTTGCCGAGACGGTACGATGGCTGCGTCGAGAGTGCTTTATTAAAGGCCGTCGGGCGCTAAAGTTCAATATCACGATCTCTAATCTAACTCCAAAGCCGCATACGCCGTTTCAGTGGCACTCGGTATCGACAGAAGAATTTAGGCGTAAGCAGGCGTTGCTAAAATCTGAGCTGGACGCTATTCGGGGTGTAAAGGCAAACTTTACCGACGTACGCATCTCGGCAATGGAGAATTTTGTGGGTCGCGGCGATCGCCGGCTCTCCTTAGTCGTTCGCCGGGCCTGGGAGCTAGGCGCTGGAATGGATGCCTGGTGGGAGAGTTTGGAGAATGCTTTCGGCGCTTGGACGCAGGCCATTGCAGAGGCAGGCCTAGACTGGCAGTATCGTCAGGTCGAAAGTGGCGAATGGAACCTAGATGAAAACATCGCCACGACAGAGGGTAAAGGTCAAGATGTCAGCGACGCGATGCTGGCCGTTCTTGAAAAACCGTTGCCATGGGATCATATCGATACTGGCATTGAGAAATCCTGGCTACAAGACGATCTCAAGCGGGCACTAGAAGCTGCGGTAGTTCCAGACTGCTCTTTTGAAGGCTGTTCTCATTGCGGTATCTGCGGTCCTGATTTTGGTCATAATATCGTCGTCCCTCCCCTAGAAATTCCGCAGTTCGTTGGTCATTTCCGGCCCAATCAGGACAGAGCCCAGCGGATTAGAATTCAAGCGGGCAAGCTAGGGGACATAGCGTTGATCGGCCATCTAGATTTTGCGCGGCTGATGGACCGGGCGATTCGGCGAGCTGCCTTGCCGATTGCGTTCACTGGTGGCTTTCATCCGGGGCCCCGCATTTCTTTAGCAAATGCACTGCCTTTGGGAATAACTAGCACAGGCGAGATCATTGATTTCGAACTGACAGAGCGAGTGGACCCAGCTGAATTTCAAGCGCGGCTACAGGCGCAGCTGCCTGTGGACGTGCCATTGTACGCAGTAGAGGAGGTTTCGTTACAGATGCCCTCTGCAACCAAAAGCTTAGCCCTGGCGGAATACTTACTCGCGATATCGGTTGAAGCGGTAGACAATTTGAATGACCCAGCAAACTGGCAAATGTGGATAGCACAAGTGCTAGGAGCTGAGGAAATTATGCAGACAAAGACAACTAAATCAGGAAAGACCAAGCAGGTAAATTTGCGATCGCATCTCTACGAGCTTGAAATTGTAGAACCTGCTTTGCTGACATCATTACCAAACAGCGCTCAACAGAAACTAACGGCTACTGGTCAGGTTACTGTGCGCTACGTAGGCAGCTGTCGAAACGACGGCACTTTACTACGCCCGAAAGGAATTGTCACGATGATGGAGTCGGTGAGTGCTCAGTCCTTGGTCCTTGGTCATATTCACCGATCTCAGCTGATCTTGAACCTACCAGTTTTATCTAAACCTATCTAGAGTCAAGCTAATCTAATTAGAACAGCTCAGAAAACACAATGGAGGATGTACCGGAGTGGCTTAAAAGAAAGCACAAGCGCTTAGCTAGCATACTGCTAGGTGTAATTAGCTGCGCTCTCGTAATATCTACTAGGGCCTCTGCTATGGCTTTCGTTGAACCTCATTCAGAAACTTTCTATAAACCTTTCCATGAACATCCAAATATTCTTACTCGGTCTTCTATAGCCCAACTCGAACCGGATGGAATTCCTACTGTCCCAGATAATCTTCCTACTGTTCCTGATAGTTATTTAGATCCGCCTCAGGGGGTTGCGCCGATAGGAGGCTTAAGCGCAGAGCTAGCAGAACTACAATCTAGACTAGCTAATATGCAAGCGCTTCCTCTCTTTCTTCCAAAGGATCGAGGAGAGTTGATTTCTGCTAGTACCCGACTCTCGGATACTCAGCTTAGCGAGCCATCCTTCGCCTGGATAGAAGATCAGCTCAATGAACGCTATGGTCCTAATAAGAGAGGCCAAAACGAAGCCGCAATTACACAGTGGAGTACCTACAGAACAAACGATGGGCTCAGATACGTAGACGTCATCATCGATGCTGGTTTATGGTCTCAGTTCACTTACTTTGATCGCTATGCGTTTGTTCGGCAATTTGGCTCAGCAGCAATTGTCGAAGGCTATCAGCTCAGAGTCTTTCATACCGAAGATGTGGATAACTATATCGAGGCGTTAGCACTAGAAGAAAACGGACGCGATCCTTCGATTGTTCGTCCTGTTTTCTTACGTGGTAGCTACTTCTGTAAGGAGTTAAGTTCTGAATCAGCAGAGCCATACATATGTGAGCTGATTGTTTCTAGATAGAGATCTTCGAGATAGAAAGTTTTTAGATAGAAATCATTTCAGTGAAGTTACCAGAAGAACAAGTTCCCAAGGCCTTCTACCCAAGGTCTTCTAACGGAGTATCCATACCACAAGAAAGGAACAACGTTGATGACTATAGCGTCTTTAAACGCATCCATGAAACGCTAGTCACTCAGCCTGTTGTTTTAAAAGACTTTCAGCTAAAAACTGCGACTTCAGCCAAGTGACAAACATTGTCATTCGCCAGTACTATTTTATGTTAGCCAATCGTTTGTAAGCTAGCGCTAAAGCAGAATCATCACCTACATTGCCAGGAAAAACAACAACTGGCAAATCAACAAACTCAGGATGGTCCGCAGGCGTTATCACCACAGACACACCTGGAATTACTTGCCCAAGTAGTTTAGCAGAGGTCAACTCTAGACCTTTGCTCAGCGTGTTATTTGAAGTGATCCCACCTTTACTAATTAAAAAGCCAATATCCCTTGGCAAAGCCTGAACTACCTCCACAAGTAGGGCTGAAATTTCATCGCCGAAGGCCAGCCGAGTCTGCGGATTATCAAAAGTCAGCTCTGTTCGGCTAGTGTAGATAACGGGCGTCTTACCTTGAGCGTGAGCGTCTTCTATCTCTTTAAGAAGAGAACTCAACAGCTGCTGGTGTCCCGTATCTGGATTATCTCTTAGCTGTAACACATCCACTTCTACACCTACCGTATTGGGCGCATCTAGAAGGGCCTCTAGCTGACGAGTTGTTTTTTTGACATGAGAGCCGACGACAACTGCGCCCGCTAAGGAATGGGTGAGCTGATACATCTGTTCAGGCGCAGTAGGCTGCGGGGGTAAATTCGCCAGAGAGGTCAGCAGACTAGCGGCACTACGGAACAAAAACTTTTTGCCTTGAGCAGCAGCGGCAAGTAGATCTTTAGCGAATTTATCTAAGTCGCTTTGCGTTTCTCCATCGACTGCCACGCATCGATTTCCTTTCAGCATGAGCAGTCTATCTAAGCTGCCCCGACGAATATCTTTTAAGGTGAACTGCTCTACTTCACTAGCCGGTATTCTACCCTTTGTTTTTTCTTCTACATAGTCGGGTAGGTAGCTAGTGCTATAGCCAAACACAGAGTCTTTAGCAAATTCTGTATCATGGGTAGGAACCCGCTGACCATTGGACTCAATATAGTGAGTACCCTCTACAGTTACTCTACCCGCTTCGAAGAAAGTCGGTGTAAGAAAGTGTGCATCAAAGGGGCCTAGATGCTCTGCAATAACGTCGGTTTCGACTGGATAATGTCCCCGTAAGGTAGAGTCTGATCGACTAACCAGTAGGAAATTAGTGGTGTTGGTTTTAGTAAGGGCCTGCTTGAGATTGTCACAAACCTCGGCCGTGACAGCAGCAGCGGTTTCTGGCGTGAGCGATCGCGTATTCGTCAGCACAAAGAAGATCGGCGACTCATCCTCTAATCCCGTTAGCAGCGTTTCCACATCCCACTTCAGCAGCAGCAGACAGCTGTGCACCGTCTGCGAACCCGTCGGATCGTCATCTAGAACAATTATCTTTGGCTGATCTTGATTCGTTGTATCTTCTGCCATGACCTAAGCCTCCAAGAGAGCTTGTGCTCGTTGAGCTAGAGCATTCGCCGTTAGACCATTTAGGGAAAAGAGCTGACGGGCACTCGCAGCCGTCTCTCCGCGCTTCCAAGAGAATACGTCACGTGGTGCGTTGCTTCTGAGCATGAGCGGCTCTACCATCGCGCTCGATCCGCCAGTTACGCCAATCAGTGCATCCCCGTCAAACAGTTCTTCAAACTCTGCATCGCTCAAAAAACCTCCATCAGCCTGAGCACAGCTCTCCCAAGCGACATCGCTAGGGCGATACAGCCTTCTTGGGTTGACAATGCTGATGACTTTACTGCCAATGCCGCGTTCGTTTAATGCTGTTACGGCTTCTAAAACAGGAATTAGCATCATATCGCCAACCACGCCAAAGACAACTGTTCTTTCTCCGGGTGTTTCTTGTAGCTCAATTGCACCTTTTTCTAAGGCAGTGCGAGTTTGATCAAAGGTGGTGCGAATGGGTAAAGGAGATTTGCTAGCGGTAATAGGAATGCCTTTGTTCTTAGTTGTCACAGCCCAGTCATAGCAAACCTGAATGCTGTTGGCATCAATCGGAAATAGCGGAAAGATATTTCCATTCTTCATCATTGCTGCAAAGTAATTCTCGATCTCTGGCCGTTGATGAGTCCAGCCGTTGCGTCCTTGCTCTAATGAGCCAGCAGTAAACAAGCAAATCGTAGACGGCGTTGGTCTACGCAATTCGGCCATTGCCTGAGTTGTTGTCTGCCAAATCGGTAGGCCGTTGATTGCAAAAGATTCGTAAGAACACCACAGGCTACGGGCACCCATCAAAGCCTGAGCTGCCGCTAGCCCAGCGCAGGCGTCTTCACTGAGCGGCTCGTAAACCTGACCCTTTGGCCCCTGAAAATAAGTGTCGTCTGTTGTCGGATGAATAATCTTCAGCGCCTGGTTAATATTGTTGATACCAGAAGCCGCGTTACCATCAGCGTTAGTAACAACAAAGTTTGGATCTTGTTGACCAACATGGGCAACCAAGGTGCCCATCGCTGTCGTAGCAACCTGCTTGTTATCCTCTCCTAGATCAAATTCACTCAGTGGAAGCGAGCCTAAATCAGATAGCGGCAGCTCAGATTCAGTGACAGCAGTTTTAGCGGCAGGTCCACCATGAGAGCGAGAGAAGTTCTCTCTAACTAGTGCCCAGCCCTCAGGGGGCAGCGCTCTTGCTTTCAAAGCACTGACGATATAATCTTTGTCCAAGCTATCACCAGCGTACAGGTTGTGAGACTGTGAGCCTCTTTTGTGAACGCCTGCCCCTTTTAGCTGCTTTACGATCAAAACGGTTTGGGTACCGCCTAGCGCCGACTTCGCCGCTGCGTCCGTAGCTTCTAGAATCGCTTGGGTAAAGACGGTGCGCTGCTTGTCAGAAAAGTTGGTGCTATCTACATAAGCACCCTCTTGGTTGGCATCATCGTACGCTTTAGCATCAACTAGGATGACTTTGGCAAAGCCATTTCCTTCCCAAAAGGCAATCATCTGCTCGTTTGTGTAGGTCGAGACAATGCTGTGGTGCTCTTGGGAAAAGCCGTTCCAAACTAGGATTGGTAGGTAGTTCGTGATATTTGGATAGATGGTGTTGAAATGGCCAAAGCTGCTCATAATGTAAGGTTCACCTAAGCCTCCATCTCCAATAGTGACTGGAAAGAGCTGATCGGGATGAAGTTTGGCCGCAGCCATCGCGAAGTGCTGACCCTGACCAAGTGGACCTGCCGGACTGAGCAACCCCGGAATCTGACCGGAGAGGTGACCGAGCAAGCCGTGAGTTTCTCGAAAGCGATCGCCCATTTGCTGAACGGTCTTAATCCCCATTTGTTCTAAAGACGTATCTAGAAAAACGGTGCTGTAGAAGCCAGGGGCATGGTGACCGACTTCGGTGATTAGGTTTTTGTAGCCCAACATGATCAGTGAAGCAATCACATCGGCGATGCTGGCAAAGCCACCAGGGTGACCAGACTGCTTGCTAGCGGTGGTGTGCAGTGTCAGATAGCGCAGAGCATCGGCAGCTAAGCGGGTTTGGTAAACGGCAGCAGGATCTGTAGGGGAGGCGATCGCCTGCTGATCGGGGGCGATCACCGCTGTTTTTCCATATTGCTCAAAATCAGGGGTGGAAGATCCGAAATGTTGGATGCCTTCACAGAAATTGGGGATAGAAACAGCTACCGTCATGAGAACGTCCTTGACCTACACAGCTATGATACCGGTCAGCACACCGGCTGGAGAAAGAGAAAACTCTATGTTTTTCTAGCTTCTGTATAGACTATTAAGGTTGGTTCATCTGTCTCACTCGCTTTATCAGCAGAGCCTATCGGTAGAGCTGATCGAGCTTTAATAGCGATCGCAGCAAGACATTAGCGCCTTTAATACATTGTTCTGGCGACGTATATTCATCACCCGAATGGCTAATGCCCTCTTTACTGGGCACAAAGATCATGCCCATATCGGTAAAGCGCCCAATCTCTTGAGCGTCATGACTAGCACGGCTAGGAAGATGGGTATAGCTCAAGTCCAGTTCTTTGCAGCTTTCTACAATAATGGCCTGCACCTTGTCTGCAGCCAGCGTCGGCTCTACCTGTAGCTCGGGTCGAATGCGAATGCGGGTACGAGTTGCCACTGCAACAGTTTCGATCTTGCGACGCAGTTGTTCACTCATATGAGTAATCACATCTTGAGATAGATCCCGCATATCTAGGCTCAGTTTGACTGAACCGGGCACCGTATTGATCGAATTTGGCCAGATCTCAAGCGTGCCGACCGTCGCTACTGGGTCACCCGGAAAATGCTTGGCAATATCTTCAATCGCCAAAATCAAATGAGAAGCCGTAGTCAGCGCATCGCGGCGCATATTCATCGGCGTAGTCCCAGCGTGGTTAGTGCGGCCCTCAATTGTGATTCGATATCGCTGCTGACCGACGATTCCTTCGACAACTCCAATCTCGCATTCTACCGCCTCTAATATGCCGCCTTGCTCTACGTGCAGTTCCACAAAGCAGGCAATATCTTCGCGAGAGCGACGAGCAGATTGAAGATTGTTCCAATCACCGCCTGCTCTTTCTAAACAGGACTGAATAGGCTCATTATCGACTGTGTCATAACGATCGGGGTCTGTCACTGCTGTGCCGGCGATCGCCTTAGCACCGATCATGGTCCGCTCTTCATCGGCAAAGGCAATCACCTCAAAAGGATGGAAGAGCTGGAGGTCATTCTCGGCTAGTACTCGCACCACTTCTAAGCCAGCAATCACCCCGAGCGAACCGTCAAAGCGACCACCAGAAAACACCGTATCGATATGGGAGCCAGTCGCTAAGACTCTTGCTTCAGGATCTTGTCCCGGATAGCGCCCAATCACATTACCACCCGCATCAATTCGTACTGACATTCCGGCCGCCTCCATCCAGTCAGATAGCTGCTGCCTAGCCGCTAGATCTTCAGGAGAAAATGCTAGACGTCTGATAGTATTGTCGGCCTGTTTACCAATGCTAGCTAGGTCTTCGAGCGTCTGGTTGAGGCGATCGCCATTCACCGTCAGAGATAGCGTTTTAGTCATATTAGGGTTGAGCCAATTTTTGGACCGGATGAATCTTCGTGACTCATTCTATTGCGATACTCGCTATATCTCACAGCCTAGAAACGGTTATCGACGCTCACCAGGTAGAAGAATATTGAGCACCAGGGCGCAAATTCCACCGGTTGAGATGCCAGAAGCAAAGATATTTTGCGCCAAGGGCGGCAGACCCACTAGAAAGTCTGGATCAAAGGTTACGCCTAGCCCTAGACCAAGAGAAGTCGCCAGAATTAAAGTCTCTCGTCTGCCTAGCTCAATCGTAGAGATGATTTTCATTCCGGCTGCGGCTACGCTGCCAAACATCAAAATTGTGGCACCGCCTAGCACAGGCTGCGGAATCGCCTGTAACACGCCGCCGACAATTGGGAACAAACCTAACAAAGCAAAAATAGCTGCGATGAAGTAGCCAACGTAGCGGCTGCCGATGCCCGTGAGCTGAATGACGCCGTTGTTTTGACTAAAGGTGGTGTTAGGAAAGCAGTTGAATGCACCTGCGATCGCAGAGTTAATCCCATCGCCTAGCACACCGCCACGAATTCGATTGAAGTAAACCTTTCCCTTGATGGGCTGTCCCGTTACTACAGAGGTAGCTGTCAAATCACCAATCGATTCAATCGTAGTGATCAAATAGAGAAAAGCGAATGGAATAAAGGCGGCAAAGTCAAATCCAAAGCCATAGCGAAAAGGCTGAGGTAGCGCAAACAAAGATAGAGATCCTAGGCTACTAAGATCAACAATGCCTAAGAAGATGCCAAGAATGTAGCCAACAATCAAACCAATGGCGATAGAAGCCATCCGCAAAAAAGTGTTGCTACTACTGTTAAGAATAAGGATAATAGCGAGCACAAACAAAGAGAGAAAGATATTCTGAGCGCTGCCAAACGTCTCATTGTTCTTAGCTAGTGCGCCGCCGCCCATAGCTAATATGCCAGCGTTAGTCAGCGTTAAACCGATCAGCATGACCACTGTGCCAGTGACTAGCGGCGTAATAATTCGGCTAATAACCTCTAAGAACTGACTGAAGATCATTTCAATAAACGCGCCGACAAAGCACAGTCCAAAGATGAGTCCTAGAGCTTCGGTCGGCGTTGCCCCCCCTGCTGTTGCCGCTAGCCCAGCGCCGATAATCGGTCCGATAAAAGCAAAGCTCGTTCCTTGAATACTCAGCAAACCAGAGCCAACAGGTCCGATCTTCTTTGCCTGAATAAAGGTGGCAATGCCTGAGATAAATAGAGACATACTAATGATGTAGGCTCTATCTTCTGGGGGTAGGTCCAGAGCGCCCCCGATGATTAGAGAGGGTGTGATGATACCAATAAAGCTGGCTAAAACGTGCTGAACGGCGGCAAAGATTGCCTCCCTAAGCGGCGGTCTATCTTCTAAGCCGTAGATTAAGTCTGTTGGGACTGCAATTACGGGTGCGGGTGGCAAATCAGCGACAGTCTCATCTGGAGTTTCGACAAATCTGTTAGGTTGGCTCATTAGATACCTTTCCTGCTTTCCCAGGCTAATCTACCTAGTGCATTCGCTCAGCAAAATGAATTAGGTAAAGCGCCGACTACAGGACCATTATGAGGAAAACGCAAAACCGAAACGTGACAGAAGATACATAATGCTGCAGAAGAAATAGGGAAGTAACGGTGCTGATTGCCTTCGCAAAGAGCAGTTTTATCTGCCGTTAGAGAAAATGAAGTACAAAAAACGCATGCACCGCTCTACCAAACGCCTGAAAAGAACTAAATCACCTGTGGCTCAGGTCCCCTATCGATAGTAGTATTACCGGGAACTGCCGCGTTTTGGTCTTCTTCAAAATGCTCTTCAATCTGTTTATGGCTACCGCCGCCTGCCACCTCTTCTAGCTGCTCGTCTGTGAGCGTAACTTCTGTCTTAGGCTGCTCGTCTGCTGGATTTAGTTGTTCAGCGATTGCTTTATTCTCTTCCATGATCACCTTGCAAAAATTAGCTCACGTAAAATTAGCTTACTTTAGGTATCTATGCATGCGGACAATCTATCCGCTCTCATTCAAGATAATTAAAATACAGTACAAACATTGCAGTCTGTTTACTTCTTTTTACTTTACGGAGTCTGATATTTTCATATGGAAAATCTGAAGGTTGTTGTGGTCGGTGCAGGCATGGGGGGGTTAACAAGTGCGATCGCAATGCAAAGGGCTGGCTATGAGGTAGAAATCTATGATCGGGTCAAAGAATTGCGTCCAGCAGGCGCTGGAATCTCGCTGTGGTCCAACGGAGTCAAGGTACTCAATCGGCTGGGGCTAGGGCCAGAGATTTCCCGGATAGGGGGACCAATGAAGCAGATGGCTTACTATGCCAAATCGGGCAAATTGCTCACCAGGTTTAGTCTATCGCCGTTGATAGAAGAGGTAGGTCAGCCACCTTACCCAGTCTCTAGAACAGACTTGCAGATGATGCTGCTAAAAGCAGTGGGTGAAGAGAATGTACAGCTAAACAAACGCTGCGTTGCAGTAGAACAAACCGCTGACGGGGCAACGGCTATCTTTGAAGATGGGCACAAAGCGATCGCTGACATTGTGGTCGGTGCGGATGGCACCCATTCTATTATTCGCACCCACGTATTGGGCCATCCGTCTGAACGGCGATATGTGGGCTATGTAAACTGGAACGGGCTAGTCCCTGCCAGTGAGGACCTCGCCCCGCTCGATAGCTGGGATATCTATGTAGGCAACGGTCAGCGGGCTTCTGTAATGCCAGTAGGGAGCGATCGCTTCTATTTCTTTTTTGATGTGCCCTTACCAAAGGGGACTGAAAGAGAGCCCAACCGCTTTAAACAAGAACTATCCAAACACTTCGAAGGCTGGGCTGAACCCGTACAAAATCTGATTCAACAACTTGATCCTGACAAGACCAACCGAGTGGAAATTCACGATATCGAACCTTTGGAGGCACTCGTCAAAGGTCGGGTGGCGCTCATTGGTGATGCAGCTCACAGCACCTCACCAGATCTAGGTCAAGGCGGCTGTCAGGCAATGGAAGATGCTTGGGCACTGGCCAACTGTTTGTTAACAACTAACTTGAGCGTAGAAGATGCGCTAATGCGCTACGAAGCGAGCCGAAAGGAGAGAGTCGCAGGAATTGTCTTAGGCGCTAGGAAGCGATCTAATATGACACATGCGAAAGAACCTGAGAAAACAGAGCAGTGGTACGCTGAGCTTGCTCAAGAAGATGGCAAAAAGATTATGGATGCAATTTCTAGAACGATTCTAGCAGGACCTATGGGGTAAACAAAGCGTTATGGAAGGTAAACTCACTACCCACGTACTAGATACTGCAAACGGCTGTCCGGCAGCAGGCATGACGATAGAGTTATGGAAATTAGAAGAGAACAGATATCAAAAAGTCTCTAGTCACACGACTAACGCGGATGGTCGAACAGACAGTCCTTTGTTGATAGCTGAAGCAATGATAACGGGCAACTATGAGCTGCTATTCATGGCAGGAGATTACTTTGCTCAGCAAACGGATGTCTTACCTACTCCCCCCTTTCTAGATATTATTCCCATTCGATTTGGAATTGCCGAGGCGACGAGCCACTATCATGTACCGTTGCTGGCATCGCCTTGGTCTTACAGTACTTACCGAGGTAGTTAGTAGTAGGTGATAGCGTGTGGTGCTACCATCTAAGCTTCTTATGGATAAGACAACGACAGCTTTTGGTATATTCCAATACAGTTTCCTATAATTGTGGCGTAGGTCATTAGGCTGGCTTTGCAGCTTTCACGCGATGAAACAAACTTTCTTAAAAAATATAAAATCTAATAGTTGGTCGAATACTCAACTAGTGCATCTTTCCAAGAGTTTAGAACAAGCTTACGGAGCGGGCAAAACTAGCGCTTCCTTGAAAAAGGATGGCAAAGGCTGGCACCATCAACAGCTACTAGATATGTCGGCAGCAATGGCTCATCCCTTCATATAAAGGGGTTGGGTTTTATGAGTTGTCTGGGTCGCGACATTACTGGTAGCAATCTCTTTTAACGTTTCGAGTAGGGCGTAGACCGGTGGAGGCTGTAATGTCTCTGTGGCGATCGCCACCCCAATCATTCTCATCAAAGGTTCAGGCAAAGAGAAAACCTGAACCGCTTCAGGAATAGGCTCAGCTGCTAGCTTCGGTAGGATAGTGCCACCTAGTCCCTGTTCTACTAGATTGACAATAGCAGCATCCGTTTCGACTTCATTAACAACATTTAGCCAGTAGCCCAGTGCATTAATATGTTCGTACACTGGGCGCATCGCCGGATAATCTATCGGCGACATGATCAAAGGTTGCTCAGATAGTTCGCGCCAGGTAAGACTGTTGCCTTCAAGGTGAGTATCGGGTGATAAAAGAACAACAAACTCGTCCTGTAGCAGCTCCCAAGCGGTGAGTCCCTCCCCAGCCGGCATTAACACAATTCCAATATCTGCTCGACCTTCTTTGAGTGCTTGCTCAACGGCTTTGTTAGTGTCGTGTTCAGTTAAGCTGATCGTAATTCCTGGCAGCTTTTGATGAAACGTTTTAATTGCTTTAGGTAAGATATGAGTCGAAATACTGCGAAAGCTCGCAATACGGACCTGGCCTTTCTCTAATCCTTTAGCAGCGGCCGCTTCTTGCAGTATCGCATCTGTGCTGTTGGTAATAGTCTTGGCATGCATAAGAATGCGATCGCCAACTGGCGTAAGGATTGCTCCATGCCTTCCTCGATTAAATAGAACAATGCCTAGGTAGTTCTCAAGCGAGGCGATCGCATGACTTACCGCCGACTGAGAAATCCCTAGACTCAGCGCTGCTTCACTAAAGTTTCCATACTCAGCTACTGCTACTAAGATCTGTAGCTGCGATAGTTTAACCCTGTTTTGAGCATTGCTTTTCATCCCATCATTATATCCGGCATAAATCTGAGAATCTGTGAAGCAAAGTCGCGAACGTTATATTCCTGCGCTTGAATTGATCACCCGCTGATATCGACCCAAAGCCATCAGTGGAAAATAATGGCAGTACAGCCGATAGCGTAGGTAGAAGTGCTGAGGAAAGCCAGTGCCAGTAAACGATTCCTCTTGCCAGGTGCCTTCTGATTGCGTGCTTACTAGATACTGTATGCCTCTATCCACAGCAATCTTAGCAGCTGGATCTAAGCAAAAGCTAACATCCAGCAGCCCTAAAAGAGCCCAAGCGGTTTGTGAGGCAGTGCTAATGCCCTTTCCTTTCAAGCTTTTATCTTTGTAGCTTTCACAGGTCTCGCCCCAGCCGCCATCTGCATTTTGCACACTGACAAACCACGCGATACCGCGCTCTATTTGAATGCGACAGCGCTCGGGTGCAATCAGCGCCAAAGCGGACAGCGCTTGTCCAGTGCCATAGATATAATTAACGCCCCAACGACCAAACCAGCTGCCATCTAGCTCCTGCTCTTTGATTAGATAGTTGAGTCCCCTAGAGAGACGATAGGGACTTAGATCTGCTGCATAGCTATTGGCTAGATCTAAGTCAGCAGCGAATCGACCGTGCATCTCTAACACTCGGCCAGTAATATCAGCCGTGCTTGGATCGATCATGGCTCGCAAGTCGCCGTAGGGGATATCGTTGAGCCAGTCTTGGTCGTTATTGATATCAAAGGCTGCCCACCCCCCGGTTTTGCACTGCATAGTGGCAATCCAACGAACAGCTCGGGCGATCGCTCGTCTCTTTAGCGGTTCATTGGGTAGCGTAATGTCTTGCAGCGCCATTGCCACTACCGCCGTATCATCGACATCAGGATAGAAGCTGTTCTCAAACTCAAACGCCCAGCCTCCGGGCTGACCCTGAGGATTTTTGACGGACCAATCACCATAGCTCAAAATCTGTTTGTCAAGGAGCCATTCGCCTGCTTTCACCAAAGCCGGATGGTTGGGTGAAAGTCCAGAATCAGTGAGCGATCGCACTGCTAGACCGGTATCCCAAACTGGTGAGATACAAGGCTGCGCCCAGCATTCTGTCTCAGATTCCACCATGAAGTTATCAATGGCCTGAAATCCACGACGCACCACCGGATCGCTGACACTATAGCCTAGCGCTCGCAGCGCCAGCATCGAATTTAGCATAGCCGGAATGATACCGCCCCAATCCCCAGACGGTTCCTGTCGTTCTAGAACCCACTTTTCCGCTTTGCGAATACTTTCTTCTCTAAAAGGAACAAGATCAACAGATTCAGCTAGCTTAAAGGCTTTATCCAACCATAGGAAAGCATCACTCCAGTCTCCTTTCTCTTCGAGTTCCCAACGAACATTCTCTGCACTTTCTGTGAAGAGTTCATCGAGAGTGGGGCTAGGTTGCAGGGGGTAAACAGGCTTTTTGTCGAAGACAATCAGCAGTGGTACCGTACTTCCTCTTGCCCAGCTAGACAGCTCATAAATGCTAAACGGGAACGGCGACTCTAACTGCATCACCCAGGCTGGCAAAGAAGGGAGTCCTTGCCAACGATAGCAACCAATCAGGGCTAGATGAAACTTAGTGAAAATACGAGTCTTGCTAACACCGCCTCGATGCAAGATAAATTGCTTTGCTTTGACTAGGGCCGGATCGCTAGCGGGTACCCCTAACAACCTCAGTCCCATGTACGCTTCAACAGAAGTACTCAGCTCGCCTCCATCATTCCAATAAAGCTCCCACCCGCCGTGCGTTTTTTGCTGAGCGCGAAGGTAGTTTTCTAGTTTGGCTAAGGGCTGGCTGTCTAAAGTCCCCCATATCTTATGTAGTAGGACAACTTCGGCGGTGATACTAGCATTCGATTCGAGATTGGCCCACCAATAGCCTTCTGGGTTTTGGATGGAAAGCAGATGTTGCTGAGCTGCCACGACGGATTGAGTCAGCGTCTGTGAAAGACGATCTGTTTGTAGAGCTGAGATTGACATGCTTTAGGATTTTGTTGACATCGCCGGAGGCGGCATTGAGATAGCATAGTGCAAATTCTTCAACGATAAAATGGAAACTGCTTTCTTCTGGTCGACTACTCTAGCTGTAATTATTTGGGTAGTGCTACTACTGCTATGGGGACAGTTTTGGCGAGCAGACCAACAGCTTAGTCGCGAAACGTCATCAATCAATGACCTACAGGGGATGTGGCCTTCGGTCGCAGTCGTAATCCCGGCTAGGAATGAGGCGGCTTTGATCGAGAAAGTAGTGCGATCGCATCTCACCCAAACCTACCCTGGAACACTTTCCATTCTGCTGATCGACGACAAAAGTACGGACAAAACTGCTCAAATTGCAATTCAAACCGCACAGAAGCTAGATAGAACAGAAATTCTCACCGTTCTTTCAGGAACAGCTTTACCGACTGGCTGGACGGGCAAACTATGGGCATTAGAACAGGGCTTTCAATACTTAAGGCGGCAATCAAATCAACCAGATTATGTCCTATTTACCGATGCCGATATTGAACATTCATCTGATAATTTGCAGCGGCTAGTCACGAAGGCAGAATCTGAAAAGCTAGACCTAGTTTCTTTGATGGTGCAGCTACGAACTCAAAGTTTCTGGGAAGACCTGTTGATTCCTGCTTTTATCTTCTTCTTTCAGCTACTCTACCCGTTTCCATGGGTGAACAATCCTCAGAAGAAAACAGCCGCAGCAGCAGGAGGATGTGTCCTATTACGGTTCGACGCACTTTCAAGAATTAACGGTTTACAGGTCATTCGAAAAGCGCTGATTGATGACTGTGCGCTAGGCGCAGCGGTAAAAAAGAACGGCCCTATCTGGCTAGGTCTAAGCAACGAAGTAAAAAGTCTCCGCCCCTATCCTAGCCTGGAAAGCCTGTGGCAGATGGTAGCGCGAAGTGCCTATACACAATTGCACTACTCTCCTTTTTTGTTAGTAGGAACAGTTATTGGCATGGCGTTGGTGTACTGGGGGCCACCGTTGGGATTTTTGGTGGGTTTGGTAGTAGGCTCTAGAGTGATCGCGCTCTTAGGCTTACTCGGTTGGCTAATGATGGCGTTTGCTTACTGGCCAACGCTACGCTTATACAAAAGACCCGCCTGGATGGCATTTTTACTGCCTATCATCGCACTGCTCTATACGCTGATGACAATAGATTCGGCGCTGCAATACTGGACCGGTAAGGGTAGCGAATGGAAAGGGCGAATGTATAGCGATAGTCGTGTTAGCTAGCAAAGGCAACTATGGATCGGGACAACTATGGGTTGAGGTAACTATGGATTGGGGTAACTATGGATTGGCTTGAGATCAGCGCCCAACTTTCGCAAATTGCCGGCGTTATCTCCGTTATCTTTGCGGCGCTTTCTATTCGCTCCAACACTAAACTTAGCAAGAGGCAATGGAACGTCGATACGTTCAATCTCTACTTTGAGCGGCATCAGAATGCGGTAGATAGCTTTCCTCACAATGCCTTCTACAACCGCTTTGACGACGATAAACTGCCACCTCGCACCCCCGAACTCACCGCCGCTGTTCGCCGGTACTTATTTGTTATCCAAGCTGTAGACTATCTTGCTTATCAGGAATATCTCGATGATTCTATCTGGGACGTTTGGCGTAAAGACATGCAAAGAACATTAGGCTGCCAACTTATCTACCGAGAGTGGCCAGAGCTAAAACAAGACTTTATCGACTTTGAATCGTTTACTCAGTTTGTTGAACAGGCATTCAAGAATGCGCAAAAGGGAGACAGCAACGCTGACTCCCCTTAGTTATCGCTAGTACTAGGTGTTTTCGAACCTATTTAACAGTAACTTTAGCGCCTGCGTCTTCCAAAGTCTTCTTAGCTTCTTCAGCGGCGTCTTTAGCAACTGCTTCCTTAACAGTGACTGGCGCAGATTCCACCATTCCTTTGGCTTCTTTTAGACCTAAGCCCGTCATCGAGCGAACCGCCTTCAGAATAGCAATCTTCTTATCACCTGGAACCTCATCGAGGACAACGTCGAACTCAGTCTTTTCTTCGACTTCTTCAGCCGCGGCTGCACCACCGCCACCACCGGCAACTGCAACAGGTGCAGCCGCGCTTACGCCAAAAGCTTCTTCAATCTGAGAAACCAACTCAGAGGCTTCTAGTAGCGATAGAGTTTTCAGCTTTTCCAAAATTTCGTCAGTTGCAGTAGACATGACTGTCTCTCCTTTAGTTAGTTGTTAGTTATATCGCTAGCGCCGAGTACATCCGTACGCCAGCCGACCACTTTTACGCTCTCGAAGCAAAACGTTCACTGATTGATAACGTATAAGGCAAAGTGGCGAACCTATATGCGCTTTTGAACATGCTCTGTTGAAAGCATGCGCTCTGTTGAAAGCTATTCTTTCTCGGCGTAGGCTTTGATACCCCGACCAATCGAAGCGGGAACTTCCTTGATCCCGAGTGCTAGCTTTGTCGCGACAGCATTGATGCCAACCGCGATCTTTGCGTACAGCTCGTCCTTTGTAGGTAGATCAGCAAGTGCTTCAGCATCTTTCTGGCTCAGCAGTTTGCCTTCTAAGACACCGCCGCGTAGCTCAGTTTTCTTAGTATCTTTCTGAAACTTCTTGTATGCTTTGACCGCAGAACCAATATCTTCTTTGGTCAACAGAACAGCTGACGTTCCTGTTAGCAAAGATTCTAGCTCTTGCCACTGGTCTTGGTCAGCGATCGCCCGTTTGAGCAACGTGTTCTTAGAGATCTTGCAGGTCGCACCAGACTCACGTAGACGACCACGCAAATCGCTAATCTGGGCTACTGATAGCCCCTTGTAGTCAATTACAAAAGCCGATTCTGACGCTTCTAAAAGATCTTTCATCTCAGCGACGAGCGCCTGCTTATTCGCTAGAGTTCTTCCCATTCTATGTCACCTCCTTTTTTGTTTAGATTTTTCGTATATTCCTCACACACATAAACCCCAATCTAGAAACCAGATTGGGGCATACGTATCGAAGCAGTCTCGCGCAGTCTTGCATAGAGCTTAGCTATCAATCGCAAACCTCGGTAGGAGATTAAGTCTCAGTCTCTAAAACAACTAACCGCAAAAAGCCGATAGTTAAAATAGCTAGTGACACCTACTGTCTCTGGTCGCTATATTCGATTGTTGAAGGTTGTGAGCTATACACTATCGGAATCCGTGTTAGATTCCAGGACTAATTTTCTTCCATCTGCATCGCATTACCCGCAATGCCAACGTACTTATGCGCATCGAATGCTTAGCCTAACTAAGAACTCTATCCACAAAAGCGCAGCAAAGCGGTGGTATTTCTCTCACAAACGAAGTTCGATCAGCTTTCGCTGGAAACTAGCTCGCCTAGCTTTAGATCGCGTAAGGCCGAGACATCTACAGAAATAGATGGACCCATAGTCGACGATACAGATACCGAGCGCCAGAAGCGCCCCTTAGCTCCGGAAGGACGGTTGCGATCAATCGTCTCCTGCAGTGCCTTTAAGTTCTCTAGTAGATCTTCTGCTGAAAAATCAACCTTTCCAAACTTAACATGAACGATGCCAGTTTTGTCAGCACGAAATTCAAGCTTACCTGCTTTAAATTCTTCAATCGCGCTAGCAAGCTCGAAAGTGACGGTCCCACCTTTGGGTGAAGGCATTAGCCCGCGGGGGCCTAGCACCCGACCAAGCTTAGCGACTTTTGGCATCATGTCTGGCGTAGCAACCAGCACATCAAAATCCATCATGCCTTTGCTGATATCCTCAATTAGCTCCTCAGAACCAGCAATGGTTGCACCTGCTTCACTAGCTTCGTTCACCTTTTCGCCACGAGCAACAACAGCGACGCGCACATCTTGGCCAGTTCCTTTTGGTAAGGCAACGGTTGTTCGTAGCTGCTGATCGGTGTACTTAGGATCGATTCCCAATCGAATGTGAGCTTCTGCTGTTTCAGTGAATTTTGCAGTTGCCGTTTCCTTCAGGAGATTGACGGCTTCTAAAGGTTGATAGTCAAGCTCCGCATCTACCTTTTCATAGAGCGCCTGCATACGCTTAGATATCTTTGCCATAGTTCCTTTTGGGGTCAATAGCGAGACAACTGCCTCTCCCCCGGTAGTATTTACTGAATTGCTGCAAGCGATCCTTATCTATGATCTTTGTCTATAGATACAAGATCTTAAAGCTTGCAGGCTTTGAAATGGGAAAAACTGTGAAATTAAGATCGTGAAATTAAAGCCGTGGATTTAGGACCAAAATCTAGCCTGCAACCTCTACGCCCATATTTCGCGCAGTGCCTTCGATAATATTCATCGCCATCTCAATGTCGTTAGCATTAAGATCAGGCATCTTCGTTTCAGCAATTTCTTGCAATTGAGCACGAGTAATCGAACCGACTTTCTCAGTTCTAGGATTACCCGATCCCTTTTCGATCTTAGCCGCCTTTTTGATCAAAACAGAGGCAGGCGGGGTTTTAAGAATAAAGGTGAAACTTCTATCTTCAAAGACAGAAATTTCAACTGGGACAATTAACCCTGCTTTATCAGCCGTCCTGGAATTGTAATCTTTACAAAACGCCATGATATTCACACCGTGCTGACCCAAAGCGGGACCAATCGGTGGGGCAGGGTTCGCCTTACCGGCGGGAATAGCCAGTTTGATGAGCGCAACTACCTTTTTTGCCATTGATTAACTCTTACTTACTTAACGGTCGTGAAACTAGGTCACTTCTAAAGAGCATGATGATCGAAGATCAGCTCTCTTTTTTCACTTGATTGAACTCAAGCTCTACGGGCGTATCGCGGCCAAAGATAGAGAGCAAAGCCTTCAGCTTACTGCGCTCTGGGCTCACTTCAACCACCTCGCCCTCAAAGTCTTTAAACGGACCCGAGAGCACGGTGATTTTATCACCTGCTGCCATATCGATTTTGACAACGGGTGCTTGCTCTTGAGTCTGCTTAAAGATTCTTTTGACTTCGCCAGCACTTAGAGGCATCGGTTTTACATGGCCTCTACCGCGGCCTTGCGCTCTGCGCTGCTCTGCGCCCACAAAGTTGATGACGTGAGGCGTGTTCTTTACTACCTGCCACGCGTCGTCATCTAGGGCCATACGAATAAGCACATATCCTGGAAAAACTTTTTCCTCGATGCTGTGACGGCTACCGTCTTTTCGCATCTTGACAGCAGGCGTTTGAGGGATTTCTACCTCCAAAATCACATTGGATAGATCAAAAGTTTTCACACGTTGCTCTAGAGTGAGTTTGACTTTTTTCTCACATCCAGAAGCGACTTGGACCGCATACCATCGAGGCCTTTGGGTCCGTACAGTGACTTTTTCCTCTACTTGTCCGTCAGACTCTTTCTCCTCAAGGGCTTGAGACTCGTCGTAGTTAAGATCGTCGACAGCCATAATCAGACTCGCTCAAAGTTCGCTAAAAAACCTAAATAATACTGTGAAGGGGAATGTATTAGCTGCAGTAATGTCCTATAGCTGATAAGTGTCCAATACAGCACCTAAGACTACAGCACCAAAACCTGCCTTAAAAGATCTGGCGCGAGGCCCAACCAAATAGCTTGTCTACGAAGTAGATTAGCGTTGCGGATAGGCCAACCATCAGAATCACCGCAGCCGACTCACTGATCAACTGCTGACGTGTTGGCCAGATTACCTTAGTTAACTCTTCACGAGTGCCTTGGGCAAAAGCGTTAGCACTAAAGCTATCGCTTTTTTCTAGCTCGACGGATTTCTTACTGGCCTTAGCTTTGTTCTCAGCCTGCTTAGTATCTTTCTTAGCCACTGGTTATGATTCCTTGCCTACCCACAACAGTAAGCACTTAACTTGAGCACTTTAATCAATTAAAGCGCGTAAAACACATAGAAGGATGGGAAACACGCCCTGAGGGACTCGAACCCCCGACATTCGGTTTTGGAGACCGACGTTCTACCAACTGAACTAAGGACGCATACGTCGGTTGGCTACAAGTCGCACCCAACCCAAAAGACTCAGCCGATCAGTTCCAACTAGCAAGCTTTAAGCAGTAGAACGTAGGTCACCTAAGGCTGTCGTTCATTAGCATAGAGCTTCAAGCTAGCCACGTAAGCTAGAGAGAGCGGTCAAAGCGCTGTTTCAGACGAGTTGCTTTACCGATGCGATCACGCAAATAATACAGCTTAGCCCGACGCGCCTTCCCTCGGCGAATCACCTTAATACTAGCAACTCTTGGAGCATGGAGCAAAAATACCCGCTCCACGCCTACACCCTGGAAGATGCGACGAACGGTGATGGTTTCGTTGATGCCACCATTACGCATAGCAATGACAGTCCCTTCATAGGGCTGGACGCGCTCTTTGCCGCCCTCGACAATTCGCACACCGACACGAATCGTGTCCCCAACATAGATCTTGGGTAGATCGTCTTTAATTTGTTCCGCCTCAATCGAGCGAATTATTGCTTCAGCGTTCATCTCAGCCTTTGTAAAAGCGCACAGTCTTTAAGGATATAGCATAAACGCAGAAGTTCGAGATCTTTTTTGAAAAAGCAAGCATAGGGTTCAAGTTCTAGCGCCTGGAAGATAGCTGCTTTAAGCTATTGAAGAATACCTACCTACAACCGCCTACCTACGAAATACCTTTTTTATGACGGTTGAGTTGATGACGGTTGAGAGTTTGTTCTGTTTTCACACTTCACTCTATTGGAACCGTTACGATATATCTACACCACATTTGCCTTTCCTAAAGTGATCGTTTCCATGAATTTTCTGACTAGCCTATTACCCAAAATCTCTTTTCCGCCTGCGCTCCAAGGGATCTCTGGTAGACGCATCGAATTAAAATCAGCGATGGAAATTGAGACGATGAGAGTGGCTTCTAAAATTGTGGCAACGGTGCTAAAAGAGATCAATGATCTGACTCAAGCGGGAATGACAACTGCTGATCTAGATGACTATGCTGAGAAGCGGATTCGTGAGATGGGCGCGACACCTAGCTTCAAGGGCTATCATGGCTTTCCAGCATCTATCTGTGCGAGCGTGAACAATGAGGTGGTACACGGCATTCCTCGCAAGCGAAAGAAAATCAACGATGGCGATCTCGTCAAAATTGACACCGGTGCCTACTTTGATGGATTCCATGGCGACTCTTGCATCACGATTGCAGTAGGAAAGGTAAAACCCGAGGCACAGCGGCTAGCAGCGGCAGCCGAAGCAGCACTGTATGCTGGGATTGAGCAGGTAAAGCCAGGAAATACGCTATTAGATATTGCTGGAGCTATAGAGGATTCGGTGAAGGCGAATCGGTTTAGCGTTGTCGAAGAATTTACCGGCCATGGCGTGGGCCACAATTTACACGAAGAGCCAGCCGTGTTTAACTTTCGCACTAATCAAGCACCGAATGTGACCTTAAAAGCAGGTATGACGCTGGCGATTGAGCCCATCTTAAATGCGGGAAGTCAGCACACTCGAACTTTGAGCGATCGCTGGACAGTTGTAACACGTGATCGCGCTTGGTCGGCGCAGTGGGAGCACACGGTGCTAGTCACAGAGAGTGGATATGAGATTCTGACGGACCGCACCAAAGTTTGATTTCAGTCTGACTGTAGGAGTATAGCTTTAAGGAAGCGAACGCTAGAGGATTCAAGCTTGGCAGTTGAGTACTGGTAGTTTGACGTTCACCTATTCTTTCAATTCTTCTAAGCTGACACAGGCTTCAGCATCGTAATCAACCTTGAATTCCAAGAGATAGGCTTTGGAATGACGGCTAGGTGGAAAATCTTGGTAGCTTGCGACGGTAGCAATGATCTCATCGTTGAGCGCGCTATAGCCCGTACTGCGGATCAAAAAGGGCTCGTCTGCAACGTTGCCTTGCGAATCGAATCGAACACCGACTTCAGCGTCATGAGGCTCTTCTTCTAAACAAAGACTGAGCGATCGCGCTTGCATACCCGCTTGTTTAGGGGACTCAATCGGATAGGTGACCTCGGTTAGATCCGCAATTTCAGTTGGAGTGATGCTCTCTACCGCACCGACATTGGCTTGCTTTTGAATATCGGCCTTCCAACTGGCTCGATTTTGATTAGCGCTACTATCGTCTGTATTCTCCTCACTATAGGTTAATGATTTAGCCAGATCGCTGATTTGATCTAGTAAAGAGTTTAGCCGCGAGTCTGATATGGGATTTGTCAGTTTTGCCACTAAGTCTGCTACTGAAGGCGAATTGTCTACATCGACCGATGTAGCTGATTGACTGTCGTTCAACAGACTGTTGCTCACGGTCTCAGAGAGATCTGGAATATTGTTAGTAGGAGGGCGACGGGGTCTCGTAGTGTTGGCTATCGGTGTCTGAGTAGCGGTGATATTCGCTGAGCCGTCCTCACTACTTTGCGAATCATTAGCAGCTGATTCAGCGCTGCGACTACTGGCTCTGTTAGCGACGCTATTAGGTGAGCGATTAGGCGATGGACTGGGGCGACGAACAGCGGTCTGAGTAGGGACAGATGCACGAGTGGTATTGGGTTGTGCAGCAGCTTTCCTACTGGCGATCACTAGTGCATCGGGATTGCTGATGGGTAGCTGCTCCGGGGCTTGAGGACTCGACTGACTCTCCAGCAAGTTATCTGAAGCAGACTCTAATAGGTCCGGTTCCTCAGAGAAAGATAGATCGTCTACGATAGCGACTTCTGATTCCTCACCCAACGGCAAGAACAATATCAGCCCATGCAGACCAAGAGCCACTAAAAAAAGAGGGCGAATGAATTGAATGAGCTTCATAGGAAAATGTAGGAGCTTCGTAGTATCCAGAATAGCGAAGCCGCATAAGCTTTAAGAACATATAGGTTCACTATTCTAAGGAAAATGTCAGATCTGGGTAGCCAGTTACAGTCGAAGCTGCGTCCGATGCGATCACTTTGCGCCTCAACCTTGCTTGAGCAGCCTGATGGAATAATGCTTCCAATACCTCAGCCCCTTCTACGAACCGTTCCTTACAGTACCTAGAAGATGATATCTGTCGGGACTTCGATAGAAAGGTTGATAGATAACCAACGCCAAGTCAAGACTTTGAGCCGGTGCTAAAAACTACAAACTTTCACTTAAGGTCGCTTTTTGTATTTGCATCAGCTGCGAAATTCCTTTCTCGGCGTACTCAAGCATGGCATTGAGCTGTGATCGCGTAAAACTTCCCGCCTCAGCCGTGCCCTGTACCTCTATAAATTCGAGCTTTTCGTTCATCACTACATTGAAATCGATATCGGCAGCGAAATCTTCAGGATAGTTAAGGTCAAGAAAAGGATCGCCTTCTATCAAGCCGACTGATGTAGCCGCAATTTGGTGGCGTAGGGGCGAGGTAGTGAGCTCGTTGGTTTTGATGAGGTGAGCGATCGCATCTTCCAAAGCCACATATGCCCCTGTAATAGAGGTTGTCCTAGTCCCGCCATCAGCCTGCAACACGTCCGCATCGATAGTGATGGTCCGCTCGCCTAGCGCCTCCATATCTAGAGCCGCTCGCAAACTTCGTCCGATTAGTCGCTGAATTTCCTGCGTTCGCCCAGAGAGCTTCATAAACTCTCTGGACTTCCGAGTCTGTGTCGAACCCGGTAGCATTCGATACTCTGCCGTCAGCCATCCCTGTCCAGAATCCTTTAGGAAACGAGGCACCCCTTCTAAAACAGATGCCGTACACAGCACCCTCGTATTACCGCAATGAGCTAGTACAGAGCCAGCTGAATACTGAGTAAACTGTCGTTCAAACTTGAAAGGACGCAGCTGATCGGGCTGTCGTTGGTCAGGGCGTTGCCAAGGCATAGGTAATCTAAGGGAATAGGGACATTAAAGGGGTCGTGCTGAATCATACTCCGAGATAACCTCGGTCTTGAATGACACCTAGCCTCTAATAGTGTTCAATTTCGATAGATATTCGACATATAGCGTATTGTTTCCATAAAAGAACATCAACTACGCTATATTTGGGTGGTCGAAGCTATGCTGTCGTGCGACTGCTTTTTACTTCGCCGCCTGTTATTTCGCTGCCATCGCTTCATGGTTTCCCCGCTTAGAGTACTTCCTAACCCGCTCGATAATCCTCCAGTGCCCATTCCGGCCCAGGGCCGTCCGCTACGCCATCCACTACTTAGCGCTATCGAAGGAACCGTGCAGGTGTTTACCTCACAACACCGAACCTTCTTTACCAACGTAATGGTGCAGGCGATGCGAGTAGCTGAGCAAGGGATACCCGTCCTAATTATGCAGTTCTTAAAAGGGGGTATTGACCAGGGTCCTGAGAATCCTATGAGTATGGGTCAAAACCTAGACTGGGTTCGTTGTGGGAGCCCAACTTGTATAAAAGATCCAGAGGTAGATGATCAGACAAGAGCGGCGGTGCAAGCACTGTGGGCACATGCCCAGCTTGCCGTACGAGGAGGTGTATACGGACTAATCGTGCTTGATGAGCTCAGTCTAGCGATTGATTTTGGTCTGGTCTTAGAAAACGAGGTGCTAACGCTCATAAAAGATCGGCCCTCTCATGTAGAAGTCATCTTCACTGGCGCACAAATGCCAGAATCCCTGTTGGATGTGGCCGATCAAGTCACCCAGTTCCGCCGTAACTACTTGGTGTAAATCAATGATTAAAAACGATACATGGATCAAGCATGCTGCTCGTGAAGGCATGATCTCTCCCTTTGAAGCTTCGCTCATTCGTCGCGTAGAGCTGTCTACTCAAGGCCGTGAAACACCCGTCATCAGCTACGGGCTTTCTTCTTACGGCTATGACATTCGCCTTTCACCTAACGAATTTCGAATCTTCCGCCATGTTCCTGGTACCGTTATCGATCCTAAGAACTTCAACCCCGAGAATTTAGAGCCTACACAGCTCAGAACAGACAAAAACGGCAGCTATTTCATTTTGCCAGCCCATTCCTATGGGTTAGGGGTTGCTTTAGAGAGGCTACAGATACCTGACAACATCACCACCATCTGCATTGGTAAGAGCACCTACGCCCGCTGCGGTATTATCGCCAATCTCACACCTGCTGAAGCCGGCTGGCGCGGCTATCTAACCTTAGAATTTTCTAATTCCTCTAGCGCCGACTGTCGTATCTATGCAAACGAAGGCGTTGTCCAACTCTTGTTCTTAGAGGGGGAGCCTTGTCAGGTCAGCTATGACACAAGACGAGGAAAGTACCAAGATCAGCCCGAAGTAGTCACTATCGCCAGAGTGTAGAACCGTATTGTAGGCCCACACTGTAGGCCACACTGTAGGACCGTACTAATGCATCACCATACCGCCATCTACGTTCATCACTTGGCCGGTAATGTAAGCCGCTGCCGGATCAGCAGCTAGGAATCGAATTAGACCCGCCACTTCTTCCGGCTGCCCGTAGCGGCCCAGCGGGATGTATTTGAGAATTTCCTCTGTATTTTTTAGATCGCCTGTCATATCCGTCGCAATGAAGCCAGGTGCGACCACGTTGGCAGTGACACCTCGTGGGGCAAGCTCTTTGGCAATGGTTTTGGTAAAGCCAATAACGCCCGCTTTCGCAGCGCTGTAGTTCGCCTGACCAGGATTACCCATCAGCCCAGCCACAGAGGAAATGTTGATGATCCGGCCTGAACGCTGCTTCAACATGATTTTGCTGACTGCGCGGGTGCAGAGAAAAACGCCTGTAAGGTTGAGATCGATAACGGCCTGCCAGTCTTCGGGCTTCATTCGTAGAAGCAAGGTATCGCGGGTGATACCGGCATTGTTGACGAGCACATCAATCTGACCGAATTTGTCTATAGTGGCTTTGATCAAGGCATCGACTTCGTCCACTTTGGATACGTCGGCTTGGAGGGCGATCGCCTCTCCTCCCATCCCCTCAACTTGAGCGACTACCTCATCTGCCGCATTACTAAATCGAGCATAGTTCACTACGACTTTGGCTCCTTGCTGAGCTAAAGCCAAAACCGCCGCCTTGCCAATTCCTCTAGATGAACCTGTAACGATGGCGACCTTCCCATCTAGCGCTCCAGTCATAGTAATGTTACTTCCTTAAAATACGTGTCAGCCCAATCACTGTAAGCCGCCAGGGGGGAGCGAAGCAATTGCCCTGCGGTTGTGCTGCTCTAGTCGTGCTGCTCTATTGGAGTTAGGTCAACTATTACGCTTATCAATTGATTGAACAGTCTTAAAACATTACGTTACAAAGACCTTGTCGCTGAGGTAGGCGTCTAGCATAGAAGGGTTCTTTTTCTAGGTTTTATTAAAGTCTATGGCAGTCAAACAAGAATTCAAGAGCTTTGAGGATTTGGTGGGTAGCGCTGAGCAGCCAGTCTTGGTTGATTTCTATGCTGACTGGTGTGGTCCTTGCCAAATGATGGCGAAGATCTTGGTCGATGTCGGCGCCCAGATGAAGGGCGAGGTCAAGATTGCCAAGATTGATACTGAGAAATATCCTCAAATTGCCTCTGAGCACAACATTCACGCCCTGCCGACGTTGGTCTTGTTTAAAGGAGGTCAACCTTTAGATCGTATAGAGGGAGTCTTAACTGCAGATCAGCTAATTAGCAGAGTCAGAGGTGCTTTAAGCGGAGATGCTTAGCTTGATTTAGCCTTGTGAAGCTAGGGAGAGTAGTCTTTCCCTAGCGCTTTCAATCTTTCTCGCTTCAATGAATCATCCATCTAAAACCGATAGTGATCGCACTTCCTGGCTACCAGCAGCTATTGGCTTAGGAAGTAACCTTGGTGAGTCGCAGAAGATTCTGTTGGCGGCAATTGAGGTCATTGATAGCGCTGTGCATACCACTGTGGTAGGGCGATCGCACTTCTACAAAACTGCCGCCATCGGCCCGCCGCAGCCTGACTACATCAATGCCTGTATCACTATCGAGACAGAGCTATCGGCGCAACAACTCCTTAGCTATTTGCTAGCCGTAGAGCAGCAGTTTGGCAGAGTACGTAGAGAAAGATGGGGACCTAGGTCATTAGATCTTGACTTACTCTTATACGGCAGTTACGGCAGCCATATCATCAATAGACCGGGGCTTACGATTCCTCATCCTCGCCTACATGAAAGGCTTTTTGTTTTAGTGCCCCTTACAGACGTTGCCCCAAAGTGGCAACACCCCATTGTTCAAATCACCGTAGAAGCGTGCTTAGCCAAGCTTTTACAGCAACCAATAGGTCAGGTCATAGACCAGGTTAGTTTCGAGCAACTTGCAGGGTGAGCAAGGTGAGCGTCGCAAACATGGTCGCAAACACGACAGAGAAGCGTTCCGAAAGACACTAAACTAGCAATCAATCTAGCCCTGCATACCCTGATTGCTATGACCTTTGGACAAGAACCCCCTCAGCTATTGAAGCATCGCCTGTTCTATGAAGGCAAAAAGTTCAACTTTGAGGTTGCAAGGTTTCGACTACCGAATCAGTCAGTCGGTGATTGGGAGTGTATCAGGCATCCAGGCGGCTCGATGGCTGTCCCAGTAACCAGCAGTAATCAATTTGTCTTAGTCCGTCAGTATCGCTTTGCCTTGCAAACGCGTTTGCTAGAGTTTCCAGCAGGTACAGTCGAAATTGACGAAAAACCACTAGTCACAATCCAAAGAGAGATCCAGGAAGAAACTGGCTATAAAGCCGCTACCTGGAAACATCTTGGTAAGTTTCCAAACGCACCCGGTTATTCTGACGAAATCATTCATGCATACCTGGCCACCGATCTAGAAAAGCTGCCTGATGGTCCTCAGCTAGAAGAAGACGAAGATCTTGAAGTCTTGCTGATGGACGCAGAGGCTTTAGAAAAAGAGATTCTAGCTGGCACGCCCATAGATGCTAAGTCTATTGCCGCATTCTATATGGCTAGAGCGATCCTAAGAATCTAGCTGCTGTCTAGTTCCTTCATTCCAGCCCACAGGCCGAACAGAGTCAAAGCTTAATCTCGCTATACTAAGTCCCGATACTTTTTCATTAAATGCAGGTTATGGCAGACGATTTGGTGCTGTTTTGGCATCGACGGGATTTGCGAATTCGAGACAATTTAGGACTAGCCGCCGCACGAAAGCGCACACCAAAGGTCGTTGGGGTCTTCTGCCTAGACCCTGGAATCTTGAATGGGGACGACATTGCACCAGCTCGGGTGAGCTACATGATCGGCTCGCTGGCTGAGCTTCAAGAAAACTATCAGTCGGCGGGTAGTGAACTGCTTATCCTCAAGGGCAAACCCGAAGAAGCAATACCCAACCTCGCAAGCGCCTTGGGTGCTGCGGCTGTCTACTGGAACCGTGATGTGGAACCCTATGCTAGAGAACGCGATCCGAACGTCGCTAGCGCCTTGAAAGACAGAGATATTGAAAGCTCTACTCAATACTGGGACCAGCTTCTTCTTCCGCCTGACGCACTAAAAACCGGAGCTGGTGAGCCGTATAAGGTTTATACACCCTTCTGGCGTAAATGGATTAGACAAGAGAAGCAGCCGCCTGCTTCGACGTTTGCCGCAGCGACTGGCCTTAGCCCGCACGAAAAGTCCTTGGCGAATAAAGCTGGAAATATTGACTTGCCCACAGCTAAGGCGCTGGGATACGAGTGGGAAAACGAGCTTCTATTGCAGCCTGGAGAAGCTGCTGCGCTGGCACAGTTGGAAAAGTTTTGCGACGACAGACGGGTGATCGCAGAGTACGATCAGCAGCGTGACTATCCGTCTATTGCGGGTACTTCTACCCTCAGCGCTGCGCTCAAGTTTGGCACTCTAGGCATCCGCACTGTTTGGGAAGCCGCTAGCGATGCCTACAGCCGGGCTCGCAGCGAAGAAACTCATCGTAATATTCGCACCTGGCAGCAGGAACTAGCTTGGAGAGAGTTTTATCAAAGCGTCATGTACACCTTTCCAAACTTAGCTGAAGGCCCCTATCGTGAACCGCTCAAAGATTTTCCTTGGGACAATGACGAAGATCTTTTTCAAGCCTGGTGTGAGGGCAAAACTGGCTACCCAATTGTGGACGCTGCTATGCGCCAGCTTAACCAAACTGGCTGGATGCACAACCGCTGTCGGATGATAGTTGCTAGTTTCTTGACCAAAGATCTGATTATCGATTGGCGCTGGGGCGAGAAGTACTTCATGCAGCATTTGTTCGATGGCGATCTATCTGCTAACAACGGCGGTTGGCAGTGGAGCGCCTCTAGCGGCATGGATCCTAAACCGTTAAGAATTTTCAACCCAGCTAGCCAAGCCAAAAAATACGACCCAGAAGCTGAGTATATCCGTGAGTGGCTACCTGAAATTCGTCATCTCGATACGGGAGCGCTTGTTAGCGGCAAGATCGATTCAAATGATTTAGAAGGGACTGGCTATCCTTGCAAAGTTGTTGATCACAAAGAGCAGCAAGCTATCTTTAAAGAAAGGTACAAAGCCCAGAAAGCCAGCTGATAGGGTTAGCCGAACCCTCCTTTCTTCTGTCTTGTTTTTTTCGCGGACTTCTTTTTCGCAGACTTTTCCTGGCCTGCGCTTTTCCCGACCTTTTTCAAGGCATCTTGAAAGAGATTGTGCAGGTGGATCGGGACGTTGGCGCTTTCGGGCAGCGTGGGTGTTAGCAGCTTATCGTAGGACGCCAGCATCTTCTCAAAGTCTGTTTGAATATTGAGTTTGGGCGATGCCATCAGCTCTTGGACTAGGGGCTCGACGGTCTCACCAAAGTTCGCTTGAATGTGCTGCCAAACGTGGGCATTGGCCTGCTCGCCTTCTAGGTATTTCAGCACGAGCGATCGCAACTCTGCTGTGTTCTCTTCAGTGCGATCACTCTTGGCTATATTCGCTAGAGTCTCCAGCCTATGATAGTCCGGTAAAAACGACTGCCCCCAGCGGGGATGAGAAAATACCGTCACCGACTGAGCCTTGCGTAAATTGTCAGGCAGCTCTACTTTTGGCATCACCATTTTGAGTGATTGCTTACTCGTCAATATCGCCTTTGCTGCCTTGTTGTCATCACCTACCGCCGCCAGCGCTTCGTCGATTTCTGCGTCTGACAGATTTTGTGCTTTCGCCATCTCTAAGAAGGATTTATCACTATCTATACCAGCGCTCGCTAGCTGCTTTTCTGCAGATTCCTGCTGATAAGTCTGCAGCTTTTCATTCAGTTCCTTACCTGGCAGTGTCACAGGCGTCGGTCCGAAAATATCGATGAAATCCTCGTACTGCTGCTTTACCGAGTCCCACGCAGCCTCTTTGAGTTCAGGGGCATCGCCATAGAGCTGTTCTGGAAACCATTTTTTGAAGTTGCCAATCGCTACTGCTAGCTTAGGCTTGCCCAGCTTTCCTAGCAGTGTGATTGATCCTGCGAATGTCCATTCGTCAGCGGTCAGCGGCACCAATCTAGCTAGCACAATTTCACCTATCTTGAGGCGCTTTAGCATGTCAGTAGACTGCAGAGTGTTTGGGTAGACGCTATAGCTTTTCTCCGTCAGCCAGTTCATCAGTTGGTAGCGATCGCCGATTCCGCCGACTTCTTCGTCTGCCGAGTCCACACCAGTTACTTCAAAGAGTCCGGTAAAGCTATCTGTCCACTGACTTAGCCAGGCTTGAACCTCGCTTGCCAGCACCGAATCAGTGGCTAGAAACTGCTGAATAACGGGCTGACCTCTTATCTGCCCCTCGGTGATAAACATGTCTGTGGCTAGCTCTGCCCGGTCAAGGCCCACCAGCTTCGGTGATGCCCAGCGGGAGAGCTGTTTTGCTGAAAATTTTTCTAGTGAAACGGCTATCTCATCTTCCGCATCAAAAACAAAGTCGACAACCTGTTCTTTAAGAGCAGGATAATTCTGAAGTTTTTCTACCCAATGCTGCGAATCTTCATCGGAACGGGCGATGGACTGAGTTTCTTTCATTAGCGAGAGCAAGCTATTGGGATAAAAGTCACCACAGTATTCTAAAGCCGAAAAGGCCAACCAGACATCCGTCCGATTGACCCTCTCTCAAGCGTATTTAGTTCAAGTGTGTTTGGTATAGAAAAGAAACGAGAACGCTTGGCTCACAGCTTCAATTCATCACCGATGCTTAGCGATTATGCACGACATCTGTTGATGTTATTAATGATCATGCAGTACGCTTTGTAACCGCGTAGTAGATGAACAAAGTAAGGATAGCACCCAGCACGGCGACAATGACGCCAGGGATAGATAAGCCTGCTCCGACGCCAACTACAGCGTTAGCAATAAAACCACCAACAACCGCACCGATGATACCTAAAACCATAGTTCCAAGAATACCCAAACCCTGATGGCCAGGGTAAATAGCGCGAGCGATCGCACCAGCCAATAACCCTAAAATAACCCAAGCAAGAATGCCCATAATAAAAATCTCCAGTGAGTAATTGTAAAGGGATTTAGCAGTTGATCCCCCCTTGTGACCCCACTGTAACCTAGGGTATAAGCTGATCCTGCCTCTCGTAGGAGAGACATTGGATCTATCTTTCAGAAGATGTATCAGTATCAAGCTCGATTGATTATATTATCGACTTCCTATCACTCATCGCTTGTTGACCAGGATCTATCCAGCTTCAGGATCCTATTTAGCTTGTTGGTTTAGCCATTATTAGTAGAGGCCACATAGCTGTAGGGGCCACATGGATGTGCCAAAAGGATTACTTGCCAGAAGTGTCGGTATAGGGCATCAGCAATAAAACTTTAACTTCAACTAAGGAAAGATGATTGCGCTCCAGATTCAGAGTAAGGTAATGATGTTCAGTTAGTTTCAAAACGAGGATCAGTGAACATGTCGGCTTCTTTTCTGCCCACTATTTTAGTGCCTACTGTTGGTTTGGTATTCCCTGCGATCGCGATGGCTGCCCTCTTTCTATACATCGAACGGGGTCAGGCGACAACTGGTGGTGAGTCTGCACCTTGGGGTCAGGTGTCCGAAGATAGCCAAACAGATGTCGTGTAGTTCATAAAGTAGTTCAGTGCGAATGCAAGACCTACATCTCGCATAGCCTCGCTATGTAGCTACTTACAAAACAGCTAAGAGTCAGACTATTAAAAAGGCCATCCGATTAATCTAATCGGATGGCCTTTTTTGAAGCCACTCAAATGTCATAGTTAGACAGCAGAGCCAGTACCTACGTAGGAACCGTAGAAGAAGATGCCAACGACACCGAGAACACCAATGCCAGCGACAGTCGCGACGATCCAAAGAGGAATCTTACCGTTTTGAAACATGGAACCTAATCCTACTCACAACAAAAGAAAACGTCTCTAGGTAGCTTGTTTACCAAATACCTAGTTTTTGAACTTAGCTCAAACCTAGTTAAAGAAGTAGCTAGAAAACAGCAATCCGGTTACAAAGACAACGAGCAAACCTAAGTATAAGGACGTTCGGTTTAGCTCTACGGGCTGCTTATTTGGGTTAGTGGGTCTATCTGCCATGGGAATGTATCTCCTTTAGGGCTAGCGTTGAATGAACTGCATGGCTGCGATCGCGCCTAGGAAGAATACTGAAGGCACAGCTAAAGCATGTACAGACAGCCAGCGCACGGTAAAAATCGGATAGGAAATGGGTTCGTTAGGGTTGCCACTTGTCATGGAAAGTCTCCGGGGGAAATCGTCTTGATCAGGAATTCAATGCAGCGAACTAGTCTTGGTATTTCAATGTGCGATCAGGGTTGTAGCGATCGTCCACGATCGGTAGCTCCATCTGATTGCTTGGATAGTATTCATTAGGACGAGGGGTGCCAAATGCGTCGTAAGCAAGCCCAGTCGAAACAAACAACCAACCAGCAATGAACAGAGCTGGAATAGTGATGCTATGAATAATCCAGTAGCGGACACTAGTGACTATGTCACCAAAAGGTCTTTCGCCGGTAACGCCAGCCATATCTTTTAGATCTCCTAACTAAATCTTTTCGAAAAATGTGCGGTATGTATAGTTATCATACGTAACTCTCAGCCATACTCACAAGCAAGTGATGGAAAAATATTCAAGAATCTCCTTTCTCCATCACTTCTCCATTTTTGCTGATGCTACATATAGCTGAAATTCTCAACTGAAGGTTGAAAATCGCAGCGCCAGTGCCTCGCTCAAGCTGGGAGATCATCTCCGACATAGCGCAGCAAATAGCCTCGCTGGCCCAAAATATAACCACGGTCAGGACCTAGGAACTTAGCTCGATAAAAGTTCGTCGGGACATTCTCAACCGCCTTATCCTTGGCCCAAGTCTCCCCTCCGTCTGTGCTGACTAGCAAATTGCCACTACCCCCGGTTACCCAAAGCTCTTCGGGCGTGCGATAGGCAATATCCAACAGCCCCCAGCTAGAAGCGAACTCAGGGTTGATTGGATCGCTCCAGTCCTCATACTCGACCTGCTCAGTCCCAAACTGAATCTGCCCACCTCTGGCGATCAGCCACAACAAGCCGTCTTTTGTGAAGCCCATATTCTGCAGTCGTTTTGAGTTCTCTCGGTTATGCGGCTGCCAAGCTTCCTGCCCAGGTAGCCAGGTTGAGTAGAAATTACCTCTAGACGAGACCGCCACATAGCGACCGTCCGAGTTTCTAGTCATATTTCTAACCACGCCTACCGCAGACTGAACCAAACCCTTCCACTGCTGGCCGCCATCTTCAGTCACGTAGATAGCACCAATATCAGTCGCTAGCTCAGCCGAATTCTCACCCGTTGCAGTCACTAATAGAGGCTGACCTGGCAACTTAGGATCGAGAGGAATATTAGACCATGACGTGCCGCCATCGGTAGTGTGCAGCATGATGCTAGGCTGACCAACTAGCCAACCCTCATCACCTTCAAAGTCAATCGAAGTAAAAGTGTAATTCTGATCGCCTAACTCCAAGATGCGAGTATCCCAGGTCTTACCTGCATCAGTTGATTCCAGCAGCGTTGTGCGACTACCGACGAGCCAACCGTGTTCTCCATCACTCGCAAAAGCAACATCGGAGATAGAAGCCTCAGTTGGCAGCGCAATGACATCCCAAGGGTTAGTCTCTGTCCCCGAGAGGAATACACTGCTACAGCTAGTCGCTAGCACCGCAACTAAAGCTAACATCGTCCCTTTTCTTATAGCTCCTTTCACAGCCGTAGAAGCAGTTATAAGAAAGGACATTAAAACCGTTTGCATGACAACTCCAGCAAAAAATCAATCCGAAAGAACATAGTCGTACACTCAATATATGGACATAACATATATGGACACCGGACAATCAACACAATCAACTCAGTCAGCCGCTATCTATCATAAGCAACAGAACACTAGCTGACAGAACCTAGATACTTGCTCTACAAGCTAACTGGAGCGCTATCGCAATCCATACAGACTCAAGAAAAACAGCACAGCTAATCCCAAAGCGCCAAATATCAGCACGTTTTTCTGTCCAGGTGTCAGCGTGTTTACGCCAAATCCATAGCTCAAGTTTTCTTTGAAGCCAGAAGCAGTACCTGCCCGACCGATGTTACTGAACTGCGATTTACTAGAGCCACAAACGCTGCAGCGCCAGTCCAAGGGCAGTTCTCTAAACGGAACGCCCCGCGGGGTGTCGCTGCGGCTATCGCCTTTAGTAGGTTCGTAGGTATAGCCACAAGAGCGACACTCAAATCGATCCATCTCCTCAGGAGTAGGAGGCCCTTCTTCGGACCCTTCAGGCTTTTCTTCTTTAGATCCTTCGGGCTTTACCAACGGAATTATTTCCTCGACTGGAGATGATTCCGAGTCAGGATTAGCGGTCGGCTCAGTAGTCATGGGATTAAAACACTTGCCCGGTGTAGCGAACTGAAAAAATATGAAATATTTGTAAACTATTATTGCATAGAGTGGTTTTCTCTCAGCGGGCGATGTGAGGCAAACGAGCTCTTTTTTGCAGGCCACCAGGTGTTACTAGCGTTGCGATCGCTGATGTGATCGCTTAGTAACTACGTTATGTACATAGATTTCTGTCAATCCTGTTTTGGCGCAGATTTTTTGATAACAGTAGCAAAGTAAGCCACTGCGGTAGACTTAGGCCGCTACAATGAAAAAGATATTTGTCAACGGTTCAAGGCGCACGCTGTGTTTGTTTTAAGTGGATACGAGTACTTTCTAGGCTTTCTAATTATCAGCTCTCTCGTACCAGTAGTCGCTTTAGGCGCTTCCAAGCTATTGCGCCCGGCAAGTGCTGGTCCTGCGAGCCGGACGACCTACGAGTCAGGCTGTGAGCCTATCGGTGGCGCATGGATTCAGTTCAACATTCGCTACTACATGTTTGCATTGGTCTTTGTGATCTTCGATGTAGAGACGGTCTTTTTGTATCCCTGGGCGGTTGCATTTCACACGTTAGGACTTTTAGCGTTTGTAGAAGCGCTCATCTTTATCGCCATTCTGGTGGTTGGGTTGGTCTACGCATGGCGTAAAGGAGCTTTGGAGTGGTCATAGGAAAAGGTATGAGATCAGATATGCAAAATCCCTTGGTAGATCCAGGCGAGCGGATTATGAATCCTGCTGCCAAAACAGGTGTCACGCAGGATCTATCCGAGAACGTCATTTTGACAACAGTCGATGACCTCTATAACTGGACTAGGCTTTCGAGCTTGTTTCCCTTGCTGTACGGCACGGCCTGTTGTTTCATTGAATTTGCGGCGCTGTTGGGCTCCAGGTTTGATTTTGACCGCTTTGGTCTAGCCCCTCGGGCTAGTCCCCGTCAGGCCGATTTGATCATCGTGGCAGGTACAGTAACGATGAAGATGGCACCCGCTCTCGTCCGGCTATACGAACAGATGCCCAAGCCTGCTTATGTGATGGCAATGGGCGCCTGTACGATTACTGGCGGTATGTTCAGCGCTGATTCTCCAACTGCTTTGCGCGGCGTAGACAAGATCATCCCAGTTGATGTGTATATTCCTGGCTGTCCGCCTAGACCAGAGGCAATCTTTGATGCGGTAATCAAGCTGCGTAAGAAGATCGCGAACGAGTCTATGCAGGAGCGCGCAGAGTTCCAAGAGACACATCGTTTCTATACTCGCTCTCACGAAATGAAGGTAGTTGCACCTATTTTGACCGGGGAATATCTGGCTTCTAGTAAGCGGGATACGCCGCCGAAAGAGCTGATGGAAGCGATGGGAATGCCCGTTGAGAAATCGGCAGCCGAATTAGAAGGTGCAAACGTTAAGCAGGAAAAGGCGTGAGGTAGATGGCTGATACAGAGAAGAAAGATGCGGCTACAGAGTCAGAAGAGTCTGCTATTGTCGAGGCCGGGGAGGTCTCTACCTGGCTGAGTGAGCAAGGCTTTGGTCATGAGGTGATGGAGCGCGATCATGCAGGGATAGAAGTTCTTAAGGTTGATCCTCAGTTTCTGCTACCCTTTGCGACTGCGCTCTATGCCTATGGCTTCAACTATCTGCGCTGTCAATGTGCATACGATTCTGGTCCAGGGCAAGACCTAGTCAGCGTCTATGATCTAACAAAGCTAAGTGACGATGCGGATGCGCCAGCTGAGGTACGAATTAAGTGCTTCCTGCCCAGAGAAGATCCCCGAATTCCATCTGTATACTGGATCTGGAAGTCAGCTGACTGGCAAGAGCGCGAATGCTATGACCTGTTTGGCATCATCTATGAAGGGCATCCGAATCTAAAACGTCTATTGATGCCAGAAGACTGGGAAGGTTGGCCACTACGGAAGGACTATATCTCCCCTGATTTCTACGAGCTGCAAGATGCTTATTAGAGTATTCGGTTAGAACAAGAAAAGCTTGCTCCTAGGGTCTTCTGCGCTATGTAGAGGCCCTTTTTATAGGATTTTGGGGCTCTATTGCGAGAGCTAACTGCTAACTTATTAGCTTGTTTCAATCAAAGTGGTGACTCATGATGGTGAGCTAGGTGCAGACTACGATACATCTATCAAGGCAGCTAGAACAGTAAGAAAGTGAGAAATGTCACCGCGTAATTCGTGGCTAGTGTTGGCGCTACTGATCTTGGGATTAGGTAGTGTTTGGCTACTAGCTAGGGGAGTATCTACAGCCTGGATTGATGTTGAAGAACACGAAGCGGCTTCAGCTGAACTTAGTCGATCTGAACTTAAAAAGAACAAGCTAGATAGACTTGGCGCGGATAGCGTGGATAGCGCTTACGGCTACCAAAAGCGCTATTTCAAAGGTGCGATTGCCCACGTAGTCACCCAACCACCGACCGTCCAACTATCGATCGCTGTTGCACAAGAGCTTGCCACGATAGAAGCCTTTGCCGAGCGAACAAATGCCGACTACATTATCAACGGTGGATTTTTCGATCCTCATAATGGCAAAACGACCTCTCACCTTATCTCCCAAGAACAGACCGTTAGCGATCCGGCTGATAACGAACGCTTGATCAATAATTCAAACCTGGGTCAGTACATGGCTCAAATTCTCAATCGGTCAGAGTTTCGTGTCTATCGCTGTCGTCAAGCAAGCGTCGTTGAGCGCGGTGGTCTCGAAGGTAGCCTCACCGAGGAAGCTGTTGTTTACGACATCACTTTCCACAACGCGCCGCCGCCCGATGGCTGCGAGATAGACACTGCCATTGGTGCCGGTCCACAGCTTCTCCCTGCCGATACTTCTTGGGTAGAAGGCTTCATAGACTACGACGATGGGATTCTATTTCGCGATGCCATTGGTAGCCGACAGCCCAATGCTCGAAGTGCAATTGGGCTTTATCCAGATGGGGCGATCGCGCTAATCATGGTCGAAAAGTCTGCCAGTTCTATCGGTATGACGCTACTAGAGCTAGCAGACTTTGCTAAGTCTCTAGGTATCACCAAGCTATTGAATCTAGACGGTGGGAGTTCCTCAGCGTTGTCCGTAGCAGAAAGGCAAACTTACTTTGGCCTTGTCGATGCCGCAGATAATCCCATTCGACGGCCTATTAAATCTGTCATCTTACTCACAAGAGCTGATCGCTAATCAAATCGCTTATAGCTTACTGATTAGAACCGCTAACTTGGGTGCTGCCAGCATCTAACTTGTACGGCCCCCTCTCCAGCAACCACTAGAGCTGCGACATAATCCTCAGGGACTTCTATGTCGTGTAGCTGCCAGCTAGCCGCACATCCATCCGGCCCACGCACGAACCGAGGAGGATTTAGATCGACTTCTACCGTTGTCATCGATTGTGACAGTCCTAAACCGATCGCTTTTAGGTAGGCTTCTTTACAGGTCCAATACTGCAAGAAGGCGAAAGGCTGCTTTTCCGTAGCAAAAGACTCTACCACCGCCTTTTCTCGTGCTACTAAGCAGCGCTCTAACATCCCTTCAAGGCGTTGAATAGGTTTTACCTTTTCAATATCGACACCTACCACGTGATCGCCGCCTAGCGCACATAAGGCTATTTCCCCTGAGTGAGAGAGATTGAAGTGGAAAGGGCGATCGCCCTTTGAGGCAGTCCTCATTTCTGGTTTGCCATATTTGCTGTAGCCAAATGCGATCGCGCCTGCCCTACATCTAAACCGCGCGCCCAGCAAGTAACGCAGCGTTCCTCTTGCTACCACAAACTTTCGGCGATCAGAGTTGAAATGAAACCGAGCCGCCCTCGAGATCTCATCTTCAGACAAACATTTCGTATACCGCACGAGCGTATCGTTTGATACCTGCAGCGGCACTTGCCAAACTTGAACAGCCTCGCCCATACAAAACAGCAGCTAGAATGCTAATTTTGTCCACAATAAACTAAGATGACTTGTCATCCCCGTAAGATATAAGCACTAATCACCCATGGGCTGCAGCTTTAGCTGGCAATGACAAATTCTTCGCAGCAACTAGGAATTGTTGGTCGACTTCGACAGTGGTTCTTTGGAACACCTGATAGATCGCTAGACCAAGCTTACGAGGCCGCTCTCAAGATCCGTCAAATCGAAGAAAATTACTTTGGTGGCAATCCCATTACACCAGAGAATGGCATCTACAGCGCTAGCTCCTATCGCATTCTCCAGAAAGATCGCCGTAGATATCTATCTATTGTTCGGCGGCGAATGGCAGAATTTCGTACCAGTAGCGACGCGCTACAGCTCTCTAGCATTAGTCGCCGCGCTGTTTCGCTTCCCGATGACCTACCTCTCGATCAAATTAACGGTCCTGCAGTCTTTTTCAAAAAGCTCCAGCTCATCGATGAAGTCTTAGAACGATACGAACAAGCTTCTGTTCTCTCTCTTACTCAGCTTCAGGCAACCGCTGCTAGTCCACTCTCCCCACGTTCCTCTCAAAGAGGGAGCGATCAACTTTCTAGTGGTCTTTCTAATCAAAAAAAAGGTAGCTCAGTCTCCACAGATGAGACCCAGAACGAAGCGCTTAGCCGTAGCAGTAGCGTTCTACCGCGCTCTATCTTGCGTACTGTTGATCGCATCAAACAAGATCTTGATCCTGATGCTGAAGTCGAAGTTGTTCGCAACTTTCGCAGTTCTAAGGCTCAAACCACTATCGCTATCACCTTCGTCTTACAGCTGATTATAGTACCGCTACTAGCTCAATATCTGAGCAAAAACTTCCTAGTGGCTCCGCTTGTAGAATACACTCGCGATGCCACTCAAGCGGAGGTCTTTCTTAACGTAGCGATGGAAGAGGAAGCTCTCCATGAGCTCCAGCGGTACGAAGAACGTTTTCGATTTGAAGTCCTAATCGGCAAAGCACCTAGCCTTAGTGAACTAGAGATCGAAGAGCGTGTTAGGCAAAAAGCTTTCGAGATTGAGGAAGACTATCGCCAGCGCAGTGCCGACGCCGTAGAAAATGTCTTTGCCGACATAATCGCGGTTCTCAGTTTCTCCCTGCTACTGAGTAACTGTCGTGAGCAAGTTGCTACACTTAAAGGCTTCATCGACGAAATTGTCTACGGCCTTAGCGACAGCGCCAAAGCTTTTATCATCATTCTTTTCACTGATATATTCGTTGGCTTTCACTCACCTCACGGATGGGAAGTGCTATTAGAAGGTATGGCCGCACACCTCGGCTTACCCGCCAACCGCAACTTTATCTTCCTTTTTATCGCCACCTTTCCAGTCATCCTCGACACTGTCTTTAAATACTGGATCTTCCGGTATCTCAACCGCATTTCTCCTTCTGCGGTTGCTACCTATAAAAATATGAACGAGTAAAAAAGCCCCTTGGATATATGAATATCTAAAGCGCTTTTATTCGTACGGTTTGAGCCGTTTCAATGATATGTATCGACAGTCTAGGTACCTGTTTTCTTGCTCGCAGTTTGAATATACAAAATCAACAGAAATACCGTTGGAACAAAGACAAACAAAACGCTAGCAACAAAGCCTAGCTTGTTAGTTTCCATAAGACCCTACCTACTCCTAAAATATTTGTAGCCAATGATTTCAGCATACCATTTCAAGCTCTGTCAGCTTGCCTTCCACCTAAACAGCAAGGCACTGATCGGGAAGCTACTCTTAACCTCATCCAAAAAGGTTTAATCGACTGAAGCCGTAGTTCTATCGGAAGAAGCACCTTTGTCTACAGTACGTTGATCGACAGCGTCAGCAGATTGACCTGCCGCCTGCTCCGCCTTTAGTTTTTTCAAACTTTCCTTTTTATCAGGCTTCGTAACAACGCTAATCGGACCGTTCACAACCGTTTGACAAGCCAACCGGCAGGTTGAAGGACGCTTCTTAAGCATGCGCTCTTCCACTGCATTTCGGGGAGACAAATTATGCCCACCTTCTATAACGTCTACAACACAGGTACCGCACTGACCATAGCCACCACACTGAGCGAGCTTCCCCATAAAGGTGTAAATGTCAATGCCATTTTCCTGAGCCTTGAACCTCAGGTTTGAGCCAATAGCTGCATCAATTTCCTTATTTTCTTTAACAAACTTAATACTAACCATGAGCTATATCCCACCTGTTTTTTGCCGCACCATTACTAATTGAGCCGACTGTAATTAAGTCAAATCGCTTGCCTCAAAGGTTGAGGAATAGTTACACTTCTTTATACACCTTCATTTTTACATTTTTGTGTACAAACCTGGGTAGACAGGTCCAATTTCTTACTTTTTCTTTGGCAAAAAGAAGAGATAGTCGCCGCATAGTCGCCACTTTACAGGTTTGGAGAGGTTCTATATCTGGTAGCCTTAGTAATATCTGAAGTCTTTTTAGCAGGACATCAAATTTTTATTAGCCGGCTTCGCCTTACAAAGGCTTAAGTTTGGACTCAACTTTTGATGTTCACGCAAGTTTAAGTAGGCGATCAACATTTTTTTAGTTAAACAAGGAGGAGCGTAGTCAATGGGTCTACCTTGGTACCGAGTACATACAGTCGTCCTGAATGACCCGGGACGTTTGATTTCTGTACATTTGATGCATACGGCACTCGTGGCAGGCTGGGCCGGTTCTATGGCCCTATTCGAGTTAGCCACTTTTGATCCAAGCGATCCAGTGCTCAACCCCATGTGGCGGCAGGGCATGTTCGTACTTCCGTTTATGACCCGTTTGGGTGTAACAGGATCTTGGGGCGGCTGGGACGTAACAGGAGCAACGGGTATAAGTCCTGGTTTTTGGTCTTTTGAGGGTGTAGCACTGGCTCACATCGTATTGTCTGGTCTGCTGTTCTTGGCGGCCTGCTGGCATTGGGTTTTCTGGGATCTAGAGCTTTTCCGTGACCCCCGTACGGGTGAGCCGGCTCTAGACTTGCCTAAGATGTTTGGCATTCACCTATTTCTCTCTGGTCTACTTTGCTTCGGTTTCGGAGCGTTTCATCTCACAGGTCTTTGGGGTCCTGGCATGTGGGTTTCTGACCCGTACGGCTTAACCGGGCATGTTCAAGGGGTCGCCCCTGAATGGGGGCCGGCTGGCTTCAACCCGTTTAATCCAGGCGGCGTAGTTGCTCACCATATCGCGGCAGGTATTGTGGGTATCGTCGCGGGCTTGTTTCACCTTACGGTTCGACCACCGCAGCGGCTGTACAAAGCGCTGCGTATGGGTAATATCGAGACTGTACTGTCGAGT